>NZ_JBHZAN010000006.1:0-243848 GCF_042754285.1 Streptomyces sp. NPDC059224
CTCGGGGCCACCCGGCGACACCCGGCGAAACCGGGTCTGCGGTGCACGTGACTTTGCATGGCGGATGTCAGGGGTTCGACTCCCCTAGGCTCCACCCCGTAGGACCCCTCTGAACTGCGAAAACGCAGTCGGAGGGGTCTTTTTTGTCCCGGTTTCACGCAGGCGCCGCGGTGGAGGACACGGACCCGGGGCCGAAGGTTCGGGCCCCACACCTCGGCGAGGAACCGCGTGAACCGCGCGCGCCGTGCGCACCGTACGTGCCAGTCCGATGACCTGGTGTGAGAAGCCGGCGGGGGCTATCGGCCGGTGTTCGAGGACGAGGCGGGGAGTTCGACGGTGATGCGGATGCCGCCGGCGGCGCGCGGGGTGAGGGTGAGCGTCCCGTCGTGCGCCTGGGCGATGGTCCTGACGATGGCCAGGCCGAGCCCGACCCCCGCGTGGCCGGTACGCACGCGGTCAGTGCCCCGCCGGAACGGTTCGGTGAGCGTCGAAGCCAGTCGCGCGCTGATCCTCCGGCCCGTGTTCTCGACGGTGAGCACCACGGTCCCGGGACGGACGCCGGTGCGGACCCACACGGTGCCCTGGGCGGGCAGGTTGTGGACGATCGCGTTGTGCACGAGGTTCGTGGTCAGCTGCAGCAGAAGCGCCGGCGACCCGAGCGCGGGCGCGATGTCGCCGGACGTCTCGATCACCACGCCGTGCTGCTCCGCGAGAGGCAGGAGCGTTTCGGTGGCCTCCTCCGCCATGAGGGACAGATCGACGGGTTCCCGGCTGAAGGACCCTCGGTCGGCGCGGCTGAGCAGCAGCAGCGCCTCGGTGAGGTCGATCGCCCTGGTGTTCACGACGTCCAGACGTTCGATGATCTCGCCGGACCGCCCATCCGGATCGCTGCGGGCCACCTCGAGCAGCGCCTTCGAGACGGCGAGCGGAGTACGCAGCTCATGCGAGGCGTTGGCCGCGAATCTCCGTTGCTCGGCGACGTGCGCCTCAAGCCGCGCGAGCATCGCGTCGAAGGCGTCGGCGAGTTCACGGAACTCGTCCCTGCGGCCCGGCAGCCGGATCCGGTGGGAGAGCGAGCCGTCGGTGGCCACGCGGGTGGCGTCCGTGATCCGGGTCAGAGGGGCGAGCATCCGGCCGGCGAGGATCCACCCGCCCGCGAGACCGAACACCAGCAGGAACGTCAGAACGGCAACGGCGGTCGGCGCGAAAGTACGCACGACGGCCAGGCGGTAGTCGGGCACGATGATCAGCCCGGGATGCGGCACACGGTTCAGGAACACCCACACCGCGGCCAGCAGCAGAGCGCCGGCCAGCATGACGAATCCGGCATAGCTGAGGGTGAGTTTGAGGCGAACGCTCGGACCAGGAGCCCTATCCACGGTCTCCCTCTCCCTCCGGAGCGGTCTTTGGCCGGGCGCCGATGCGGTAACCGACGCCCTGCACGGTCGCGATGACCCAGGGTTCGCCCAGACGCTTGCGCAGCGCCGAGACGGTGATGCGTACGGCGTTGGTGAACGGGTCGGCGTTCTCGTCCCAGGCGCGTTCCAGGAGCTCCTCCGCGCTGACGACACCGCCCTCGGCGGCGACGAGGACTTCGAGCACCGCGAACTGCTTCCTGGTCAGCGCGACATAGCGGCCGTCCCGGTAGACCTCCCTGCGGAACGGATCAAGGCGCAGACCCGCGATGTCCCGCACGGGAGGCCGGTGATGGGCACGCCTGCGGTCCAGGGCCCTGAGCCGGAGCGCGAGCTCCTGGAGTTCGAACGGCTTCGTCAGGTAGTCGTCGGCGCCGAGTTCAAAACCGGACGTCTTGTCGTCGAGACGGTCGGCCGCGGTGAGCATGAGGATCGGCATGCCGCTGCCGGAGGCGACGATGTGCTTGGCGACCTCGTCTCCGGAAGGCCCGGGGATGTCGCGGTCGAGGACGGCGACGTCGTAGTTGTTGACGTCCAGCAGTTCCAGAGCGGTCCCACCGTCACCTGCGATGTCGGCCGCGATCGCGGCCAGACGCAGGCCGTCGCGGATGGCCTCCGCCAGATAGGGCTCGTCCTCGACGATCAGCACACGCATGCGACCGATGCTATGAGTCGGCACATATCGTCCGCGTATCGAGAACGGCATACGCCTCGGCAACACCACACCGCTTTGACTGGCGGCCCGACGTCAGGAACGGCCGGCTCTCCCGCCGGAACGATCGAGGACAGACGATGAGGCAGAAGATGGATGCCGGAGACACGGCGGCCGCAGCGAACGAAGCGGGTCAAGCGGGTCGAACAGGTCAAGCGGGTCAAGGAGACGCGGCGGACGCGGACGCGGCGGACGCGGCCCGTACGACGGACGCGGCGGACACCGCGGCGAGCGGGCGGGACGGCTTCGGCCGGCTCGGGCCATGGAAGCGCGGCCCGGTGCTCACGGGTTCGGCGCTGCTGCTCGGTCTGCTCATGCTGCTGCACGCCGACATCCCGAACCGGATCGGCAACCTCGGCAGCCTGGCGGAGAGCGTCCTGCCATGGTTCGGCCTGTTCATCCCGGTGCTGCTGGCCGGGGCGCTGTGGCGCCGCTCCGCCTCCGCGGGGGTCGCACTGCTGCTGCCGGCCGTGGTGTGGCTGAACCTGTTCGGCGGGCTGATCGGCGACAGGTCCCACCCGGGCGGTGACCTCACCGTCGTCAGTCAGAACGTCGACGCAGGCAACCCCGACCCGGTGGGTACCGCCCGCGCCCTGGCCGCCTCTGGCGCGGACGTGCTGGCGCTCGAGGAACTGACCGGACCCGCCACGGGTACCTACGAGAAAGCGCTGGCCCGGACGTACCCCCACCACGTGGTGCTGGGCACGGTCGGACTGTGGAGCAGGCTGCCGCTGTCGGACACCCGGCCGGTGGACATCAAGACGGACGAGGGGCCACTGGGTGACACCATCCCGGCCGCCGTGAAGATGCGGTACAACCGGGCGCTGCGCACCACGGTGGCCACCTCCCACGGACCTCTCACGGTCTACGTGGCCCACCTGGGATCCGTACGGGTACTGCCCAGGACGGGCTTCTGGACGTCCCAGCGCAACGCCGGCGCGCAGGCCCTCGCCGACGCCGTCGCCGCCGAGCCGAACGCGCGGGTGGTCCTGCTCGGCGACCTGAACGGCACCATGGACGACCGCGCGTTCGCCGGCCTCACCGAGCAGCTGCGATCGGCCCAGGACACGGCAGGCGACGGCTTCGGCTTCAGCTGGCCGGCGAAATTCCCCATGGCACGGATCGACCAGATCCTGGTCCGCGGCGTGCGACCGCACAGGTCATGGACGTTGCCGGCCACCGGCAGTGATCATCTGCCGGTGGCGGCCACGATCAGCTGGTGACACCGCGGCCACCCCTCGGGCCGCCAAAGCGCGGGCCGAAGGGTTCGCCGGTTTCACGTGAAACGCCGCGGCTCAACGCCCCTTGTCGTCCCGGGACGTCTGCTCCTCCGCCTCCTTGGCCTGAACCTCGGGATGCAGGGGAGAACTGCCGTCCACCGAGCCGAGACGCCCCGAATCCGGGACCTCCGTGGCAGCGGGCGGCTCCACCAGCCAGTCCGGGTTGGCCTGCTTGTCCCACCACTTCCACGTGGCGAACGCGGCACCAGCCAGCACACCGAACACGGCGAACGCCTTGAACGCCCGGCCGAACGACGAACGCCGCTGGTTCCTGCGCGCCAGCTTCTCGATCTCCTCGGCCGAGACATTGCCGCGCAGCGCGGCCAACGCGGCCGCACCGCGCGCCGTGGCCTCGTCACGGACCGGCCCGGCCGCCGCCACGGCCTGCTCGATCCTCGGACGTGAATAGTCGGCAGCCTGCCGGGCGGCCTTACGGGTCAGATCGGCCGCGTCGTGCGCAGCCTGGTCCACCATCGACGGCACATGGGTCCGCGCCTGCTCCAGACGCGGGACGAGACGGGCGTCGTACTGGACGCGGGCCTGCTCAGCAGCCTGCGACATCACGGGCGCGAGCCGTACGCGTGCCTCCTGCGCGTAGTACGCGGCACGCTCCTTGGCCGTGTCGGCGTAGGGCGCCACCACTTCCGCGGCGTGCCGCACGCTGTCCTTCGCCGAGCTGGTCGCGGTGCGCACGCTCTCTTTGCGGGTCACGGGTTCCTCCTCCTCGGTGGCGTACGGTATTTCGACTTTCCACCCTTTTACGGATCATGCCTGCCGACGGGCCGAGCGGCGCGCGAGGACGGGCATACGGGTGCAACCAGAGCTAAGAGGGGCTTGCCGACGACAATGCCACGGATCGGCGCCCAGCGCCCCCGCCCGGGGGGATCCGCCGGGTTTCCGCAAGCGATTCGTGAGGATCCGCGCACGGAGAGCCCTGCCGGGTCACCGGGCCGCCGTACCGTGCGAGGATCGTGACGGCGCAACCCACCACCGGGTTACACCCGAGCACCACGAGAGCACAACGGAAGGCGGACCGTGGCCGAGCAGCTCTACGCCACCTTGAAGACCAGTCTCGGTGAGATCGAGGTCCGGCTCTTCCCGAACCACGCGCCCAAGACGGTCAAGAACTTCGTCGAACTGGCCCGGGGCGAGCGTGAGTGGACCCACCCGGCCACCGGCACGGTCTCCACCGACCGGCTCTACGACGGCACGATCTTCCACCGCGTGATCGGCGGGTTCATGATCCAGGGCGGCGACCCGCTCGGCACCGGCATCGGCGGCCCCGGTTACAAGTTCGAGGACGAGTTCCACCCCGACCTCCGCTTCGACCGCCCCTACCTGCTGGCCATGGCCAACGCCGGCCCCCGCACCAACGGCTCGCAGTTCTTCATCACGGTCAATCCCGCGCCCCACCTCAACCGCAAGCACACCATCTTCGGCGAGGTCGTCGACGCGGACAGCCAGAAGACCGTGGACAAGATCGCCTCCGTCACCGTCACCGGGCCGAACAAGCGTCCCGAGAACGACGTCGTCGTCGAGACGATCACCGTGGCGAAGCGCGAGAGCTGATCCGCCGCAAGGCACGCCCGGAGGAAGCGCCCGAAAGGAAGCGCCCGAAGGGAACCAAACGCCCCGCCCGTCCGTAAGGATGTGCGGGGCAGCGCATTGCCCACGACGAACGAGGGGACCCCATGGAGGACCAGGCGACAGGCAGCGCACGCGACGCCCACAGCCTGCCCATGTGCTACCGGCACCCGGACCGGGAGACGGGCGTGCGCTGCACCCGGTGCGAGCGCCCCATCTGCCCCGAGTGCATGGTCAGCGCCTCCGTGGGCTTCCAGTGCCCCGAATGCGTCCGCGGCACCACCCCGGGCCAGAGCGGCCCGCCCCCGGCCGACACCCGCCCGCGCACCATCGCCGGCGGCACCGTCACCGCCGACCCCCGGCTGCTCACCAAGATCCTGATCGGCGTCAACGTCGCGATCTTCCTGGTCCAGGTCTCCGTCGGCTGGAGTTTCACCGGCGACTTCGAGCTGTTCGGCAGGATCGGGGTCGAGGGCGTCGCGGAGGGACAGTACTACCGGCTGCTGACCGCGATGTTCCTGCACGATCCGCAGCAGTACACGCACATCGCGTTCAACATGCTCAGCCTGTGGTGGATCGGCGGGCCCTTGGAGACAGCCCTCGGCCGGGCACGCTACTTCACGCTCTATTTCGTGTCGGGCCTGGCCGGCAGCGCGCTCACCTATCTGCTCTCCTCCCCGACCAGTGCGTCCCTCGGCGCGTCCGGCGCCATCTTCGGCCTCTTCGGCGCGACCGCCGTGCTCATCCGCCGGCTCAACTACGACATGCGGCCGATCATCGCCCTGCTGGTGATCAACCTCATCTTCACCTTCCATGGCGGCATCGCCTGGCAGGCCCATATCGGCGGCCTGGTCGCCGGGGTCGTCACCGGCTACGCGATGGTGCACGCTCCGCGCGAGCGGCGGAACCTCATCCAGTGCGGCACCTGTGCGCTGGTGCTGGTGGCGGCCCTGGTGATCACGGTCATCCGGACCGCACAGCTCACTTGAGCCGGATCACGGCGGCACACCGCACCGATACCGAACCGTTGTCCACAGTCGGTGGCGGATCTTGTGCATAGCGTTCCCGCACAGCTGCGCCCCCTGTCACTCACCTGCATTTGTGCAGGTCAGGCAGGGGGCGAACAGTCTTGCGGTGGGCGTTGTGGTAGTCGTACCGGCGTCAACGCCCGATGGGTTATCCACAGATCGTCGTCTTTTCCCCAGGAGGATGTGGACAGCAGGTCAGGCCTGTGGATAACTCAGCGAACAGCCCTGGGCAGAGCTATTTCCACTGGGTGGAGACACCGAAGCCGGCGGCGATGAAGCCGAAGCCCACGACGATGTTCCAGTTGTCGAGGCTGTCGATGGGCAGCGAGCCGTCGGTCACGTAGAAGACGACGATCCAGGCCAGTCCGATGAGGAACATGGCCAGCATCACCGGCGCGACCCAGGCACGGCTGTTCAGTTTGATGGCGGTCGCCTGCTTCGCCGGGGGCGGCGTGTAGTCGGCCTTCTTGCGGATACGTGACTTCGGCACGAGGGTCTCTCCTGTCGATGCGCTGCGTGGCCGCGCAGGTAACTGGGTCGGGCTCGGAGCAGCGTACAAGGGGACAGTAAGGGCACACTGACCGCTCCCCCGGGCGTCCGTTAGCGTAGTGCTTCCGCGGCGCCGAAGGAGATAAGGGTACGTTGAGCAATTCTGCCGACTCCAACGCCACCGGATCAACGGGTAAGGACCCGGCCCGCAAGGGTGGCTTCCGGCCGGTACGGATTCTGACCGTGGCCGTCTTCGCCCTGGCGGGTCTTCTCTTCTTCACCAGCTTCAACACGGCCAAGGGCACCGACATCCGCTCGGACGACAATCTGCTGAAGCTGTCCGACCTGATCCAGGAGCGCAGCCGCAAGAACAAGGACCTGGACGAGTCCAACGCGGGTTCCCGGGAGCGGAACGAGAAGCTCGCCGAGCGGGACGACGGCTCCAGCAAGGCCGAGGACGACAAGCTCTCCGGTCTGGAGAAGGACGCGGGCACCCAGAAGCTGACCGGCGACGCGATCACCGTCACGCTGAACGACGCCCCGCCGAACGCCACCGCCAAGCTTCCCGGATATCCCGAGCCCCAGCCCGATTACCTGGTCATCCACCAGCAGGACCTGCAGGCCGTGGTGAACGCCCTGTGGCAGGGCGGCGCCCGGGGCATCAAGGTCATGGACCAGCGGCTGATCTCCACCAGTGCCGTGCGGTGCGTGGGCAACACGCTGATCCTCCAGGGCCGGGTGTACTCGCCGCCGTACAAGATCCAGGCGGTGGGGGATCCGGCGAAGATGCAGCAGGCGCTCGCGGACTCCGAGGCGATCCAGAACTACATGGTGTACGTCAACGTGTACGGCCTCGGCTGGAAAGTCACCGAGGACGGGACGGTGACTCTGCCGGGCTACTCGGGCACAGTGGATCTGCACTACGCGAAGCCTGTGGGGTAAGCAGCCCGTCGTCCTCTGGAGCCGCCGGTGCGGGTGATCGTCAGGACCGTCAGCGAGCTCTGCATCACGATCGGCACACTCATAGTCCTCTTCGTCGTGTATGTGCTGTTCTGGACCGGTGTGAAGGCCGACAGTGTCATGCACGACCAGATCGACCAGTTGCAGCGGCAGTGGTCGGACAGTGCCGCCGTGCACCCCACGGCCGGGGCGAGCGCCGCCCCCGCCGCGCCGGCCGCGTATCACTACGGCAGGCCTTTCGCGATCATGTACATCCCCCGGTTCGGTTTCACGTGGAACAAGCCCGTCCTGGAGGGCACCGGCACCGATGTGCTGAAGAAGGGTCTCGCCCACTACGCCCGTACCGCCCGGCTGGGTCAGGAGGGCAACTTCGCGGTCGCCGGCCATCGCCGCACGTACGGCGACCCGTTCCTGGACTTCCCGCGGCTCCGCAGGGGTGACGCGATCGTACTGACGGACGGTACGACCTGGTTCACGTATCGGATCGACAAAGGCCCTTACAAAACAGTTCCGACGGACGTTGAAGTGATCGACCCTGTGCCACGTAAGTCCGGGTATACGCGTCCAGGCCGCTATCTCACGCTGACCACGTGCGATCCGGAATGGGGGCACAGTCATCGGCTGATCGTCTGGGCGCATCTGGACTCCACACAGCCTGTGGAGGCAGGCAAACCCGAGGCGCTGCGCCGTTAGTCTGGTGCAGTACGGCGGGATTCTGGTGCCGTGGTGGAACGGAAGGGACGGCATGTACGGCTGGATCTGGCGGCATCTGCCGGGCGGCGCGTGGGTGAGGGCGTTGATCTCACTCGTGCTGGTCCTGGCCGTGGTCTATGTCCTCTTCCAGTACGTCTTCCCCTGGGCCGAACCACTGCTGCCCTTCAACGATGTGACGGTGGACAACCAGTGAGCACGCGGATTCTCGTCGTCGACAACTACGACAGCTTCGTCTTCAACCTGGTCCAGTACCTGTACCAGCTGGGGGCCGAGTGCGAGGTGCTGCGCAACGACGAGGTGTCGACGGCACACGCCCAGGACGGCTTCGACGGTGTCCTGCTGTCGCCGGGGCCCGGCACGCCGGAGCAGGCGGGGGTCTGCGTGGAGATGGTCCGCCACTGCGCGGACACCGGCGTTCCCGTCTTCGGCGTCTGTCTCGGCATGCAGTCCATGCAGGTGGCGTACGGCGGTGTGGTGGACCGCGCGCCGGAGCTGCTGCACGGCAAGACGTCGCTGGTGGAGCACGGGGGCAAGGGGGTCTTCGCCGGGCTGCCGAGCCCGTTCACCGCGACCCGCTACCACTCGCTCGCCGCTGAGCCGGCCACCGTGCCGGCCGAGCTGGAGGTCACGGCCCGCACCCACGACGGGATCATCATGGGCCTCAGGCACCGGGAACTCCCGGTGGAGGGGGTCCAGTTCCATCCCGAGTCGGTGCTGACCGAGCACGGGCACCGGATGCTGGCCAACTGGCTGATGGAGTGCGGTGACCAGGGGGCCGTGGCGAGGTCGGCGGGGCTCGCCCCGGTGGTGGGCAGGGCCACGGCGTGACCGCGCTGCGCCCCGAGCGCGAGACCGATACCTCGTACGGGGATCAGTCGTACGGGGGACCGAGTGCGCTCGGCGGCACGGCGTATCTCCCGCCGGTCGACGACGAGACCGTGGCGCTGCGGATTCCCGATCCGCCGCCCATATCGGCGTCTGCGGGCTCGGCAGCCTCATCCGGCGCCGGTGTCCCAGGGGGTGGCCGGGCGGCCCGCAGAAAGGCGGCCAGGCGGCGCGGTGGCCGTCATGGCGGCGCACCGGAGACGGCGCCGTCCCAGAGCAGTCCGTCGGAGCGTCCGCTCTCCCGGGTCGAGGCCCGTCGGCAGGCGCGGGCGCGCAAGCCGAGTCCGGCCGTCATGGCGAGCCGGGCGATAGGAGAGGTCTTCATCACCACCGGTGTGCTGATGCTGCTGTTCGTCACGTACCAGCTGTGGTGGACCAACGTCCGGGCCCATGCGCAGGCGGGCAGCGAGACCAGCAGCCTCCAGAAGGACTGGGCGAGCGGGAAGCGTGCGCCCGGTGTCTTCGCGCCCGGGCAGGGTTTCGCCATCCTGCACATCCCCAAGCTGGACGTGGTGGCGCCGATAGCGGAGGGCGTCAGCAACAAGAAGGTCCTCGACAAGGGCATGGTCGGCCATTACGGCGAGGGTGTGCTGAAGACCGCGATGCCGCAGGACAAGACGGGTAACTTCGGTCTCGCCGCGCACCGCAACACGCACGGCGAGCCGTTCCGGTACATCAACAGGCTGACGGCCGGTGACGCGGTCGTGGTCGAGACGCAGGACGAGTACTTCGTGTACAAGGTGACGTCGATGCTGCCGGTGACGTCGCCGGGCAACGTGAGTGTGCTGGACCCGGTCCCGAAGGGATCGGGCTTCACCACGCCGGGGCGGTACATCACCCTGACCACCTGCACACCGGAGTTCACCAGCAAGTACCGGTTGATCGTGTGGGGCAAGATGGTCGAGGAACGTCCGCGCAGCAAGGGCAAGCCAGACGCGCTCGTCGAGTAAGGGCAGAGGCAGAGGAACAGTGGCAGCGACCGCCGACGACACCGAAGAGCAGACCGACGCGCAGGACGCGGTGCCCGTGCCGGGCCGCCGGCCGATCGGCCGGGTCGCGATGGCGGTCAGCTTCTTCGGTGAACTCCTCATCACGGCGGGCCTGGTGCTCGGTCTGTTCGTCGTCTACTCGCTGTGGTGGACGAACGTGATCGCCGACCGCAAGGCCGACCGGGAGGGCGACAAGGTCCGTGACACCTGGGCCCAGCAGGACACCGGGCCGGGTGCGTTGAACACGAAGAACGGCATCGGGTTCCTGCATGTGCCGTCCATGAGGAACGGCGAGGTGCTGGTCGAGAAGGGCACGTCGACGGATGTCCTGAACGACGGGGTGGCCGGCTACTACACGGACCCGGCGAAGGCGATGCTCCCCACCACCGGCAAGGCCGGCAACTTCACCCTCGCCGCCCACCGTGACGGCCACGGGGCCAAGTTCCACAACATCGACAAGGTGAAGGTCGGCGACCCGATCGTCTTCGAGACGCGGAACGACTGGTACGTCTACAAGGCGTACTCGGTCCTCCCCGAGACGTCGAAGTACAACGTCAAGGTCCTCTCCCAGATCCCCAAGGAGTCCGGCAAGACCAAGCCGGGCCACTACATCACCCTGACGACGTGCACTCCGGTGTACACGAGCCGGTACCGGTACGTGGTGTGGGGCGAGCTGG
Organism: Streptomyces sp. NPDC059224; assembly: GCF_042754285.1. Taxonomy (NCBI): domain Bacteria; kingdom Bacillati; phylum Actinomycetota; class Actinomycetes; order Kitasatosporales; family Streptomycetaceae; genus Streptomyces; species Streptomyces sp. NPDC059224. The sequence goes on from NZ_JBHZAN010000006.1 coordinate 10,734, forward strand.
TGCGGGTCCAGAAGGTCGACAGCAGGCGGACGCCACCGAAGGAACTGCGCTGACAGACCTCCTTGCGGGAGGTCTGCCGCGTCCCGGCTGCTCCAGCACCCCGAGCGGCTCCCCGGCACCCCAGTGGGACTGGTGATGTCGAGGCAGGGCGCGAAGCCTTCGCACCGGACGGCGAATCGTCACCCGTCGGCCGTGAGTCCGATGACGTCGACGCCCCTGTCGCGTGACCGCCCTGTACGACGATGTCGGTGCAACCGTCGCGGGCCGGCGGTTTGGCGATGTGGCGTTCGAAGGCACGCCCGTTTACGGCGTCCATCGCGGCCATTACGCCGACCGCGGGGCGCTCGTCCCGGATCCCATGAACATCGGGACGACGGTCCTGCCGAGGATGTGGGCGATGCGCTGGCCGATTCGGACGTCGAGGGCCTGATGGCCGGTCGGGGCGGGGTTTTCCCCAGGCTGTGTGCGGGCCAGGTGCTCCATGTCGAGGAGGTGGACACGCACCTGACGTACGACTTCGCTGTCGCGGAGGAGCACGGCGACGTTGAGGACGGCTCGGCGGGAGAAGAGTGCGAGGCACGCGGTGCGTGACTGGATCCCGCCGAGTTCCTTGAAGGAGCTCAGTTGTGAACCTCAACGATGCGAACGAGGCGGCAGTGCGAGTGAGCGGGCGTGAGACGCATGTGCGATATCGGTGGATAAAGCGGAGCCCGGTGCCCTTCCGCCAGAAGGACACCGGGCTCTGTCGAGCGCGGGGTGGCGTCAGCCGCTGTTGCCGCCGAAGAAGCCGCCGCCGTTGTTGCCGCCGTTGTTGCCGCCGGCACTCACCGTGGTGAGGGTGATCTGTGTGCCGCCGGGGTTGTCGACGGGGGTGTTGGCGTTCGGGTTCTGGGCGAGGACGCGGGCGTTGTCGCTGCTGTCACCGTTGAACTGGATGTTGGTGAAGCCGGCCGCCTGCAGGGTCTGCTTGGCCTGCTGGACGGTCTGGCCGACCACGCCCGGTACGGGCGTCTGCTGCTTGGCCTTGCCGATCTGGATGTTCACCGTGGAGTTCTTGTCGACCTGCTGCCCGGCCTGCGGGTCGGTCGAGACGACCTTGCCCACCAGGTTGGGGTCGTCGGTGTCCACCTCGGAGCAGTTGCCGGTGAGGTTGTTCGCCTGCATCTGCGCCTTGGCCTCGTCGCAGGACTTGCCGCTGACGTCGGGGACCGTCGACTTCTCCTCGGCCTTGGCGACCTCCAGAGTGATGGTCGAGCCCTTCTCCTTCTCCGTGCCCGGGTCGGGGTTCTGGCTCAGGACCGTGCCCTCGTCCTGGGAGGACACCGTCCTGGTGACCTTGACGTTGAAGCCCTTGTTCTCCAGCTGGGTGGTGGCGTCGTCGACGTTCTTGCCGATCACGTTGTCGACCGCGACCTTCGGCGCGCCCGTGGACACCACCAGGCTGATCGTGTCGCCCTTGTTGACGTCCGTGCCAAGGGCCGGGTCCTGGGAGCAGACCTTGCCCTTGGGCTGCTTCTCACAGGGCTTCCGGGTCGGGTCCGCGAGTTTCAGGCCGGAGTTGTCGGCCATCTTCTGCGCGTCCGAGTAGGTCTGGCCGATGAAGTTCGGGACGGCGAAGGGTTTGTCCCCGCCGTTGCCGCTGACCACCCACTTGCCGATCAGGATCGAGCCGACCAGCACCAGGATGCCGGCGACCACGAGCAGGATCGTGGAGGTGTTGGTCTTCTTCTGCTGGCGGCGGCGGTCCGGGCGCTCGTCGTAGCCGTACCCCCCGTCGTCCGGGTTCATCGGCGGGAGCATCGTCGTGGCGCCGGCGTCGGAGCGCAGGGCGGTCGTCTGCTGGTCGTCCGGGTAGCCGTAGCCCACCGAACCCATCGCCGCGGTGGCGGCGACCGGCTGGCCGTCGAGGCATGCCTCGATGTCGGCGCGCATCTCGTCGGCCGACTGGTAGCGGTAGTTCGGGTCCTTGACCAGCGCGCGGAGGACGATCGCGTCCATCTCGGGCGTGATCTCCGGGTCGAACACCGACGGGGGCTGGGGTTCCTCGCGGACGTGCTGGTAGGCGACGGCCACCGGGCTGTCGCCCACGAACGGGGGTCGTACCGTCAGCAGCTCGTAGAGGAGGCAACCCGTCGAGTAGAGGTCCGAGCGGGCGTCGACCTGCTCGCCCTTGGCCTGCTCCGGGGAGAGGTACTGGGCGGTGCCGATGACCGCGGCCGTCTGGGTCATGGTCATGCCGGAGTCGCCCATGGCGCGGGCGATGCCGAAGTCCATCACCTTGACCTGGCCGTTGCGCGTGAGCATGACGTTCGCCGGCTTGATGTCACGGTGGACGATGCCGCTGCGGTGCGCGTACTCCAGGCCCTGGAGAATGCCGATGGTCATTTCCATCGCGCGCTCGGGCAGCAGCTTGCGTCCGGAGTGCAGCAGCTCGCGGAGCGTCGAGCCGTCCACGTACTCCATGACGATGTACGGGATCGAGACCCCGTCGATGTAGTCCTCGCCCGTGTCGTAGACCGCGACGATCGCGGGATGGTTGAGCGAGGCGGCCGACTGGGCCTCCCGGCGGAACCGGGCCTGGAAGGACGGATCGCGTGCGAGGTCCGCGCGCAGCGTCTTCACCGCCACCGTGCGGCCGAGCCGGGTGTCATGTGCGAGGTAGACCTCCGCCATGCCACCGCGGCCGAGCACGTGGCCCAGTTCGTACCGGCCGCCTAGGCGACGCGGCTCTTCCATAGTTCCCTACCAGCCCTCTCCGTCGGTCCCGACCGGCACGGGTGTGCGGTCGGAGGCTGCCGTCCGGGCCTACCGTACCCGGCTGTGTTTGTGTGACCTGGCCAAGCCCGTAACCCGATACAGGACCGGTATGTCAACGTGCACCGATGTGAAGGGGACGTGAGCAGGGTCACTTCTTGGAACTGATGACTGCCTCCATCACGCTCTTCGCGATCGGGGCCGCGAGGCCGCCGCCGGAGATGTCGTCACGGTTGGCCTGGTCGTCCTCGATCACCACGGCGACGGCGACGGGCTTGCTGCCGTCGGGAAGCTTGGCGTACGAGATGAACCAGGCGTAGGGGTTCTCGCTGTTCTCCACACCGTGCTGGGCGGTACCGGTCTTGCCGCCGACGGTGACGCCGCCGATCTGGGCGTTGGTGCCGGTGCCCTCCTTGACGACCGTCTCCATCATGGACTGGAGGATCTGGGCGTTGGAGGAGGACAGCGGCTGGCTCATCTCCTCGGGGTCCGTCTGGGAGATGGTGTCGAGGTTCGACGACTGCAGCTTGTCGATCATGTACGGCTTCATGAGCTTGCCGTCGTTGGCCACCGCCGAGGCGACCATGGCCATCTGCAGCGGGGTCGCGGCGGTGTTGTACTGGCCGATCGAGGACAGCGCGGTCTGCGACTGGTTCATGTCGTCGGAGAAGACCGAGGCGCTGGAGCGGACCGGCGTGAACTGCTCGGAGTCGAAGCCGAACTTCTTGGCCTCGGCGAGCATCTTGTCGTTGCCGAGGTCGGCGCCGATCTTGCCGAAGACGGTGTTGCAGGAGTACCGCAGCGCGACCCGCATGGTCGCGTTCTTGCAGGGGATGCTGCCCTCGTTCTTCAGCTCGGTGGTGGTGCCGGGCATGACGTAGGGCAGCGGGGACTTCGTGGCCTGGTCGGCGGAGCTGTACAGCCCGTTCTGGAGGGCGGCCGCGGCGGTGACCACCTTGAAGGTGGAGCCCGGCGGGTAGGTCTCGCGCAGTGCCCGGTTCAGCATCGGGTCATCGGGGTTGTACTTCTTCTGGAGCTTCTTCCAGGCCTCGGCGTCGGTGTCCGAGGTGCCGGCGAAGGCCGAGGGGTCGTACGACGGGTAGGAGGCGAGGGCCAGGATCTTGCCGGTGGAGGGCTCCAGGGCGACGACCGCGCCCTTGCCGCCCTGCTTCTTCAGCCCGTTGTAGGCGGCGCTCTGGGCGGCCGCGTTGAGGGTGGTGACGGCGTTGCCGCCCGACTTCTGCTTGCCCGTGACCATGTCGAGGGTGTTGCGGAAGAAAAGCCGGTCGTCGTCGCCGGTGAGGATGCCGTCCTCCAGGGACTCCAGCTGGTTTGCGCCGAAGGCCTGGGAGGCGTACCCGGTGACCGGCGCCCACATGGGGCCGTTCTTGTACGTGCGCTTGTACTTCAGGTCGTTCAGGCCCGACGAGCCGGACGCCGTGGAGCCGGTGATCGGGTCGCCGTCGACGATGATGTCGCCGCGCGGGGTGGAGTAGCGGGCGATGGTGACGCGGCGGTTCTTCGGGTCGGTCTTGAGGCCGTCGGCCTTGACGTACTGGAGCCAGTTGTCGCGCAGCAGGAGGGTGAGGACCAGCAGTCCGCAGAAGATCGCGATTCGGCGCAGGGGCTTGTTCATGACGGGCGGACCACCTGGGTCATCTCGGCGTCGGGGTTGCCGGCGGGGGCGGGCGCCGGGCGGCGCGCGGTGTCGCTGATTCTGATGAGGATGCCGATCAGGGCCCAGTTGGCCAGTACGGACGAGCCTCCGTACGCCATGAACGGCATGGTCATACCGGTCAGCGGGATGAGTCCCATGACACCGCCGGCGACGACGAAGACCTGCAGGGCGAAGGCGCCGGAGAGGCCGACCGCGAGCAGCTTGCCGAAGGGGTCGCGGGCGGCGAGGGCGGTCCGCACGCCGCGTTCCACGATCAGGCCGTAGATCAGCAGGATCGCCATGATGCCGGCGAGGCCCATTTCCTCGCCGAAGGTGGCGAGGATGAAGTCCGAGTTGGCGGCGAACCGGATGAGGTCGGAGTGGCCCTGGCCGAGGCCGGTGCCGAGGGTGCCGCCGGAGCCGAAGGCCCACAGTGCCTGCATGGACTGTTCGGAGTGACCGACGACGCCCTGCTGGCTGAGGGTGTACTCCTTCATCGGGTCCATCCACGCCTGGACACGCTGCTGGACGTGGGGTTCGAAGCTCGCCACACCGACGGCGCCGGCCGCGGACATCAGCAGACCGAAGAAGATCCAGCTGGTCCGCTCGGTGGCGACGTACAGCATGATGACGAACATTCCGAAGAACAGCAGCGAGGTGCCGAGGTCGGTCTCGAAGACCAGGATGAGGATCGAGATCGCCCAGACGACGAGGATCGGCCCGAGGTCGCGGCCGCGCGGCAGGTACAGGCCCATGAAGCGACGGCTGGCCAGGGCCAGTGCGTCGCGCTTCACCATCAGGTAGCCGGCGAAGAAGATCGCCAGGGCGATCTTCGCGAATTCACCGGGCTGCAGGGAGCCCAGGCCCGGGACCCGGATCCAGATCTTGGCGCCGTAGATGTTGGCGCCGAGGCCGGGCACCAGCGGCAGGATGAGCAGCACGAGTGCGCCGAACATCGAGATGTAGGTGTAGCGCTGCAGGACGCGGTGGTCCTTGAGGAAGATCAGTACGACGACGAACAGGCCGATGCCCAGTGCGGTGTACAGCAGCTGGCGGGGCGCGGCCTGGAAGTAGTTGGGCAGCGACTGCAGCAGCTTGGACTGGTCGAGTCTCCAGATGACGACCAGGCCGAGGCCGTTGAGCAGGGTGGCCAGCGGCAGCAGCAGCGGGTCCGCGTACGGGGCGAACTTGCGTACGGCGAGGTGGGCGACGGCGGCCAGCAGGCCGAGGCCCAGTCCGTAGCTCAGCAGTCCGGCGGGGACCTTGTCGCTGATGGCCAGGCCCACGTTGGCGTAGGCGAACACCGGGATGGCGACGGCGAACACCAGCAGCGCGAGCTCGGTGTTGCGCCGGCTCGGGGTGCCGATGGAGCCGATGGTGGACGTGTGGTTCGTCGACGTGTTGGTAGTACTGCTCATCGTGTGACAGGGCCTCTCACGGCTTGCCTACTGCTTACCGCACAGCGAGACGACCTTCTGCTCATCCTCCGAGAGGGTGGGGCCGGGGCTGGGGGTCGCTGAGTGGGACGGGGACGGTGACGCCGTGGAGGACGCCGAGTTCGAAGGGCTTGGCGAGGCCTTGGACGTGAGAGAGGTCTTGGTGGTTCCCGTGGTGCCGCCGGCCTCGCCCTGGCCGGTCTTGGAGCCGGTCTTGGTGCCGGACGTGGTGCGCTCCGACTCCTTCTTGCAGGCGGAGGCCTGCACGGCCAGCTCCTGGACCTTCGACTGGGCGTCGGTGAGACCGCCTTCGGCGATGGTGGCCTTGACCTGCTTCTGCTGGTAGGGCGGCAGGTACTTGAGTTCGATCTCGGGGTGGTCCTTCTCCACCTTCGAGAGCGAGACCCAGGCCAGGTCCTGGCTGATGCCCTGGTACAGCGCGATGTGCTCGCCGTTGGCGCCGACGTAGAACTGGGTCTGCGTCCAGCGGTAGCCGCCGTACAGGCCCCCGCCGATCACGGCGAGGGCGAGGATGCCGAAGAAGGATCTCTTCAGCCACCTGCGGCCCTTGCGGGGCTTGACGAAGTCGTCGTCGGTGTAGTCGTCGAAACCGCCGGCCGGGACGTATCCGGTGGTGTCGCCGGAGCCGGGCGGGCCGAACTCGCCGCCCCCGCCCTGGCCGGGCACCTGGCGGCCGAGGTTCGCCGCGCGGCCGGCCGGGGTCTGCATGAAGCCGTTGTCGTGCAGGTGGTGCTGGTTCTCGGCGACGGCGCCGACCACGACCGGGGTGTCGGAGAGCTGCCCGGCGAGGGTGTCGCCGGTGTCCAGGTCGAGGACGTCCGCGATGATGACCGTGATGTTGTCGGGGCCGCCGCCGCGCAGTGCGAGCTGGATCAGCTCCTGCACGGTCTCCTGCGGCCCCTGGTAGCTGGCGAGGGTCTCCTCCAGGGTCTGGTGGGAGACGACCCCGGAGAGCCCGTCGGAGCAGATGAGGTAGCGGTCGCCGGCGCGCACCTCGCGGATCGACAGATCCGGCTCGACGTGGTCGCCGCTGCCGAGCGCGCGCATCAGCAGGGAGCGCTGCGGGTGGGTGGTGGCCTCTTCCTCGGTGATCCGGCCCTCGTCGACCAGCCGCTGCACCCAGGTGTGGTCCTGGGTGATCTGCGTGAGCAGGCCGTCCCGCAGCAGGTACGCGCGGGAGTCGCCGACATGCACCAGGCCGAGCCGCTGCCCGGTCCACAACAGGGCGGTGAGGGTGGTCCCCATGCCCTCCAGCTGCGGGTCCTCCTCGACCATGGCGCGCAGCTGGTCGTTGGCGCGCTGCACGGCGTGGCCGAGGGAGGTGAGGATGTCGGAGCCCGGCACGTCGTCGTCGAGCGTGACCAGGGTGGAGATCACCTCGGAGGAGGCGACCTCACCGGCGGCCTGGCCGCCCATGCCGTCGGCGATGGCGAGCAGGCGGGGACCGGCGTAGCCGGAGTCCTCGTTGCCCTCCCGGATCATGCCTTTGTGCGATCCGGCGGCGAAGCGCAGTGACAGACTCATGCGCACCTCGCCCGTCGGCTCCGGGTACATCCGCACGGTGCCCACCCTCCGGTCGGGAGCGCGCCGGGGACCGGCGTCCGGTCCGCCGCCGCGTGCTCGCTCCGCTCGCGCCTATCCATGATGTAGCACTACTTCCGCAGCTCGATGACGGTTTTGCCGATGCGGATCGGCGCTCCCAGCGGGATCGGCGTGGGAGTCGTCAGCCGGGACCGGTCCAGATACGTGCCGTTCGTGGACCCGAGGTCCTCGACGATCCACTGGCCGTCGCGGTCCGGGTAGATCCTGGCATGGCGGCTGGAGGCGTAGTCGTCGTCCAGCACGATCGTGGAGTCGTGGGCGCGGCCCAGGGTGATGGTCTGTCCCTGGAGCGCGACCGTCGTACCCGTGAGCGTGCCCTCGGAGACGACGAGCTTGCTGGGGGCGTTGCGCCGCCGGCCGCTGCCGGCCGCCTGCTGCTGGCCGCGCTGCTGCGGTGGCGCGGCCTGCTGCCGGGCGGCGGGTTGCTGCCGGCGTCCTTCTTCCCTACGCGATCCGCGCTGGGTGACGCGCGTACCGAACAGGTCGCTGCGGATGACCTGCACGGCCACGATCACGAACAGCCACAGTACGGCCAGGAAACCCAGCCGCATGACCGTGAGGGTCAGCTCTGACATTGCCCCCGCTTCACCCTTCGGCTTGCCGGTAAATGATGGTGCTGCTGCCCACGACGATCCGCGAGCCGTCGCGGAGCGTAGCGCGGGTGGTGTGCTGCCCGTCCACCACGATGCCGTTGGTGGACCCGAGATCCTGGATCGTCGAGGGCGTTCCGGTCCGGATCTCGCAGTGCCGGCGGGAGACGCCGGGGTCGTCGATCCGCACGTCGGCCTCGGTGCTGCGGCCCAGCACGAGCGTCGCGCGGGAGATCTGATGGCGGGTGCCGTTGATCTCGATCCAGTAGCGGGTACGGGAGCCGGGCGCCGGGGCGCCGACCGGCCCGGAGGGGCCGGCGGGCCGCTGGGCGGCGGGCTGGGTCGGCTGTGGGTAGCCGTAGCCACCGGGTCGCTGCGGGGCGCCGGCGGGCGGTGCGCTGGGCATGGGCGGGGCCGCGGCGGCCTGCGGGTAGCCGTAGCCGGGTCGCTGCGGGGCGCCGCCGGCCGCGGGCGCGCGGTCCGGGGCGGCCTGCTGGTTGCTGGAGGAGGCGAGGGTGCGGCTGCGCACCCGGTACAGGCCGGTGTCCAGGTCCTCGGCCTTCTCCAGGTTGACCTTGATGGGCCCCATGAACGTGTAGCGCTGCTGCTTGGCGTAGTCGCGGACCATCCCGGCGAGCTCGTCGCCGAGCTGTCCGGAGTAGGGGCTGAGCCGCTCGAAGTCGGGAGCGCTCAGCTCGACGATGAAGTCATTGGGTACGACGGTCCGGTCGCGGTTCCAGATCGTCGCGTTGTTGTCGCACTCGCGCTGCAGCGCACCGGCGATCTCCACGGGCTGGACCTCGGACTTGAACACCTTGGCGAAGGTGCCGTTGACCAGACCTTCGAGACGTTGCTCGAACTTCTTCAGGACTCCCACAGGGCACCTCCTCTGTCGCGTTGCCCGTACGGCTTGCCTTACCGCTACTGCTCACTGATCGTATCTACGCGCCCGGCAATCAGCCGGTTCCCCCAGCGGCTCCCCTTCGAACTCCTCGGCGTGCTTGTTCCCGTCAGGGATCGGCACTTCCGCTGCCAAGGATCGTAGAGGCGCCCCATGACCAGTGTCCCGCACCCGACTGTGGACCCGATCCCTCTGTGGACAGATGGCCTGGACCGGTACGAGGTTGATACGTGACCGCAGACTGCTCGGTACGTGAGCCCCGGGTGGCCGCTGCCCGCGGAGAACGGATGTGAATCCGCCCCTCCCCACGTGCTAGTGTTCTGCATGTCGGAAGGCGCCGCCCCGAAGGAAACACAGGGGCCGGGACCGGAGGACACACCCAATGCGCGGGTGGCGGAATAGGCAGACGCGCTGGATTCAGGTTCCAGTGCCCGCAAGGGCGTGGGGGTTCAACTCCCCCCTCGCGCACAGACGCAGAAGGCTCATCGTGATCACGGTGGGCCTTTTTGCTGTGCCGTTGCGGTTCGCTGGTGCGGGCGCAGGGCCGGGTGGCCGGGGCGGCGATGTGATTTTCCTGTCGGTGTGAGGTGTCTCTCAGTGGGGGGAGAGGGGCGGACGGCGCTATCGGCCGGGGCCGGTGTCTCTGGACGCGCGACCGGTGGTCCCGCCTGAGGGGCGCGGGGAACCGCGTGACCAGCCCCGGCCACCCGCGGGCGTACGGCGACGGTCGACCACCCCTTCATGTCAGCCCCCGAAGTTGTCCACAGGGTCTGACGGGTCACCTGCCCCCACCTGTACCGTCTCCACGAGTTGATGTTCGTGCGGGCGGATGTGCGGATGTCCGGAGTGCGGGGGAGGCGGTCGACGTGACCGGACCGGAAGGGCTGACGACGGCCGAGGCACGCAAGCTGCCCTCGCCGAAGGGCTTCGCGCAGTGGCCCGTGCAGGGCTCGCCCAAGGACGAGGGCAAGGCGCTGCGTTCGGCCGTTCCGCGCCGTGATCACGCCGTCCTGGACCTGGACGGCTCCCGGCCCGACGCGGTGCGCGCGGTCGAGGAGTCCAACCGCGACCGGATCCCGGAGCTGGTCCCGATCAGGGTCGGCAGGATGGCGGCGAGCCCGTTCGCGTTCCTGCGCGGCTCGGCCGGCCTGATGGCCTATGACCTGGCCCGCACTCCCATGACCAGGATCGCGACCCAGATCTGCGGCGACGCCCACGCGGCCAACTTCGGTCTGTACGGCGACCCGCGCGGCGACCTGGTCATCGATCTGAACGACTTCGACGAGACGGTGCTCGGCCCCTGGGAGTGGGACCTCAAGCGGCTCGCCGCCTCCCTGGTGCTGGCCGGCCGGGAGGCGGGCGCCGACGAGGACATGTGCCGCAGGGCGGCGGGCGACGCGGCCGGCGCCTACCGCCGCACCATGCGTCTGCTGGCCAGGCTCCCGGTGCTGGACGCGTGGAACGCCATCGCGGACGAGGAACTGGTCTCCCACTCCGACGCCCACGACATGCTCGGCACCCTGCGCAGGGTCTCGGAGAAGGCGCGCGCCAACACCAGCGGCCGGTTCGCGGCCCGCTCCACCGAGCCCACCGAGAACGGCGGGCGCCGCTTCGTCGACGCCGCTCCGGTGCTGCGCCGGGTCACGGACGAGGAGGCGGAAGCGGTCGTGGCGGCCCTGGAGCACTACGTCGGCACGCTCTCCGAGGACCGCCACCCCCTGCTCTCCCGGCACGCCCCGCACGACGTCGCCTTCCGGATAGTCGGCACCGGCAGTGTCGGCACCCGGTCGTACGTGGTGCTGCTCCTCGACCATCGTGGCGAGCCACTGATCCTCCAGGTCAAGGAGGCCCGCCCGTCCGCGCTCGTCCCGCACCTGGCCACGGCCGGTTTCGAGGCGCCCGCCGTCGGCCACGAAGGGCGCCGGGTGGTCCTCGGGCAGAAGCGGATGCAGGTGGTCAGCGACATCCTGCTCGGCTGGACCACGGTGGCCGGCCGGCCCTTCCAGGTCCGTCAGTTCCGCAACCGCAAGGGCAGCGTCGACCCGGCGGCCCTGTCTTTCGACCAGATCGACGACTACGGGCGGATGACCGGCGCCCTGCTGGCCCGCGCCCACTCCCACAGCGCCGACCCCCGCCTGATCGCCGGTTACTGCGGCAAGAACGAGGAGCTGGACGAGGCGATCGCCGCGTTCGCGGTGGCCTACGCCGACCGCACGGAGGCGGATCACGAGACACTGGTGACCGCGGTCCGGACGGGCCGGATCCCGGCGGAGACCGGGGTGTGACCGTCGGAGGCAGGGCAGGTCCTCAGGCGCTCGGGGCGCTCGGGGAGGTGGGTCGCTGCCCGGAGAACCCCTCGTGGCCTGCGGAGATCTGGCCGAGGAGCGGGTGGCGGCCACCCGTGGCGACGACAGGCCCTAGTCTGGTCGGGTGACGACCCCGGAAGCTGAGCAGTCTGAGGCATCGCGGCCTGAGGAACGCCTGGAGCGAGCCGTGCGGGCCGCCGAGCAGGCGTTGATCGAGTTCGAGATCGCGGTCGAGACCTTCCGTGTCGAGGTGGAGAACTTCTCGCGCCTGCACGAGCAGAAGCTCGGCCCTCTCTACCTCCACCTCGAAGAGCTGGACGCGCGGATCGCCGAGGCGAAGGCCGCCCGTACCGGTGACCCCGAGGACGTCCGCGCCGCCGAGGAGGCCCGGGCCCGGGTCCTGCCCATCCCCGGTGTCGAGGAACTGATGCACGGCTGGATGGACGGCAGCGGCCTGTTCCCGGAGGCCGTCGCCATGCTCACCGAGCAGGAGGTACGGCCCCCGCAGCGGGTGCGGCCCAGCGAGGAGGCCCGCCGGCTCTACCGCGAGCTGGCCCGCAAGGCCCACCCCGACCTGGTGCAGGAGGGGGACGAGCAGGACCGGCGTGAGGAGTTTCTCAGCCGGGTCAACGCGGCCTACGCCCGCGGCGACGAGGCTCTGCTGCGGGAGCTGGCCGAGGAGTGGGAGGCCGGCCCGGTCCCGCCCGAGCGCAAGCCCAGCCGCGCCGAGGAGCTGTACGCCCGCCTCGAATGGCTGGCCGAGCGCAAGGAACTGCTCACCCTGGTCGCCAGGGAACTGGAGAACGGCCCCATCGCGGGCATGCTCCGGCTGGCCCCCGAGGACCCCGACAGCCTCCTTGAGGAGATCGCCGGGAAGCTCTACAAGGACGTCGCCGAGCGGGAGGCGGAGCTGGCCGCGCTGCTCGCCGAGGAGTAGCCGCACGCCCGGGAGCGGCCGTCGGGTAGCGTCGGAGCCATGAACTTCGCAGCGCGTGTGCCCACGGTCGAGGTCGCGGACCTCAAGGACGGTGACTTCCTGCTGGACGTCCGTGAGGACGACGAGTGGCAGGCGGGCCACGCCTCGGGTGCCCTGCACATCCCTATCAGCGAGTTCGCGGCCCGCTACGGCGAGTTCACCGAGGCCGCTCCCCAGGACGGCCGTGTCCACGTGATCTGCCGCTCCGGCGGCCGTTCGGCACAGGTCACGATGTACCTGGTCCAGCAGGGCATCGACGCGGTGAACGTGGACGGCGGCATGCAGACCTGGCAGGCGGCGGGCCGCGAGGTCGTCACGGACGCGGGAGAAGCGGGCTTCGTGATCTGAGCCGGCCCGGCGGCGCAGCGCCCCGCGAGGGGCGCGCGGACCCGCGCGACCAGCCCCACACCGTCCCCACCGGCCGGCGGACCGACCCCGACCGCCGGCGGGCCGTGGACCGCGCCCTACCGAGCGCCCCCCTTTTTCCCAGGCTCTATCCCAGTGGATGTGCGGCCAGCAGATCCCCCAGCGCCTCCTCGTGGGCCGCCGCCGACCCGAGCGCCAGCTCGAGGTGCTTCGCCCAGGCGTGGTAGCGGTGCAGCACGTAATCCGTGTCGGCCCCGAACCCGCCGTGCAGGTGCTGCGCGGTCTGAACCACCCGCCGCACGCCCTCCGCCGCCCAGATCTTCGCCACCGCCACGTCCCCGGCCGCCGGCAACGCCCCGGCCGCCCCGGAGGCGATCCGCCACGCCGCCTGCCACAGCGTCGCCTCCATGGCGCGCAGGTCGATGTACCGGTCGGCGGCCTGCACGGCGACCGCCTGGAACGTGGCGACGGGATGCCCGAACTGCTCCCGCTTCCCCGTGTACCCACTGGTCATCTGCAGCACCCGCTCACCCACCCCGAGCGCCAGCGCACACGTCCCGGTCGCCAGCAGCTCCCGCAGCCACTCCCAGGCCCCTCGCGCCGTCACCACGTCCGGCCCGGCGACCCGCGCCGACTCCAGCCGCAGCTCGCCGAGCCTTTCCCCGCTGGTCGAGACCTGCTCGGCGAGCGTGACCCCGTCACCCGACGGCGCCACCAGCGCCAGTACGCTCCGGTCGCCGTCGGTGTGCGCCGGTACGAGGACGAGACCGGCGTCGTACACCCACGGCACCGCGGTCTGCACCCCGTCCAGCACCCACCCGTCACCGTCCCGGCGCGCGGTCACCGCCAGCTCGGCCGGGTCGTGCCCGGTGCGGCCGCTCGCGGCGACGGTCAGCACCAGTTCGCCGCGGCCCGCCGGCGCCAGGAGCCGGTCCCTCAACTCCGTGTCGCCGTAGGCCTGCACGGCCGCCATGGCCGCGCTGTTCTCCAGCAGCGGCACCCGGGCCAGCACCTTCGCCGACTCCCGCAGCACCAGGCAGAGCGCGATCGCGTCCAGTGACGCCCCGCCGTACTCCTCGGCGGACAGCAGGCTCAGCAGGTCCGCGCCGGCCAGTGTGTCCCAGAGTTCCCGGTCGAAGTGCTCGGCCACGGCCCCGGTGGTCAGCGCGGGGCTCGGCACCGCGTCCGGTGCCACCGCGGCGAACACCCCGCGTGCCGCCTCGGCCGCCGCCAGCTGCTCCTCGGTGAAGGTGAAGTCCACGGTCCTGTCCTCCCGGCCGGTCCGCTGATCTGACGGTCCGTCAAGATAGAACAGGTTCTAGAAGAAGGGAACGGAAAACCGCTGCGATCACCAGTTCCTTCCGTCGTAGGCTGTCGGCCGCTGTCCGCCGATGTGGACGGGCACACGAGGGAGGACACATGGGGATCCGAAGCCTGACCCGCATCGAGGCCGAGCGCCGGTCCGCGCTGGTCACGGTCGAGCGGTACGACGTCGACATCGACCTCACCGCCCTGCCGAACGGGCCGGAGATCCGCTGCGTCTCGACGGTGACGTTCACCTGCTCGGAGCCGGGCGCCGAGACCTTCGTCGACTGTGCGGCCGAGGTACGCTCCGCCACCCTCAACGGCACCGCCCTCACCCCGGGCGACGACGGCCGGATCCCGCTGCCCGGCCTGGCCGCGCGCAACGTGCTGCGGGTGGAGAGCCTCCAGGCCGACACCACGACCAGCCCGGGCGCCCACAAGGCCGTCGACCCCGCCGACGGCGAGGTCTACCTCTGGACCAGCTTCGAACCCGACGAGGCCCGCTTCGTCTGGGCCTGCTTCGACCAGCCCGACCTCAAGGCTCCGCACGCCTTCACCGTCACCGCCCCGGCCGCCTGGACCGTGCTCAGCAACTCCGGCGACCCGCGCGTCGAGGAGCAGGGCGCCGCCCGCCGCTGGAGCTTCCCGGACACCCCGCCGCTGTCCGTGTACAACACCGTCGTCAACGCGGGCCCCTTCCACGAGATCCGCCGCGAGGCCGGCGGCCACGACCTCGGCGTCTTCGCCCGCCGCTCGCTCGCCGAGGTCCTGGAGCGCGACGCCGACGAGATCTTCACCCTGACCGGCCAGGGCCTCGCCTTCTTCGCCGAAGCCTTCGCGATGCCGTTCCCGCAGCGCAAGTACGACCAGGTCTTCATGCCCGAGTTCGGCGGCGCGATGGAGAACTACGGCTGTGTGACCTGGTCGGACATGTTCCTGCGCCGGGCCACGCCCACCCACGCGGAACGCGAGCTGCTCGCCGTCGTGCTGCTGCACGAGATGGCGCACATGTGGTTCGGCAACATCGTCACCATGCGCTGGTGGGACGACCTCTGGCTGAACGAGGCCTTCGCCGAGTTCGCCTGCCACTGGGCCGCCGAGGGGGCCACCCGTTACACCGACGTGTGGGCCGGCCACCTCGCCGGCGGCAAGCTCAGGGCCTACCTCTCCGACCAGGGCCCGGTCTCCCACCCGATCCACCAGCCCATCCACGACGTCGCCCAGGCCGCGTCGATCTTCGACAGCATCACGTACCCCAAGGGCGCCTCCGTCCTCCAGCAGTTGATGACCTACGTGGGCGAGGACCGGTTCCGCACCGGCATGGCGGCCTACTTCGCCCGCCACGCCTGGGGCACCACCACCCTCCAGGACCTGATCGACGCCCTCGCCGAGGCCGGTGACAGGGACCTCGCCACCTGGCGCAAGGCCTGGCTGGAGACGGCCGGCACCGACCGCTTCACCCTGGAGCACGACGGCTCCACCGTGATCCTGGTCGCCGACGGCACCCCGCGCCCGCAGGTCCTCGCGGTCGGTGCGTACGACCGCACGGGCGACGCCCTCGAACGCGCCGCCCTGGTCCGCGTCGAGGTGAGCGAGCCCCGCACCCCGGTCACCGGCCTTCCCGCCACGTCCGACCTGCTCCTGATCAACGACGACGACCTCACCTTCGCCACCACCCGTCCGGACCCCGCCGGCCGGGACACCCTGTTCCGCGTGGCGGCCCGGCTGCCCACGGCCATCTCGCGGGGCGTGGCCGTCGCCACCGTCTGGGACATGCTCACGGCCGGGGAGGCCACGGCGGCCGAGGCCGGACGATGCCTCACCGCGGTCCTCGCCGCCGAGACGTCCGACGCCGTGATCGAGCCCTTCCTGACCCTCGTCACCAACATCGCCGAGCTCTGGGCCCCGGACGCCGACCGTCCCGCACTGACGGAGGCCGTGGCCGGGGTCTGCCTGCAACTCGCCGACGACCCGGGCCGCCGCCAGGTGGCCCTGCGCGGCCTGGCCCGCACCGCGACCGCCGAGGGCCTGGCCCGGCTCCGCGACCAGGCCGACGACGACGTGGACCTGCGCTGGCGCGCCCTTGTCCGCGAGGCCGAACTCGGCGGCGACGTGACCGCCGAGTCCGCGGCCCTGCTGGAGCGCGACCCCGACCCCGACGCGTGGGTCCGCGCCCTCACCGTCCGCGCCGCCGTCCCCGACCCGGCCGCCAAGGCGGAGACCTGGCAGCGGCTGGCCGTGGACCGCACCGTGCCGGTCCAGTCGGTCGGCGCGGTGGCGGCCGCCTTCTGGCGACCGGGCCAGGACGCCCTGCTCGCCCCCTACGCCGAGCGGTACCTGGCCGAGATCCCGCGGCTGGACCAGGGCGGAATGATCCCGGCGATGGTCTACACCTCCCAGCTCTTCCCGCCGTACGCCATCGACTCCGCGTACGTCGAGAGGGCCCAGCAGGCGGTCCAGGAAGCGGCCCCCGTGGTCCGCAACACCCTCCTGGAACGCTCCGACACCGTTCGTCGCATGCTCCGGGCCCGGGCGGTGAACGCCTGATCCACCCATCGCTGTGGAAAACCTCCGGCGCGGCCTGTGGACAGCTCGTCGGGCGGAGTTCCACGGGCCCTTCTCGTCCCCGTCGGATCCGCTGTGAGCTGGGCCGGAGACCCCGGTGAACCGCCGTAGGGCCGCCGCCGGGGACGGTCGGAGTGGCGATGGCCACGCTGCTGGGCCCCTCCCCGGGGCTGCGCCCGGCGGCCGGTGCTGAGTACCGTTCCGTGCGAGTGCCGGGCAGCGGCACACCGGTCGGCCCCGGACGGGTCGTCCGGACGGCACGGCGGTACCGGGGAACGGGGCGGCATGGACGCGTACGACGGCGACTCGGACGCCCGGCAGGGGCCGGAGGGTCCGGTCGCGCCGCGTCCTGATCCGGGGCCTGCCGGACCCGTCGAAGGGGTTCGGCAGGAGCAGCCGCCGCTCGCCCCGCCCCGCGCCGGCGTCGCCGCTCTCTCCCCGCGCTACCAGGTCGGCGCGGCCCTCGCGCTGGCCCTCGTCGCCGTCGCCACCTGTGTCCACCTCGGGATGGTGTTCCTGAGCGTCGCGCCGGCGAACACGGTGACGAAGCAGCACGGCAAGGCGATAGAGGAGTGGGTGTACCCGGAGTTCGAGCAGAACTGGAAGCTGTTCGCGCCGAACCCGCTCCAGCAGAACATCGCCGTACAGGTGCGCGCGGACGTCCGGATGCAGGACGGCACCACGGCCACCACGGGCTGGAACGACCTGTCCGCGCAGGACGGCCAGGCCATCGACGGCAGCCTGCTGCCGAGTCACACCGTGCAGAACGAACTGCGCCGGGCCTGGGACTTCTTCGTCACCACCCACGGCAACGACAACCGACCGATCGGTCTGCGCGGCTCCCTGTCGGAGCAGTACCTGCGCCGGATCGTCGTGCTGCGCATGTACGAGGGGGACGCGACCAGCGAGAAGGGCACCATCGCCCGTGTCCAGGTGCGCTCCAGCACCACCGATGTGCCCCCGCCGGACTGGAGTGGCGAGAAGGTCTCCGACACGCCCGTCTACCGGGTGCTGCCCTGGTGGACGGTCACGGCCGACGAGGCCGGCGGAGGTGTGCGATGAGCCGTCTCGCCCTGTGCCTGTCCCGCGCCATCGCCCGGGTCACCGGGTCGGCGCTCGGCCCCTACCAGACGGCCGTCGTACGCATCGGCTTCGCCGCCACCTGGCTGCTGTTCCTGCTGCGCGAGTACCCGCACCGCCAGGAGCTGTACGGCCCCGACGGCCCCTGGAGCTTCGGCCTGGCCCAGCAGCTGACCGCGGACAACCACGCCTTCACGGCGCTGCTGGCCTCCGACGGCCAGACCTTCTTCGAGGTCTTCTACCTGCTGGCCGTCGTCTCCAGCGCCCTGCTGCTGGTGGGCTGGCACACCCGCGCGATGTCCCTGCTGTTCATGGTCGGCGTGCTGTCCCTGCAGAACCGCAGCGTCTTCGTGGGCGACGGCGGCGACAACGTGCTGCACCTGATGTCCCTCTACCTGGTGTTCACCCGTTGCGGCCAGGTGTGGTCCCTGGACGCGCGCCGGGCGGCACGCGCGCGTGCCGAGGGACCGCCGGTCACCGACCGGGCCGGGCCGGCGCTGTGGGCGGTGTCGGGTGTCCTGCTGGTCGCGGCGGCCCTCACCGGGCGCACCGGCGGCGGCTGGCTGGTGCCGGCCCTGCTGTGGGCGGCCTGGGCGGGCGCCGCCCTGTGGTGGGCGACGGGCCGCCGGGCGCGTACGCCCGAGCCCCGGATCCTGCTGGACGTCGTCGCCGACGTCCTGCACAACGGCGCCCTGTTCGTGATCATGGCCGAGGCCTGCCTGATCTACGCCACCGCGGGCTGGTACAAGATCCAGGGTTCCCGCTGGCAGGATGGCACCGCCGTCTACTACCCGCTCCACCTGGACTACTTCTCGCCCTGGCCGGCCCTCGCCGACCTGCTGTCCGCCAACGGCACCCTGGTGATGCTGGTGACCTACGGGACGGTCGTCGTCCAGGTCGCCTTCCCGTTCACGCTGTTCAACCGCCGGGTCAAGAACGTGCTGCTGGCCGCGATGATGACCGAGCACGCGGTGATCGCGGTCGTGCTCGGCCTGCCGTTCTTCTCGCTGGCCATGATCGCGGCGGACTCGGTCTTCCTGCCGACGGCCTTCCTGCTCTGGCTGGGCGGCCGGGCGGCACGCGCACGGGACCGCGTCCGGCGGCGCGGCGGTCCGTCGCTGCCGCCCGCTCGCTCCGCGGAGGCCGACGAACAGCCCCGCGTAGGCTTCGGGGCATGACCGACCCCCTGGACCGCTGGGCGCTGCCGGCGGGTTCAGCCGTCCTCCTCGACGGCTTCCACGCCCTCAAGCACGCCCTGCGCTTCGGGGCACAGGTGCCGGTGGCGGTCACCACGGACCGGGCGGCGGCGCTGGCCCTGGCGGACGAGCTGGCGCCGGACGTGCGGGAGGCACTGGCCGCCCTGCTGACCGAGGTGCCGCCGCAGGTGTACGCGTCGCTGGTGTCCCGCCCGCATCCCACGGCGGTGGCGGCGCTGGCGGTACGGCCGTCCCGCGAGGACAGTCTGCGCGAGCTGGCCCGCGATCCGCGCTCGGCCCCCGTCGTGGTCCTCGACGAACCCCGCAACCTCGGCAACGCCGGCGCGGTGATCCGCCTGGCGGCGGGCTTCGGTGTGACGGGAGTGATCACGACCGGCACGCTCGACCCCTGGCACCCGACGGTCGTACGAGGCGGCGCGGGCCTGCACTTCGCGACGGCGGTCGAGCGCCTGACCGTGCCGGAGCTGCCGCCGGGCCCGGTGTTCGCGCTGGACCCGGAAGGCGAGGACATCCGGGGCACCAAGCTCCCGGACAACGCGATCCTCGCCTTCGGGTCGGAACGAACGGGTCTGTCGGCGGACCTGCGCGCGCGTGCCGACCACCTGCTGCGACTGCCGATGCGCCCGCAGGTGAGCAGCTACAACCTGGCGACCAGCGTGGCGATGACCTTGTACCACTGGAGTGCCCGTTAGCGGGCCCCGGCCGCCACGCCCGGGCAGGGGCGCGGGGAACCGCGCGGCCAGTTGCGACGGATCCGCGGTTCCCGACGGCGATCGGCCTCCCCGAACGGCTACGCCTCCCGGCGCACCTCGATCACCCGGAACCGGTTCGCCACGAACGCCCCGTCGCACAGGGCCGCGTTGGCCGCCGGGTTTCCGCCCGAGCCGTGGAAGTCGGAGAACGCGGCCGTCTGGTTGACGTAGACCCCGCCGACCAGGTTCAGCGACAGCTGGGCGGCCTCCTCCAGGCAGACCTCCTCCACGGCGCTCTCCACGTCCGGGTCGACGGTGTACGCGCCGACCGTCATCGCGCCCTTCTCCCGGACCGTGCGCCGCAGCAGCTCCACCGCGTCGGAGGCCGAGTCGACGGCGACCGCGAAGGAGACCGGTCCGAAGCACTCGCTCATGTACGCGGCCTCGTCGTCCGGCTTGGCGCCGTCCAGCTTCACGATCACCGGGGTGCGGACGACCGCGGCCGGGAACTCCGGGTTGGTGATCTCCCGGGAGGGGAGGGCGACCTCGCCCAGTCCGGCGGCGGCCTCCAGGCGGGCCTTGACGTCGGGGTTGACGATCGCGCCGAGCAGCGCGTTGGCGCGGGCGTCGTCGCCGAGCAGGCCGTCGACCGCGCGGGCGATGCCGGCCACCACCTCGTCGTAGGTCCGGGGTCCTTCGTCGGTGCGGATGCCGTCGCGGGGGATCAGCAGGTTCTGCGGGGTGGTGCACATCTGGCCGCTGTACAGGGAGAGCGAGAACGCCAGGTTGGAGAGCATCCCCTTGTAGTCGTCGGTCGACTCGACCAGGACCGTGTTGACACCGGCCTTCTCGGTGTACACCTGGGCCTGCCGGGCGTTGGCCTCCAGCCAGTCGCCGAAGGCGGTGGAGCCCGTGTAGTCGATGATCTTGATCTCCGGGCGGGTGGCGAGCGTCTTCGCGATGCCCTCGCCCGGGCGTTCCGTCGTCAGTGCCACCAGGTTCGGGTCGAAGCCGGCCTCGGCGAGCACCTGGCGGGCGACCTGCACGGTGAGGGCGAGCGGCAGCACCGCGCGCGGGTGCGGCTTCACCAGGACCGCGTTGCCCGTGGCGAGGGAGGCGAACAGGCCCGGGTAGCCGTTCCACGTCGGGAACGTGTTGCAGCCGACGACCAGGGCGATCCCGCGCGGGACCGGCTTGAAGGTCTTCGTCAGCGCGAGCGGGTCGCGCTTGCCCTGCGGCTTGGACCACTCGGCCGTGTCGGGGGTGCGGACCTGCTCGACGTACGCGTAGGCCACCGCTTCCAGGCCGCGGTCCTGGGCGTGCGGACCGCCCGCCTGGAACGCCATCATGAACGCCTGGCCGCTGGTGTGCATGACCGCGTGCGCGAACTCGTGCGTCCGGTCGCTGATCCGCTTGAGGATCTCCAGGCACACCACCGCGCGCGCCTCCGCGCCCGCGTCGCGCCACGCGCGCTGGCCGGACTTCATGGCGGGCAGCAGTGTGTCGACGTCGGCGTGCGGGTAGGTCACGCCCAGTTCGATGCCGTACGGGGAGACCTCGCCGCCCAGCCAGTCGTCGGTGCCGGGCTGGCCGAGGTCCACGCGCGTGCCGAGGAGGGCGTCGAAGGCGGCCTTGCCGGCCGCCGCGTCCAGGCTGCCGTGCTCGCCGTAGGCCTTGGGGTGCTCGGGATGGGGGGACCAGTAGGCGCGGGTGCGGATCGCCTCCAGGGCCTGGTCAAGCGTGGGCCGGTGCTTGGCGATCAGCTCGTGCACGGTGAGTTCGGCGGTCATGCGGGACCAACTCCTCGTCTGATGAGCTCCCCTTCGAGCTCATGACCTGGGCGGAAACGGCCGGACAGGGTTAGAGTAACCGAACGATCGGTCGGGACAAGGGGGCCTGCCGCATCTGTGGAAATCCCCGTGCGGGAGGATCGCGGACATGACAGCACTCGACCTCAGCAGCCCCGTGGGGGTCGCCGGCGCCGGCACCATGGGCCAGGGCATCGCCCAGGTCGCACTCGTCGCGGGCCATCCCGTCAGGCTGTACGACGCCGTGCCCGGACGGGCCCGGGACGCCGCCGCGGCGATCGGCGCCCGTCTCGACCGGCTGGTCGAGCGGGGCCGCATGACGGCCGCCGACCGCGACGCGGCCCGCGCCCGGCTGCTGCCCGCCGGGGAGCTCACCGAGTTCGCGGACTGCACGCTGGTGGTGGAGGCCGTCCAGGAGCGGCTGGAGGTCAAGCAGGAGCTGTTCCGGGCGCTGGAGGACATCGTCGACGGCGACTGTCTGCTGGCGACCAACACCTCCTCCCTGTCGGTGACCGCCATCGGCGGCGGCCTGCGCGGCGCCGCCCGGCTGGTGGGCCTGCACTTCTTCAATCCGGCTCCGCTGCTGCCGCTGGTCGAGGTGGTCTCCGGGTTCGCCACCGACGTCACGTCGGCCACGCGCGCGTACGAGACGGCCCGCGCCTGGGGCAAGACGCCGGTCGCCTGCGCGGACACCCCCGGCTTCATCGTCAACCGCATCGCGCGGCCCTTCTACGCCGAGGCGTTCGCGGTCTACGAGGCGCAGGCCGCGGACCCGGCCACCATCGACGCGGTGCTGCGTGAGAGCGGTGGCTTCCGGATGGGCGCGTTCGAACTGACCGACCTGATCGGCCAGGACGTCAACGAGTCCGTCACGCACTCCGTGTGGCAGGCCTTCTTCCAGGACGTCCGCTTCACGCCCTCCCTGGCCCAGCGCCGGCTCGTCGAGTCGGGTCACCTGGGCCGCAAGACCGGGCACGGCTGGTACGACTACGCGGACGACGTCGAGCGCCCCGAGCCGCACACCGCCGAGCCGGCCGACGCGCCCTCCTACGTCGTCGCCGAGGGCACCTTGGGCCCGGCCGCCGAACTGCTCGCGATGATCCGCGAGGCGGGCATCCAGGTCCGCGAGGAGGACGAGGACCACGGCACCCGGCTGGTCCTGCCCAGCGGCGGCCAGCTGGTCCTCGCCGACGGCCAGACCTCGGTGGAGTTCCGGGACGTCGTCTACTTCGACCTGGCGCTCGACTACCGCCGCGCCACCCGCGTCGCGCTGTCCGCGGGACACGACACCCTGCCCCGGACGCTCAGCGAGGCCGTCGGTCTCTTCCAGGCGCTCGGCAAGCAGGTCAGCGTCATCGGTGACGTGCCCGGCATGATCGTCGCCCGCACGGTCGCCCGGATCATCGACCTCGCGCACGACGCCGTCGCCAAGGGCGTCGCCACCGAGGAGGACGTCGACACCGCGATGCGCCTGGGCGTGAACTACCCGCTCGGCCCGTTCGAGTGGAGCCGCCGCCTGGGCCGCGACTTCGCCTACGACCTCCTCGACGACCTGCACCTGCGCGACCCGAGCGGCCGCTACGCGCCCTCCCTCGCGCTCTATCGCCACGCGTACGCCACCGAGAAGCGGGAGGGCGCCTCATGACCACCGCCAAGCGCGACACGTACACCCCGGAGACCCTGCTCTCGGTGGCCGTGCAGGTCTTCATCGAGCGCGGTTACGACGGCACCTCCATGGAGCACCTCTCCAAGGCGGCCGGGATCTCCAAGTCGTCCATCTACCACCATGTCTCCGGCAAGGAGGAACTGCTGCGCCGGGCCGTCAGCCGTGCCCTGGACGGCCTGTTCGGGATCCTCGACGAGGAGCACGCGCGCGTGGGGCGCGCGGTGGACCGCCTGGAGCACGTCGTACGGCGCATGGTGGAGGTGCTGATCACCGAACTGCCGTACGTGACGCTGCTGCTGCGGGTGCGGGGCAACACCGACACCGAACGGTGGGCGCTGGAGCGGCGCCGGGACTTCGACCACCGGGTGGCCGACCTGCTGAGGGCGGCCGCCGCCGACGGGGACGTGCGTGCCGACGTCGAGGTGCGCCTCGCCACCCGGCTGGTCTTCGGCATGGTCAACTCGATCGTGGAGTGGTACCGCCCGGACGGGCGCGGCTCGACCGAGCGCGAGGTCTCCGACGCGGTGGCGCGCCTGGTGTTCTCAGGGCTCCGCGCGGCCTGACCCGGGCGCCCGGCCTCAGCCGCCCGGCCCGAGGTCCTCCTCCTCGAACACCAGCAGCGTGCGGGTGCTGAGCACCTCCGGGATCGCCTGGAGCCGGGTCAGCACCAGCTCGCGCAGTGCCCTGTTGTCGGGCGTGTGCACCAGCAGCAGGACGTCGAAGTCCCCGCCCACCAGGGCGATGTGGTCGGCGCCCGGCAGCTGCCGCAACTCCTCGCGCACCGTGCGCCAGGTGTTCTGGACGATCTTCAGCGTGATGTAGGCGGAGGTGCCGTGGCCGGCCCGCTCATGGTCCACGCGGGCGCCGAAACCGCGGATCACCCCGTCCTCGATGAGCCGGTTGATACGCGCGTAGGCGTTGGCGCGCGAGACATGGACCCGTTCGGCGACCGACCGTATCGAGGCCCGGCCGTCCGCCTGGAGGATCTGCAGGATGTCCTGATCAATGGCGTCCAGCGGGCGGGCGGGCGGCAGCCCCGCACTGTCCCGCGGCCCCTCGGCCATTTGTTCAGGTGGCATGTCCCCCCGCCTTCCTGTTATGGACGTACTGCATTCATTCCAGGTTGTGGAGAACCGTTTGTCCACAGCCTGGAGCCGCCTGTAGCCAAAATGTGCTGACGACCGAACAATCGGTAGGTGAGACGGGTCACAGCCGGTCCGTCTCCTGTAGCCACCCCCACGAGGAGGTGCCGTCATGACGGTCCTGGAGCAGCGCGGCGCATACCGCCCGTCGCCGCCGCCCGCCTGGCAACCCCGGACGGACCCCGCGCCCCTGCTGCCCGACGAGCGGCCGTACCGCGTCCTCGGGACCGAGGCGGCCGCCAAGGCCGACCCGGAGCTGCTGCGCCGGCTCTACACCCGGCTGGTGCACGGCCGCCGGTACAACACACAGGCCACCGCCCTCACCAAGCAGGGCCGTCTCGCCGTCTACCCGTCCAGCACCGGCCAGGAGGCCTGCGAGGTCGCCGCCGCGCTCGCCCTGGAGGAGCGCGACTGGCTCTTCCCCAGCTACCGCGACACCCTCGCGGTCGTCGCCCGGGGCGTGGACCCCGTGGAGGCGCTCACCCTGCTGCGCGGCGACTGGCACACCGGCTACGACCCCCACGCCCACCGCGTGGCCCCGCTCTCCACCCCGCTCGCCACCCAGCTCCCGCACGCGGTCGGCCTCGCCCACGCGGCCCGGCTCAAGGGCGACGACGTGGTCGCGCTCGCCATGGTCGGCGACGGCGGCACCAGCGAGGGCGACTTCCACGAGGCGCTGAACTTCGCCGCGGTCTGGCGGGCCCCGGTCGTCTTCCTGGTCCAGAACAACGGCTTCGCCATCTCCGTCCCGCTCGACAAGCAGACCGCCGCCCCCTCCCTGGCCCACAAAGCCGTCGGATACGGGATGCCGGGCCGCCTGGTCGACGGCAACGACGCGGCCGCCGTGCACCAGGTCCTCTCCGACGCCGTGCGGCACGCGCGCGAGGGCGGCGGTCCCACCCTGGTCGAGGCGGTGACCTACCGCATCGACGCCCACACCAACGCCGACGACGCCACCCGCTACCGGGGCGACGCCGAGGTGGACGCCTGGCGCGACCACGACCCCATCCTGCTGCTGGAGCGCGAGTTGACCGACCGCGGCCTGCTCGACGACGACCTCGTGCGGAACACCCGCGAGGACGCCGAGACCATGGCCGCCGACCTGCGCGAGCGCATGAACCGCGACCCGGAGCTCGACCCCATGGCCCTCTTCGACCAGGTGTACGCCGAGACCACCAGCCAGCTGCGCGAGCAGCGCGCCCTGCTGCGGGCCGAGCTGGAAGCCGAGCAGGACGGCCGGGAAGGCGGCGACCGATGACGACCGTCGCCGTCAAGCCCGCCACCATGGCACAGGCCCTCAACCGCGCCCTGCGCGACGCGATGGCCGCCGACCCCGCCGTGCACGTCATGGGCGAGGACGTCGGCGCCCTCGGCGGGGTCTTCCGGGTCACCGACGGCCTCGCCAAGGAGTTCGGTGAGGACCGCTGCACCGACACCCCGCTCGCCGAGGCCGGCATCCTCGGCACCGCCGTCGGCATGGCCATGTACGGGCTGCGCCCGGTCGTGGAGATGCAGTTCGACGCCTTCGCCTATCCCGGGTTCGAGCAGCTGATCAGCCATGTCGCCCGGATGCGCAACCGCACCCGCGGCCGGATGTCCCTGCCGATCACCGTCCGCATCCCCTACGGCGGCGGCATCGGCGGCGTCGAGCACCACAGCGACTCCTCCGAGGCCTACTACATGGCCACCCCCGGACTGCACGTCGTCACCCCCGCCACGGTCGCCGACGCCTACGGCCTGCTGCGCGCCGCCATCGCCTCCGACGACCCGGTCGTCTTCCTCGAACCCAAGCGCCTGTACTGGTCCAAGGACACCTGGAACCCCGAGCAGCCGACGGACGTTGAACCCATCGGCCGCGCGGTGGTGCGCCGCACGGGGCGCAGTGCCACGCTCATCACGTACGGCCCCTCCGTGCCGGTCTGCCTCGAAGCCGCCGAGGCCGCCCAGGCGGAGGGCTGGGACCTCGAAGTCGTCGACCTGCGCTCCCTGGTGCCGTTCGACGACGAGACGGTCTGCGCCTCGGTACGGCGCACCGGGCGCGCGGTCGTCGTACACGAGTCGGGCGGGTTCGGCGGACCGGGCGGGGAGATCGCGGCCCGGGTCACGGAGCGCTGCTTCCACCACCTGGAGGCGCCGGTGCTGCGCGTGGCCGGGTTCGACATTCCCTACCCGCCGCCGATGCTGGAGCGCCACCATCTGCCCGGTGTGGACCGCATCCTGGACGCGGTGGCGCGTCTGCAGTGGGAGGCCGAGGGCTGATGGCACAGGTGCTGGAGTTCAAACTGCCCGATCTCGGGGAGGGGCTGACCGAGGCGGTGATCGTCAGCTGGCTGGTCCAGGTCGGCGAGGTCGTCGCGATCGACCAGCCGGTCGTCGAGGTCGAGACGGCCAAGGCGATGGTCGAGGTCCCGTGTCCCTACGGCGGTGTGGTCACGGCCCGCTTCGGGGAGGAGGGCGCCGAACTGCCCGTCGGCGCACCGCTGCTGACGGTCGCCGTCGGTGCGGACACCCCCGCCCCCGAGCCCGAGGGCTCCGGCAACGTTCTGGTGGGCTACGGCACCGGGGCGCCCCCGGCACGCCGCCGCCGGGCCCGCCCCACCGCACCGGACCGGGCCAACGGCACGGCCGGGAAGCCGGCCGCCGTCGAGACCGCGGTCCACGCGAGCGTGCCCGCACCGCCCCCGGCCACCGAGGGCCCCGTGCCGGTGATCTCGCCCCTGGTCCGCCGGCTCGCCCGGGACAACGACCTGGACCTGCGCCGGTTGTCCGGCTCGGGCCCCGACGGCCTGATCCTGCGCGCCGACGTCGAGGACGCCCTGCGGGTCGGTGCGGCCCGCGCCGCCACCAGGACCCCGGCCGGCCTGCCGAACTCCGCGGCGGGCACGGTGAAGGCGGGCGCAGCCGGCGCCGCGGCCGCCCCGTCGCACGCCAGGTCCGGCACCCGTACGCCCCTCAAGGGCATCCGGGGCGCGGTCGCCGACAAGCTCTCCCGCAGCCGCCGCGAGATCCCCGACGCGACCTGCTGGGTGGACGCCGACGCGACCGAGCTGATGCGCGCCCGGACCGCGATGAACGCGGCGGCGGCCCCGAAGATCTCCCTCCTCGCGCTCCTCGCCAGGATCAGCACGGCCGCCCTGGCCCGGTACCCCGAGCTGAACTCCTACGTCGACGTGGAGGCCCGCGAGATCGTCCGACTCGACCAGATCCACCTGGGCTTCGCCGCCCAGACCGACCGGGGCCTGGTGGTCCCCGTCGTCCGGGACGCCCACACCCGCGACGCCGAGGCCCTGACCGCGGAGTTCGCCCGGCTGACCGAGGCGGCCCACGCCGGGAAGCTCACCCCCGGCGAACTCACCGGCTCCACCTTCACGTTGAACAACTACGGCGTCTTCGGCGTCGACGGCTCCACGCCGATCATCAACCACCCCGAGGCGGCGATGCTGGGCGTGGGCCGCATCGTCCCGAAGCCGTGGGTGCACGAGGGCGAACTGGCGGTCCGGCAGGTCGTCCAGCTGTCCCTCACCTTCGACCACCGGGTCTGCGACGGCGGCACGGCGGGCGGCTTCCTGCGCTATGTGGCCGACTGCGTGGAGAACCCGGCGGTGCTGCTCAGGACGCTCTAGCCGGAGCACCCCTGCCACCGCGCCGCGC
The DNA here is from genome assembly GCF_042754285.1 of Streptomyces sp. NPDC059224. Lineage (NCBI taxonomy): Bacteria > Bacillati > Actinomycetota > Actinomycetes > Kitasatosporales > Streptomycetaceae > Streptomyces > Streptomyces sp. NPDC059224. The sequence goes on from NZ_JBHZAN010000006.1 coordinate 38,469, forward strand.
AGATCGCCCGCCCGCTATCGGTTCCCAGTGATCCACCCTCCCCCCATACTCGAAAGGTGACCGACACCGAGCCGCCGGCCTACGACGCGATCGTGTTGGCCGGCGGCGCCGCGAGACGCCTCGGCGGGGCCGACAAACCCTCCGTCCGGGTGGGCGGCCGCCCGCTGCTCGACCGCGTGCTGACGGCCTGCGCCGGCGCCCGGGACACCGTCGTCGTGGCGGCTCCGCGCCCCACCCCGCGCCCGGTCCGCTGGACCCGCGAGGACCCCCCGGGCGGCGGCCCGGTCGCCGCCCTCGACGCCGGCCTGCGTCACACCACCGCCGACCGCGCGGTCGTACTCTCCGCCGACCTCCCCTTCCTCGAACGGGCGACCGTGGAGCGGCTGTTGGCCGCCCTGCACGCCACCGGCGCCGACGGCGCCCTGCTCACCGACACCGACGGCCGCGACCAGCCCCTCGTCGCGGCCTACCGCACGGCACCGCTCCGCCACGCCCTGTCGGCCCTTGCCCGGGGCGACGGAGACGACGGTGGAGACGACGGCGAGGCCCCCGGCCGCGGCGCCCCCGGTCTCACCGGCCTCCCCCTGCGGCGCCTGACCGCCGCACTCGACCTCACCCGTGTCCCGGACCCCCTCGCGTCCTTCGACTGCGACACCTGGGACGACATCGCCGACGCCAGGGCACGCATCAGGGAGCATGGTCACGTGTTGGATGAATGGATCTCCGCAGTCAAGGACGAACTGGGCATCGACCTGGACGTCGACACCCGCGTCCTGCTCGACCTGGCCAGGGACGCCGCGCACGGCGTGGCCCGCCCGGCCGCCCCGCTGACCACGTTCCTCGTCGGCTACGCGGCGGCGCAGGGCAATGGGGGCCCGGAGGCGGTGGCCGAGGCGGCCCGCAAGGCCGCCGCCCTGGCCGTGCGCTGGGAGGAGGAGGCGAACGCCGCCGGGCAGTCCGCTTCCGGGAAGCCCGCCCCCGGCTCCGGTCCCGGCCGGTGACCGGCCCCGGTATCCGGGTCGGAGGGTCCGCCGGGGGCACCGACGACGATCTCGACGTCGAGGAGGCACTCGCCCTCGTGAGAGAACCCAGGGAGCCCAGGGAAGTCGGAGAGGGCGCCGCCGGCCCGACGCCGCCCGCCGCCCGGGACGCGCACGCCCACGGCGGCCCGTCGGCGCACCAGCACCGCGCCATCCCCTGGCCCCAGGCCCGTGAGACCGCCGCCCGCGCCGCCCGCTCCGGTGCCCGCCGCGCCCCCGTCTCCGTACCGCTGGCCGACGCCCTCGGTCTGGCCCTGGCCGCACCGCTCAACGCGCTGACCGACCTGCCCTCCTTCGACACCTCCGCGATGGACGGCTGGGCGGTGGCCGGCCCCGGCCCCTGGGACGTGCGCGACGAGGGCGTGCTGGCCGGACACGCACAGCCCGAGCCGCTCATCGACGGCGAGGCGGTACGGATCGCCACCGGCGCCCGGATCCCGGCGGACACCACCGCCGTGCTGCGCAGCGAACACGGCCGTACCGACACCCAGGGCCGGCTGCACCCCACCCGTGAGGTCGTGCACGGTCAGGACATCCGGCCGCGCGGCCAGGAGTGCCGCAGCGGCGACCAGTTGCTGTCGGTCGGGACCCTGGTCACCCCGGCCGTCCTCGGCCTCGCCGCGGCCGCCGGATACGACAGCGTCACGGTCGTCCCCCGCCCCCGGGCCGAAGTCCTGATCCTCGGGGACGAGCTGATCACCGAAGGGCTCCCGAGCGAGGGACGCATCCGGGACGCGCTCGGCCCGATGCTGCCGTCCTGGCTGCGTGCGATCGGCGCCGAGGTGATTGCCGTACGCCGGCTCGGCGACGACGCCAAGGCCCTGTACAAGGCAATCACCTCGTCGAGCGCCGATCTCGTGGTCACCACCGGTGGCACCGCGTCCGGCCCGGTCGACCATGTGCACCCCACCCTGGAACGCATCGGGGCCGAGCTCCTCGTCGACGGCGTCAAGGTCCGCCCGGGCCACCCCATGCTGCTGGCCCGCACCCAGCAGAACCAGCACCTCGTGGGTCTTCCCGGAAACCCCCTCGCCGCGGTCTCCGGCCTGCTCACCCTCGCCGAACCCCTGCTGCGCACCCTCGCGGCCCACCCGGCCCCCGAGCCGTACGCGGTGCCCCTGGCGGAGGCGACGCACGGACACCCGTACGACACCCGGCTGATCCCCGTCGTCCTGCGCGGTGACGCGGCCGTCCCGCTGCACTACAACGGCCCGGCGATGCTCCGTGGCATCGCCGCCGCCGACGCGCTCGCGGTCGTGCGGCCGGGCGGGGCACAGCGGGGTGAGGAGACGGAACTCCTCGACCTGCCGTGGGCGGCCGCCGGGATCGAGGTGTGTTTCACGTGAAACTTCCGGGCCATGACGCCATCGCCCGCCAAGCGGACGAACATCTGGTGACCCAGCGGGTGAAACTCCCGTCGAAAGTGGTGGAGCGCCCGATCCGCCAGGTCAGCAGACGGCTGTCTCTGGCCCTGCTGGTGCTGGTCGCCACCGCCTTCATCGTCTATGCCGACCGCGACGGCTACAACGACACCTCGGACGGCAGCATCGACCTCCTCGACGCCTTCTACTACGCGACCGTCACCCTCTCCACCACCGGATACGGCGACATCACCCCGGTCAGTGACGCCGCCCGGCTGACCAACATCTTCGTCATCACGCCGCTGCGCGTGCTGTTCCTGATCATCCTGGTCGGCACCACGCTCGAAGTCCTCACCGAACGCACCCGGGAGGAATGGCGCCAGAACCGCTGGAGGTCCGCCTTGCGGGATCACACCATCGTCGTCGGCTTCGGGACGAAGGGGCGCTCGGCGGTCCAGACCGTCTGTGTGTCCGGGCTGAAGGCGGAGCAGGTGGTCGTGGTCGACCCCAGCGCCAAGGCGATCGAAGCGGCCACCGCGGAGGGGTACGCCGGGGTGGTCGGGGACGCCACCCGCAGCGAGGTGCTGAAACGGGCCGAGGTGCAGCGGGCCCGGCAGATCATCATCGCCACCCAGCGGGACGACACGGCCGTGCTGGTGACCCTGACCGCCCGGCAGCTCAACAAGGGCGCGAAGATCGTGGCCGCCGTCCGCGAGGAGGAGAACGCGCCGCTGCTGAAGCAGTCCGGCGCCGACGCCGTCATCACCAGCGCCAGTGCCGCCGGACGGCTGCTGGGGCTGTCCGTGCTCAGTCCGGCCGCCGGCATGGTCATGGAGGACCTGATCCAGCAGGGCACCGGCCTTGACCTGGTGGAGCGCCCGGCGGTCAAGGCCGAGGTCGGCAAGACCCCGCGCGAGACGTCCGACCTGGTGGTGAGCGTCCTGCGCGGACACCGGGTCCTCGGCTACGACGACCCGGCCGTCGGCACCATCCAGCCGACGGACCGGCTGATCACGATCGTGCGGGCCTCCCCGGGCAACAGGACCGCCCCGGACATACGGCCGCTGCCGCGGGCCTGACCGGAGGCGTGGGCGGCCGGGCTGGGGGTAGCGTCGGCCGCATGTATGCGATCACGATTCCCGAACCTGGTGGGCCCGAGGCGCTGGTGTGGGACGAGGTCCCCGATCCGGTGGCCGGGGAGGGCGAGGTGCTGGTCGAGGTGGTGGCCAGCGCCGTCAACCGCGCCGACATCCTGCAGCGGCAGGGCAACTACAACCCGCCGCCGGGTGCCTCCGCCTATCCCGGCCTGGAGTGCTCCGGCCGGATCGTCGAGGTCGGCCCCGCGGTCTCCGGCTGGTCGGTCGGCGACGAGGTGTGCGCACTGCTCGCCGGCGGCGGCTACGCGCAGAAGGTCGCCGTCCCGGCCGGACAGCTGCTGCCGGTGCCCGCGGGCGTGGACCTGAAGCAGGCGGCCGCGCTGCCCGAGGTGGCCTGCACGGTCTGGTCCAACGTCTTCATGATCGCCCACCTGCGTCCCGGTGAGACGCTGCTCGTGCACGGCGGCTCCAGCGGCATCGGCACCATGGCCGTCCAGCTGGGCAAGTCGGTCGGGGCCAAGGTCGCGGTCACCGCGGGCAGCAAGGAGAAGCTGGACTTCTGCGCGGAGCTCGGCGCGGACATCCTCGTGAACTACCGCGACCAGGACTTCGTCGCCGAGGTGCGGCAGGCCACCGACGGTGCCGGGGCCGACGTCATCCTCGACAACATGGGCGCAAGCTACCTGGACCGGAACGTGCGGGCCCTCGCCGTCAACGGACGGCTCGCGATCATCGGTATGCAGGGCGGGGTGAAGGGCGAGCTGAACATCGGCGCCCTGCTCGGCAAGCGGGCCGCGATCAGCGCGACCTCGCTGCGCGCGCGCCCGCTGGCCGAGAAGGCGGCCATCGTCGCGGCCGTGCGGGAGCACGTGTGGCCGTTGATCGAGGGCGGTCATGTCCGGCCGGTCGTCGACCGGGAGGTGCCGATGGCCGAGGCGGCCGAGGCGCAGCGGCTGGTGGAGGCCAGCGGGCACATCGGCAAGGTCCTCCTCGTCGCTCCCTGAGCCGTCGCCCCCGGGGCCCGGCGGCTAGCTCCGCCGCACCCGCAGGGCGACGAAGGCGAGGCCGAGGCCGAGCCCGATCAGGACGAGGCCGCTGCCCAGCGGAAGGATGTGCAGGACGGGCTCGGAGGAGTCCTCCTCGCCGGGGGCCACGGCCTGGTGGGCGGGGTACTGCTGGGGCGCGCTGGGCACCGGGCCGGTGCCCCGGGACGGCTGCGCCGCCACGGTGCGGGCCGGGCTCGGGGCAGCCGTCTCGTCGCCGGGCTCGTCTTCGTACTCGTCCTGTTCCTGCCCCTGGACAGCCGCCGCCGGGCCCTGGGGCCGTCCGGGCCGCAGCCTGCCCTCGCCGGCCAGGGTGCCGGCCCGGGACGGCTCGGCGGAGACCGAGGGGCTCGCGGGGGGCGAGGGAGCCGTCTCCGGATCCCGGGCGACCACGGGCCCGGGGTCGTACGCGACGGCTGTGCCGCAGGGCAGCAGCACCGTCGCGAGGGCGAGCAGCAGGCGGAGCAGCGCGAGCCGTACGCCGCCGGAGGTGGATCGCGGCCTTGGAGTCACGTCGGTGACCTCCCGGAACACAGTCGTCAGAGCCGACGATCACCAGCCTCACATCCGCCGGCAGGCCCGGCATGTCTGATTCGGCCGATGGGTCTATGCCCGGCCGGGGCGGCCGGTCAGGGTGGATCAGCTCCGACGGGGGGCACCACGGTGGTGAGGTGTACCGGTGCGAGAGAATGGCGGCATGGAGATGCCGAGGAACGAACGGTCGCCCGAGAACCCCCAGATCCTGGTCGTGGGCCAGGACGGGATGGCGCTCGGTGGCGGCAACGGGGACGAGGACTCCCGCGAGATCCCGGTGACGGAGATGGTGGAACAGCCCGCCAAGGTCATGCGGATCGGCAGCATGATCAAGCAGCTCCTGGAGGAGGTGCGGGTGGCTCCTCTCGACGAGGCCAGCCGGGTCCGGCTGAAGGAGATCCACGCCAGCTCCGTCAAGGAACTGGAGGACGGTCTGGCACCGGAGCTGGTGGAGGAGCTGGAGCGGCTCTCGCTGCCCTTCACCGACGACGTGACCCCGACCGACGCGGAACTGCGTATCGCGCAGGCCCAGCTGGTGGGCTGGCTGGAGGGCCTCTTCCACGGGATCCAGACGACCCTGTTCGCCCAGCAGATGGCCGCCCGCGCCCAGCTGGAGCAGATGCGCCGGGCACTGCCGCCGGGCGTCGGCCACGAGGGCGAGGAACACGGACCGGCGGCCGGCCGCTCCGGGGGACCGTATCTGTGAGCCGTGCGCACGGGGGGACCGGCGGACGACTGCCGGTTCTTTCCGTGTTCTGTTACCTCAGTCACACGTGATCACCAGGGGATCGTAAAATAATTTGATCACTCCTAGCCTTCTTGGGCTCAACTCCCAAGAAGGAGAAGCCATATGAAGATACGACGCTCCGCACTCGTCACGGCCGGCGCTCTGGCCTGCTTGGCGATCCCGGCCGTGGCCTCCCCGGCCGCGGCCGACTCGATGGTGACGGGCAGCTGCGGTGTCACCGGTGCCTACGGTGCCTACACGGGTTACTTCGTAACCGGCGCGAATCGCATCTGATGCGAACTGGCGCCCTCTTGCGCTGCATTGACCGAGCGGACACCGGGAAGCCGCTGATCAGCGGAGAGAACGCTCACTGCATGCCTGTCGCGACGGTAGCCGACGGCCGGGCCTGTGTCGTTCCACTTCACTCAATCGGATGGCTGACCTGCCGTTCCTCTCCAGGCTTCGCATCCGATGCGAGATTCTCGCGCTAGATGCGATCTACGGAGCGTGACGAATTTGGCAGGCGGGAACGGGACGACGCCAGGGACCGCGCGGCTGCATCTGGCTGACGGGGTACCGCTGTTGCGGCCGGAGGAGCAGGTCTTCGAGGCGATGCTGGACGGCTGGCGCAACCAGCAGCTGGCGCGGAACCTCGCGCTGTCGACCATCAACGGCCGTGAACGGAAGGTGCGGGCGTTCGCCGCGCACGCGGTCGCCTTCCCCTGGAACTGGTCCTCGCCGCTGGCGGACGAGTGGTTCGGCGATCTGCGGGCGGTCCGTGGCTGCGTTCGCTCGACGCTGCGCGGCTACCAGGAGGCGGTGCGGCTGTTCTGCGACTACGCCACCGACCCGGCCTACGGCTGGGCCGCCGAGTGCGAGCGCCGTTTCGGTACTCATCCGATCCAGGTGTGTCATGAGTGGAACACCGCCGTGCACATGCAGGAGTGCGAGGCCGAGTCCCCGAAACGGGCCTTCACCCGGGACGAGTTGCAGGCGTTCTTCGACCACGCCGACGATGAGGTGAGCCGGGTCCGCGGACGTGGCCGCAAGGGATGGCTGCCCGCCTTCCGCGACGCGATGTTGTTCAAGACCGCGTACGCCTACGGGCTGCGGCGCAACGAGACGAGGATGCTGGATGTCGCCGACTTCGGCCGCAACCCCGAAGGGGCGGAGTTCGGCGAGTACGGCGTCTGCTACGTCCGCCATGGCAAGGCCAAGAAGGGCTCGTCCCCCAAGCGCCGCAGCGTACTGACCGTGTGGGACTGGTCGGCCGAGATCCTTGACCAGTGGGTCAGCGAGGTGAGACCCGCCATGCACCACGCGGACGGGCCCGCCCTGTGGCCGTCCGAACGCGGCCGTCGCGTCGGCCTGCAACGGCTGGACTCCCGCTTCGCCGCCTACCGCGACGACCTCGGCCTGGACCCGGTCCTGGACTTTCACTCGCTACGAAGGTCCTACGTCACCCACCTGATCGAAGACGGCTGGGACGCCCTATTTGTCCAGCAGCAAGCCGGCCACGACCATGCCAGCACGACCTCGATCTACACCTGCGTCTCCTCCGACTTCCGCACCCGCACGCTGCGGCGGGCGCTGGACGCCACGGTCGAGACCGCGCTCAACCCGGGCAGGAGGGCGTGATGAAACGCCACGTCAGCTACCAGTGGCGACTGCGGGAGCGGATGGCCGCCGCCGGTATGTTCACAACCAGCGAGCTGGCCCAGCCGCTGGCCGAGCGGGGCATCAACCTGTCGCTCTCCCAGGTCCACCGGCTGGTCACCGGCACCCCCGAGCGTCTGTCGCTGCCGGTGCTGGCCGCACTCTGCGACATCTTCGAGTGCACCCCGGCCGACCTGATCGCCACCAAGGCCGAGAACGCCGCCATCCGCAAGGTCGCCACCGGCGACGCGGTCGTCGACCTGTCGGCGGTCCGTCCCAAGCGCGCCCGGATCCGGCCCGAAGGGTGAGCCGCACCCGAGTGCCGGCGAGCGCACGGTTCTGCGCCCGCTGCGGCCGGGCGGTGCGGCCCGAGACGAACCACTGGCCTGAGGGCTACATCTGCCAAAGCTGCATGACCAGAGCCCTGGAGACCTACGGAACGTGCGTCGGCTGTGGCGTCGATCGGCTCACCCCTGGCCTCGCGCCGGACGGCGGCAAGCTCTGCACTGACTGCGCAGGCGGGCTTGGTGACTTCATCTGCGAACGCTGCGGCCAGGAAGCCAGGCGCTACCGGCGCGGGATCTGCGGCCGATGCGTCCTGACCGAACGTCTCCATGACCTGCTCGACGACGGCTCCGGCTCCGTCCGCACCGAACTGCTCCCGCTGTTCGATGCCCTGCGACAGATGCGCCGTCCCTGGGGCGGGCTGACCTGGACGAGCCATTCCCACGTTCAGCGCAACTTGCGGGCCCTGGCCCGCGGCGAAGTCCCGCTCACCCACGACGGACTGGGCCAACTCACGCCCTGGCGGTCGGTCGCCTACATGCGCGACCTGCTCATGCAGAGTGGTGTCCTGCCCCCGGCCGACCGGCAGCTGCTGCTGTTCCAGCGGTGGCTCGCCGAGAAACTGCCCGCCATCGACGGCCCCGGGCCTCGGCGCCTGCTGGAGCTCTTCGCCACCTGGCACGTCCAGCGCCGACTGCACACCCTGGCCGACCGCGGCCCGCTCACCAGCAAGCAGATCCACCAGGCCCGCAGCGAGATCCACCTAGCGATCGCCTTCCTCGCTCACCTCGCAGAGCGCGGACGTACCCTCGCCGACTGCACGCAGGCCGATGTCGACGCCTGGTACGCAGGCGGCTACACCGCCCGGCGCCTCACCCATGCCTTCCTGCGATGGGCAATGCGGTCCAACCACATGCCCGCGGTCACCGTTCCGCACCGCTCCACCAGCAACCCAACCCCGCTCGCTCAGCACCAACGGCTCACCCTGCTACGGCAGGCCGTCAACCGCGACGACATCCCTCTCCAGGACCGCGTGGCCGCCGCGCTCGTTCTCCTCTACGCGCAGCCGCTCACCCGGATCGCACGGCTCACCACCGACGATGTCCTCCATAAGGATGGCGAGGTCCTGATCCGGCTCGGCGACCCGCCGTCGCCCGTCCCTGAGCCCTTCGCCGGCATGCTGCTGGACTACCTGGGCCAGCGGCCGAACACCATGACTGCAACCAATCCGGGCGCCCGATGGCTCTTCCCAGGCCGACGGGCCGGACAACCCATGACCTCGGACACCCTCGAAATCCGCCTCCGCGACCTGGGCTTCCCTACCCAACGAGGACGCACGTCGGCGATCCGCCACCTCGTACTCCAGGCCCCCGCCCCCGTGGTCGCCCGCATGCTCGGCTACCACGACGACACCACCGCCCAACTCGCCGCCGAGGCCGGAGGAACCTGGCGGCACTATGCCCCTGGCGACCACTCACGGTGAGCACGAGCCCTAATTGACCACGGAATATACGACTCTCGATTACGCGGGGTCGCCAGTTTCAGACCCCGAACAGCCCCGCCTCGCCCGCGCCAGCAGCAGCACGGCCTGACTGTTCCCCGGCCGACAGCGCGGGCATCCGATGGACCCGACCAGCCTGCTCGACCAGCTCCGAGCCGCCGGAGTTCCCGCCCAGCGCGACCGGACCTCAGCGATCCACCAACTGGTCCTCCAAGCCCCTGCTCCTGTCGTTGCTCGGGCCCTGGGCCACCACGACAAGACCACCACTCACCTGGTCGTCGAAGCCTGTGGAACCTGGAGCCGATACGCCCCGGGCGATCACCGAAGGTGAGTCCCAACCGACTCATGCGGCCCCGGCTGTCCTGGCAGCCCACCCGCTACCTTCCTCACATGGAACGGGCCACCATCCTGAGCAGCCTCGCCGCGAGCGGAACTGACACCGCCCCGCAGCGACTCACCGAACTTGCCGCCGAACTCGACATACCGGCCGCCGACCTTCTCGTTGTCGCAGGCCAGCCGGTGCCGGCGGAACTCCTTCCCCCGGAGCGCGACGCCGGGGTCATGAGGCAGTTCGCATACCGCGTCAGTTACTGCGACCACTCGCAGCTGGCCGCGTTGGAGGCATTCGTCCGCTCACTGCCCCGCGTCGCCGCTCCAGAACGCTTCGTGCAGCCGGCGTGGCCGGGCCGCCGTCCCGCCGAGACCAGGCTTGCCGCCGTGCTCGGCGCGCTGATCCGCAATCGCGGCTTCGGCATCCGCGAACTGCCGTTCATGGGACTGTCCCTCAGCACGCTGCACGGGATGGTGTGGCGCTGGGACCCGAGTCCGCACCGCCGGCAGCAGCTATCTGCCGTAGCAGGTCCGCTGGGCTGGACCCTGCCCGATCTCTTCGCGGTTGTCGATGAGCCGTACTCGGAGGAACTCCGCCCGGTGCTGCACTGCCACCACCTCGGGCGGGTCTTCGCGGCGGCCGTCCCCTTGACTACCGCTCAGCTGATCGAGACCGCGGAGGAAGCGGATCGACTGAGCGTGCGTGAGGACCACGGCGTATGGCAGCCCGTCTCGCAGGGCTTTGCCGAGGAATGTCCGGACTTCCCCTGACAGCAAGGGCTGCCTTGGTGCCTTCTGGCATGGTCGGGCGCCTTCGCACGTCGTCCGCGCCAGGCAGCGGTAGCCCATGGCGATCGACGTCCGCCGAGCCCGCGCTGATCACTCAACGCGAGCACCATTTGGACTCGGCCGCGCATAGGCGATACCTGAACATGCGAGCTCACCAGTCCCGAGGCCGACCACTGCGTCCGCGCGGTCCGGGTCGATGCCGAGAGACAGCCCGGCATCCGGGGCGGCGTGGCGAAGTCGCACGGTGAGCGTGACGTTCGACGTGGTGACACGCTGAACCTGGGGACACAGGCAACGATCTGATCAATGTCACCGCTGCTGTCGTACCGACGGGTGGATGCTGTCGAGGTGGACTGGCTGCCCGTTGCGGGGACTCTACTCGGCACGTTGATTGGCTCGGCAGGAACGATCATCACTCAGTACGTGACCAACCGTACCGTTGAACGAAGCGCACGCCGAGCGCGCGCTGAGCAGGTTCGAGCTGAGAGGAAGGCTGCGATTCAGGACTTCGTCGAGGTCTATCAGAGGATCGAGCGTGTCATCAGCGACGGTGGTGATCGGCCGAGTGAGCTGATCCATCGCATGTGGTCGCTGCGCAACAATCTGATGCTGGTCGCCTCGGAAGAGCTTCACGACGCGGCGTCTGACCTCGCTAACGCTCTTGGCGATACGTACTGGCACGGAACACCGGACGGCAGTAAGCCTTGGAAGCACCTCGGTGGCGTCCGGCATCGATTCCTTGAGGCGGCGCGCGCTGAGGTGCGGCCGGATGCTGACCACCGGGGGAACTGATCGACCAGAAACCGACCGGGTGATCGCGGCTCGCCCGCTTGGGTGACGGGTCAGATCTCGGCGTCGTCCTCGGCGGTATCGGGGCCGCGCAGCACGTCGGAAGGTGGACCAGGCGACCACTCACGGTGACCACGAGCCCTCACTGGCAAGTGAATACGCGACTCCCAATTACGCGAGGTCGCCAGTTGAGCAAGACCAGCATCAATCCGTTGCGGCTGAGAGCGGTCGACACCGCCGCCGATGGCCACCATGCTTCCGTTCGCCTGTCCACGGTCGAGAACGACGGCACCCTCAAGGCGTGGTCCTGGCACGACAACTACGACGGCAACGGTGCCGACCTGGTCTGGGACACCTACGCGACGGACGCGAAGGGCATCGCCGCGGTACGCATCGACGTCGGCGTCTTCGAGGGCCATGACCTGCTGAGCATCTGCACGTCCAGCAAGCAGGACAACCCCTACTGACGGTCGTCCGTCTTTCCCTTCCCGGTCACTGCGGCGGGTTGCCCGTCGAGACACTCAGCTCGATCGTCTGCGTGCCTTTCGGATCGACATCGGTGCCCGGGGAGGGGAACTGGTCCACGACGGTCCCGTCGCCCCACGTGTTGTCGTCTTCCTTCTTGATCTTGTACTGCCAGCCGGCGGCTTTGAGGCACTCCTTCACGGAGCCGATGTACTTGTACCTGAAGTCGGGCAGCTGGATCTTGTCCGCGTCGTCGTACGACTCCTGCGGCTCGGTGCACTCGGTCTTCTCGACGGTCTTCGAGGTGTCCGGGCCGCGGTAGCCCGACGCGTGCGAGGCCGACGCGTCCGCGGTGGAGCCGCCGCTGCCCCCGTTGTCGTCCTTGTTGCCGCCGCCGCTGTTCAGTACCAGCGCGACGACCAGACCGATCACCGCGATCAGCGAGACCGCGATCGACCCGATGACCACCTGCCGGTTGCCCCTGCCCCCGCCAGCGCCGGAGGAAGGCGACTGCGGGGTGATGTCGTACGGCGGTGGGGTCGTCGGTGCCGGCTGGGCGTACCCGGCCGGCGTCTGGTAGCCCGCCTGCTGCGGATAGCCGTACGCCGGAGCGGGGCTGGGGGTGCCGTACGGATTCGGGTGCGGCGTCGGCTGGTACGGCGTCCGCACCGGGCCGGCCGGTGCCGCGCTCGCCCGGTCGACCGGCGGGAACACCGCGGAACCGACCCCGGAACCGCTCTGCGTGGGCGGGATGCCCGGCACGATGCTGGGCGCGGCCGGCTGGAGCGAGGCGGCGACCCGCAGGCACTCGTCGCGCATGGACTCGGCGGTCGGGAAGCGCTCGTTCGGGTTCTTCTTCAGGGCGCGGGCGACCAGCGCGTCCACGGCCGGGGGAAGGGCGCGGTTGACCGAGGACGGCGCGACCGGCTCCTCCTGGACATGCGCGTAGGCGATCGCCAGCGGTGAGTCCGCGTCGAACGGCAGCCGACCGGTGACCAGCTGGAACAGCATGATGCCGACCGAGTAGAGGTCGGAGCGGGCGTCCACGCCCCGGCCCAGCGCCTGCTCGGGGGAGAGGTACTGCGGGGTGCCGACGACCATGCCGGTCTGGGTCATCGAGGTGACCCCGGACTGCATGGCACGGGCGATGCCGAAGTCCATCACCTTGACGACCCCGCGCTTGGTCATCATCACGTTGCCGGGCTTGATGTCACGGTGGACCAGCCCCATCTCGTGGCTGATCTCCAGCGCGGCCAGTACGTCGGCGGTGATCTTCAGTGCCTTGTCGGCGGGCATCGCCCCGTGCCGCGTCACGTCGTCGTCGAGCACCGAGCCGAGCGGGCGGCCCTCGACGTACTCCATGACGATGTACGGCATGGTCGAGCCGTCGAGGTCCTCCTCCCCGGTGTCGAAGACGGAGACGATGTTGGTGTGCGTGAGCTTGGCCACTGCCTGGGCCTCGCGGCGGAAGCGCTCGCGGAAGGCCTGTTCCCGGCCGAGTTCGGTGTGCAGGGTCTTGATCGCGACCTGCCGGTCCAGGACCGCGTCGTACGCCAGGTGCACGGAGGCCATTCCGCCCGCGCCGAGCAGGTCGCGCAGTTGGTAGCGGCCACCGGCCAGCGCCCGCCCCACGTAACGGCCGTGTGCGCCGTCCTGGCTCATTTTCCCCGTCCCCCGTCGGGCGCTCAGGCACCCTTGTTGATCGAATGTCCCATTCCTGGTCAAGTTCCGGGCCAAGTCTGCCCGAGGGCACTGACACGTCAAGCGCGGTGCCCGATCCGTGACCGTACGCGAAAGAAGAGGCGCGGAAGCGTTACGGCTGCCGTACGCCCGATACACAGAATTTGCACGACAGCGCGGGGTACGGGTTTGATGGCCGGTCCGTCCACGGGACGGAACCCGGACCTGGGGGTTGCGCGGAGGCTGTAGCGTGGCCGACGGAGACCGTGACAACACCGCGCGCACCGCGGGCAGAAACGACGGCGAGGACCGATGGCACAGACGCACAGCGCCCAGGGCCCGTCCGACCCCGAGGCGACTGGCGGCGGCATGTCAGACACGCCGGAGATGTGGGGCAACGGCGGCCTGGTCGGCGACGGCCGTTACCGGCTCACTCACCGGCTCGGCCGGGGCGGCATGGCCGAGGTGTTCGCCGCCGAGGACGTACGGCTCGGCCGGACCGTGGCCGTCAAGCTGCTGCGCGCCGATCTCGCCGAGGACCCGGTCTCCAAGGCCCGTTTCACCCGCGAGGCACAGTCGGTCGCCGGGCTCAACCACCACGCGATCGTGGCGGTGTACGACTCCGGCGAGGACGTCGTCGGCGGCCAGTCCGTGCCGTACATCGTGATGGAGCTGGTCGAGGGCCGCACCATCCGCGACCTGCTGATCAACGCCCAGGCGCCGGGCCCCGAGCAGGCCCTGATCATCACCTCCGGGGTGCTGGAGGCGCTGGCCTACTCGCACCAGCACGGCATCGTGCACCGCGACATCAAGCCCGCCAACGTGATCATCACCCACAACGGCGCGGTCAAGGTGATGGACTTCGGCATCGCCCGCGCCCTGCACGGCGCGTCGACGACGATGACGCAGACCGGCATGGTCATGGGCACGCCCCAGTACCTCTCCCCGGAGCAGGCGCTCGGCAAGGCCGTCGACCACCGCTCCGACCTGTACGCCACCGGCTGTCTGCTGTACGAACTCCTCTCGCTGCGGCCGCCGTTCATCGGCGAGACCCCGCTGTCGGTGGTCTACCAGCACGTCCAGGACATCCCGGTGCCCCCGTCCCAGACCTCGGAGGGCGTCGCCCCGCCGGAGCTGGACGGCCTCGTCATGCGCTCGCTGGCCAAGGACCCCGACGACCGGTTCCAGACCGCCGAGGAGATGCGCGGCCTGGTCCAGTACGGCCTGCAGATGCTGTACGACCAGGGCGCCCACACCGGCACCTGGAACACCGGCCCGGTCACGGTGCACGACGGCCGGCACGCGGCGGGCGGCTTCGCCGGTACGACGGCGATGCAGCACCCGATGAACTCCTCCGGCACCTCGCAGATCCCGCAGCCGATCCTGCCGTCCGGGTACGGCGGCGGGGACGACGGCGGCTTCGAGGGCCACGGCAACAAGGGCAGTGGCCGCGGCAAGCTGTGGATCCTGGCCGTCTTCGCGGTGATCGCGATCGCGGCGGGCGTCGCGCTGGCCCTGAACAAGGGCAGCGGCAACGGCGGTGACCCGGGGACGTCGACGTCGCCGAGCGTCACGCGGTCCACCAAGGACGACACGCCCAGTGCGACCCCCTCCGACGAGGCCAGCGACACGGCCACGGACACGGAGACCGGCACCAGCGGCTCGGGCGACGGCGGCGGCTCCCACTACACGCCGTCTCAGACCCCGTCGTACACCCAGTCCCAGACGGAGAGCAGCGAACCGTCCGACGAGCCCTCGGACACGGCGAGCGCCTCGCAGCCCACCGACACCGAGAGCTCCCCGCAGACGGACCCCACCGAGTCGGCGGGCGCGGACGGTGGCAGCGGCAACACGGACGAGGGTGCCGTCGCCGGCACCGGCCTGGGCAACCCTTGACGGACACTGACACCCCTGCGGCGCTGAGCGACCGTCCTCACCGGACGAACGCGTCGCACACCGCGTCGTACTCGCTGGTCCACCAGACGGCCAGCGCCGAGGCGGCCGGGAACTGAGGGTCCGCGCGGGTGTCGCCGCGCTCGTAGTGCCAGCGCAGCATCCAGAAGTCGTTGAGCCGTTCCCACCACACGCGGTGCACGGCCGCCGCCAGCTCCGAGGGGGTGGCGCCGGCCGCCCGCCGGTACGCGCGCGCGTACGCCCGCACCTTCGGCAGGTCGAGCGCTCCCGCCGGGCGGACGAAGAAGATGGCGGCGGCGCGGACGGCCTCCTCCGCGCGGGGCTGCACACCCAGCCGGTCCCAGTCGACGATCGCGGCGGGCGCGCCGTCCTTGTAGAGCAGGTTGAACGGGTGGAAGTCGCCGTGCACCCAGCCCACCGAGGCGCCGCGCGGCGGGCGCCGGCCGGCGTGCTGTTCCAGGAGCGCGCGGCGTTCGAGCAGCCGGTGGCGGGCGAGTTCGTCGAAGGCGTCGGCGGGGCGGTGCCGGCTGACACGGGTCAGCAGGTCGTCGATGAGCACGAAGGTGTCGACGGGGTCGGCGCTCTCGACGGGATGGGGGCTCGTGGCCGGCCGGGTGCGCCCCTTGGGCGGCATCACCCGCTCCAGACAGGCGTGTACAGCGCCCAGGAGCGCACCGAGCCGAGCGCACTCCCCGTGTGTGAGCTGTCCGCCGTGCCGGTGCCGGCCGTCGATCCAGGGATGCAGCGCGTAGGCGTGGCCGCCGACGACGGCGACCGTGCGGCCGTCACGGTGGGCCAGCGGCGGGGCGACCGGGACGCCGAGGGCGGCCAGCCGCTGGGTGGCCAGATGGCGTCGCTCGATGGCGGCCGGGTCGGCGGTGTCCGGGTCGAAGTGGTGCTTCAGGAAGTACCGCCCGAGGGTGGTGCGGACGCTGTAGCCGCGGTTGAGCAGGCCCTGTTCGACGGGTTCGCAGGCGAGCGCTGAACCGGCGGCGTACAGCCGGAGCAGGGCGCCCAAAGGGGGCGCGGGGGGCATGAGGGGTGGTAAACAAGAGCGCGGCACGCGGCAGATGGTAGGGCAACGCCTGGGCCTGTGAGCTGGGGATTGTCGCAGGCAGTCGCTGTTGGTCACTTTCGGTCACGTGGTGGACGGTGGCGGACCCGGGTGCGCCGGCCGGGCGTACGGGAACGAACGGTTCACCGTCCGTGTCGGACCGGACGGGCCCCGGTGAGCCCCCCGTGGGTCTCGCCCGTGAACTCTTCCCGTGGCCCGGTGCGGCGGGATAACGTGCGGTAGCTCCGGCCTCCCGCAGGGCTCTGACCAGCAACCTTCCGGCACCTGTCGACTTACTAGGAAACCCAAGCAAAAAGTACTTGGATTTCCAAGCAAAAACGCAGGTCAGGAGGGGTTTCACAGAAATGTGGAGCACTGGGTAACGTGCATCTTGCAGGGCGCTCGCCGGGGCACCTGTCACGCCTGTTGCCGGCCGAGTGGCACCCACCCCGTGTCACGGGTGCCGGAAACAGGTGAGCCGCACTGGTTCACCCGGCAACCCCGGGGGCCGGACCGACGGAGGAGCACACGTGACCGTGGACAGCAGTGCCGCGAGCCAACCGCGACGCAGCGCCGCAGGCAAGGCCGGTACCACCGGCAGCAAGACCGGCACCAAGCGCACCACTCGCACCACCGCGAAGAAGAGCACCGATCCCGAACTCGTGCAGTTGCTGACCCCGGAGGGCAAGCGGGTCAAGAACGCCGAGTACGACGCGTACGTCGCCGGGATCACCCCCGAGGAACTGCGCGGCCTGTACCGCGACATGGTGCTCTCCCGCCGCTTCGACGCCGAGGCCACCGCCCTGCAGCGCCAGGGCGAGCTGGGCCTGTGGGCGTCCCTGCTCGGCCAGGAGGCCGCCCAGATCGGCTCCGGGCGCGCCACCCGCGAGGACGACTACGTCTTCCCGACCTACCGCGAGCACGGCGTGGCCTGGTGCCGCGGGGTCGACCCGACCAACCTGCTGGGCATGTTCCGCGGCGTCAACCACGGAGGCTGGGACCCCAACAGCAACAACTTCCACCTCTACACGATCGTCATCGGCTCCCAGACCCTGCACGCCACCGGCTACGCCATGGGCGTCGCCAAGGACGGCGCGGACTCGGCGGTCATCGCCTACTTCGGCGACGGCGCCTCCAGCCAGGGCGACGTCGCCGAATCGTTCACCTTCGCCGCGGTCTACAACGCCCCGGTGGTGTTCTTCTGCCAGAACAACCAGTGGGCGATCTCCGAGCCGACCGAGAAGCAGACCCGCGTCCCGCTCTACCAGCGCGCCCAGGGGTTCGGCTTCCCCGGCGTCCGCGTCGACGGCAACGACGTGCTGGCCTGCCTCGCGGTCACCAAGTGGGCGCTGGAGCGCGCCCGCAGCGGCGAGGGCCCGACGCTGGTCGAGGCGTACACCTACCGGATGGGCGCCCACACCACCTCCGACGACCCGACCAAGTACCGGGCCGACGAGGAGCGTGAGGCGTGGGAGGCCAAGGACCCGATCCTGCGGCTGCGCCGGTACCTGGAGGCCGCAAACCACGCGGACGAGGGATTCTTCGCGGAACTCGAAGCCGAGTCCGAGGCGTTGGGCAAGCGAGTGCGCGAATCGGTCCGTGCCATGCCTGACCCGGACAACTTCGCCATGTTCGAGCACGTGTACGCGGACGGGCACGCGCTCGTCGACGAGGAACGAGCCCAGTTCGCCGCCTACCAGGCGTCGTTCGCTGACGTAGAGGGGGCCTGATCATGGCAGCGGAGAAGATGGCTCTGGCCAAGGCGATCAACGAGTCGCTGCGCCGCGCCCTGGAGACCGACCCCAAGGTCCTCGTCATGGGCGAGGACGTCGGCAAGCTCGGCGGCGTCTTCCGGGTCACCGACGGCCTGCAGAAGGACTTCGGCGAGAGCCGCGTCATCGACACCCCCCTCGCGGAGTCCGGCATCGTCGGCACCGCGATCGGCCTCGCCCTGCGCGGCTACCGCCCGGTGGTGGAAATCCAGTTCGACGGATTCGTCTTCCCGGCGTACGACCAGATCGTCACCCAGCTGGCGAAGATGCACGCGCGTTCGCTGGGCACGGTCAAGCTGCCGGTCGTCGTGCGCATCCCCTACGGCGGCGGCATCGGCGCGGTCGAGCACCACTCGGAGTCCCCCGAGGCGCTCTTCGCGCACGTGGCGGGCCTGAAGATCGTCTCCCCGTCCAACTCCTCGGACGCCTACTGGATGATGCAGCAGGCCATCCAGAGCGACGACCCGGTGATCTTCTTCGAGCCCAAGCGCCGCTACTGGGACAAGGGCGAGGTGAACACGGAGGCCATCCCCGGCCCGTTGCACAAGGCGCGGGTGGTCCGCGAGGGCACCGACGTCACCCTGGCCGCCTACGGCCCGATGGTGAAGCTCTGCCAGGAGGCCGCCGACGCGGCCGCCGAGGAGGGCAAGTCCCTGGAGATCCTCGACCTGCGGTCCGTCTCCCCGCTGGACTTCGACTCCATCCAGGCCTCGGTGGAGAAGACCCGCCGCCTGGTCGTGGTCCACGAGGCACCGGTGTTCTTCGGCTCGGGCGCCGAGATCGCCGCCCGGATCACCGAGCGCTGCTTCTACCACCTGGAGGCCCCGGTGCTGCGGGTGGGCGGCTACCACGCCCCCTACCCGCCGGCCCGCCTGGAGGAGGAGTACCTTCCGGGCCTGGACCGGGTGCTCGACGCCGTCGACCGTGCCCTGGCGTACTGAGGAGAGGGTCGTGACGACGATGACGGAAGCTTCCGTACGCGAGTTCAAGATGCCGGACGTGGGCGAGGGACTCACCGAGGCCGAGATCCTCAAGTGGTACGTCCAGCCGGGCGACACGGTCACCGACGGCCAGGTGGTGTGCGAGGTCGAGACGGCGAAGGCGGCCGTCGAACTGCCGATCCCCTACGACGGGGTGGTGCGCGAGCTGCGTTTCGCCGAGGGCACCACGGTGGACGTGGGCACGGCGATCATCGCGGTCGACGTGTCCGGCGGGGCGGCCGCTCCCGCGGCGGAGCCCGTGCCGGCTCCCGAGTCCGTGCCGGCCGAGCCGGAGGAGAAGCCGCAGGGCCGTCAGCCGGTCCTGGTCGGTTACGGCGTGGCGGCCTCCTCCACGAAGCGCCGCCCGCGCAAGGGCGCGGAAGGGACGGCCGCAGAGGCCGCCGTCCAGGCGGCGGTCCAGAAGGAGCTGAACGGCCACGGCCCCGCCGGGGTCGCCGAAGCGGCCCCCGAGGCCCCCGCCGTGGAGCGTTCGCGCCCGCTGGCGAAGCCGCCGGTGCGCAAGCTGGCCAAGGACCTGGGCGTCGACCTGGCCACGGTGATCCCGTCGGGCCCGGAGGGCGTCATCACGCGCGAGGACGTCCACGCGGCGGTGGCGGCGGTACCGACGGCGGCCCCGGAGCCGGCCCCGGCCCCGCCGGCGGCTCCCGCCGTCGCGGCGGCTCCCGTGGTGTCGTACGACGGTGTGCGGGAGACCCGGGTCCCCATCAAGGGCGTCCGCAAGGCGACGGCCGCGGCGATGGTGGGTTCCGCGTTCACGGCGCCGCATGTCACGGAGTTCGTGACGGTGGACGTGACCCGCACGATGAAGCTGGTGGAGGAGCTCAAGCAGGACAAGGACCTGCAGGGCCTGCGGGTGAACCCGCTGCTCCTCATCGCCAAGGCGCTGCTGGTCGCCATCAAGCGCAACCCGGACGTCAACGCGTCCTGGGACGAGGCGAACCAGGAGATCGTGCTCAAGCACTACGTCAACCTGGGCATCGCCGCGGCCACCCCGCGGGGCCTGATCGTTCCGAACATCAAGGACGCCCACGCGAAGACGCTGCCGCAGCTGGCCGAGTCCCTCGGTGAGCTGGTGTCCACGGCCCGGGACGGCAAGACCTCGCCCGGCGCCATGCAGGGCGGCACGGTGACGATCACCAACGTCGGCGTCTTCGGCATCGACACGGGGACGCCCATCCTCAACCCGGGTGAGGCGGCGATCCTGGCGGTCGGGGCGATCAAGCTCCAGCCGTGGGTCCACAAGGGCAAGGTCAAGCCCCGCCAGGTCACCACGCTGGCCCTGTCCTTCGACCACCGCCTGGTCGACGGCGAGCTCGGCTCCAAGGTCCTCGCGGACATCGCGGCGATCCTGGAACAGCCGAAGCGGTTGATCACCTGGGGCTGAGCCCGGACAGGTCGAACGAGTGGGCGGTCGCGAATTCGTCTTGCGACCGCCCAATCGCGCTTTCAGAGCCGGTTCAGCACGTAGACCGGCGCCCCCTCCTCCGTCCCGCCGCGCGAGTGAATGCAGGCGTGCTTGCGCAGCAGCCGCAGACACTCGTTGACGCGGTGCACCGTCAGACCGGTGCGCGCGGCGATCGATTCGAGCGGCTCACGCAGCTCGCCCTTCTCGACGAGGACCGGGGCGATGACGACCGCCACCGTCCACACGTCCTCGGTCACCGACAACCGCTGCCGCCAGTCGGCGAGTACGGACTCGGTGGTCGGCAGCGCCATGTGCGGACCGTAGGGCCTGCGACGTTCGAGGACGAGCTCGTCGAGCCGGTCGGCGATCCGTTCCATGGCCCGGACCATGGCCAGCTGCACGGCGAGCGTGCTCTTCTGCAACTCGATCAGTTTGCGCTGCCCGTCCGCCAGCTGTTCGTCCAGCTGCAGGTTGTGCGCCTCCAGCCGGACGATGGCCTCGGCGACCTGCTCCGGCATGGCGTAGGCGACGGGAGCACCCGGGTCGGCGGGCTGCACCTCGGCCTCTTCGAGAGTGTAGGAACCTTCTCGCTGGACAGTCGCGATGACTTCGGCGACCCACTCCTTGAAGGGGGCGCAGGCGGGCTTCGTGCAGCCGTTGACGAGAGCGATAAGGCCTGGCAGATCGATGAGGTTCATGTCTCGACGCCACTGCCTACCTGCGGGAATGCTGAGAGCGTAACCTCCAGTTACGCTCTCGATAGTCTCTCGATGCTCCTCCGGAACATGGTCGGCGAGAGCCTTCCGGGCGTTGGCATAGCCCAGTTCCTTGCACACATCCACCGCCGGGAACCAGTGCGTTCCGTCCGGCATGGTCAGTCGTCGTACCCGGGCTCCGGTCGCCGCGTACACGAAGTCGCTGACGTCGATCGCCTCGTGGGACCTGGTGGGCTTCGCCTGCTTGTTGGGTTCGTTCATCGGAACCACCTCCGCCGCGGAACCTAGGGCGAAGAAAATGGAATATGCCAGTCAAATGCTGTGATGTTCACGATTGCGAGGGAAGGTCGCCTGTTCCGCTGCGCCGGGGCGTTCGGGTGTGCGAAAGGCCCGCCGCGGGGATCGCGGCGGGCCTTCGTCGGCTCGGTTCCAGGTGGGTCAGATCGTCGCGAAGCCGTAGTTCAGGAGCTTCGTCGCGTCCGTCGCGCGCTGGGTGATGGAGGAGGAGGCGAGGACGGTGCCGATGACCGTCTTGCCGTTCCGGGTCGCGGCGAAGACGAGGCAGTACTTGGCCTCGGGGCCGGATCCGGTCTTGATGCCGATGGCGCCGCTGTAGCTGCTGAGCAGCGTGTTGGTGTTGGTCCAGGCACCCATGGTGCGGGTGGAACCGGTCTTGGTGATCGTCTTCGCCGTGTACTTCTTCGTCTTGACGACCGCGCGGAAGTTGGCGTTCTTCATCGCGCTGCTGGCGATCTTCGTCAGGTCGCGCGGCGTCGAGTAGTTGTTGCCGTTGCCGATGCCGTCGAAGGAGTCGAAGTGGGTGTGGGTCAGACCCAGGTTCTTCGCGGCGGTGTTCATCTTGGAGATGAAGTTGGCGACGCGCTTGGCGCGCGTGGTGCCCGAGCCGTACGTGTCCGCGAGCGCGTAGGCGGCGTCGCAGCCGGAGGGCAGCATCAGCCCGTAGAGCAGCTGGCGGACGGTGACCTTGTCGCCGACGATCAGGTGCGCCTGGGAGGCGTTCTTGGCGACGACGTAGTCGCTGTACGCCTTCTGGATCGTGACCTTCTTGTCGAGGTTCAGGTTCGACTGCGCGAGCACGACCTTGGCGGTCATGATCTTCGTGGTCGAACCGGTGGACAGCTTGGTGTCCCCAGCCTTCGTGTACAGCGTCTTCGCGTTCGCGTTGTTCATGACGTAGCCGCCCTTGGCCACGATCGAGGGCTTGGTGACGGCCTGCGCGGGTGCCGCGGTGAGGGCGCCGGTCGCCAGCAGCGCGCCGGACGTGACGGCGACGGCGGCGGCCCTGCGGAGGCGAGTGCCCTTAATACCGGTAATCAACTGAAATACCCCGAGTCGAGTCGAGTCGTAATGCCCCTGGCATGCGGCCGAGTTGGGGATGCCAAAGCGAATGGGGCCGCACGTGTGTGACACGTAATTAGCACAGATGGTTGTGTAGTTGCTGAGGGCGATTTTCGTCACGTCCGGATGGTGGACGTCGCCACCCCTTGTGTACGTGTTGTATCTATGCTGTAGGCATGAGCCTGGCCGTCAAGCAGCCCCCCGCCGCCGACCGTGTGTACTCCCATGTCAAGCAAGCCGTCCTGGACCGTCACTACGAGGGCGGCACGCTCCTCACCGAGGGCGAGCTGGCCGAGGCCGTAGGGGTGTCGCGCACCCCGGTCCGCGAGGCGCTGCTGCGTCTCGAGGTCGAGGGCCTGATCAGGCTCTACCCGAAGAAGGGCGCCATGGTGCTGCCCGTCTCCGCCCAGGAGATCGCGGACGTGGTGGAGACCCGGATGCTGGTCGAGGAACACGCGGTGCGCAAGGCCGTACCGCCGTCCGCGCCGCTCGTGGCCCGTCTGGAGGAGCTGCTGGACCGGCAGAAGGCCGAGGCCGCCGCCGGTGACCTGGCCGCCGCGGCCGTCACGGACCGCTGCTTCCACGCCGAGATCGTCCGCGACGGCGGCAACGAGATCCTCTCCCGCCTCTACGACCAGCTCCGCGACCGGCAGCTGCGGATGGGCGTCGCGATCATGAACGCGCACCCCGACCGGATCGCCAAGTCGCTCATCGAGCACGAGGAGATCCTGGACGCGCTGCGCGCCGGGGACGCCGACGGAGCGGTCGAGCTGGTGCACCGGCACGTCGACTGGTTCGCGCACCTGGCGCGGGGTGAGGTCCGATGAGCCGCGGCGGCGTCTCGTTGCCCGGTGATCCGCCCGGCGGCCGGCGGGCCGTCGCGGTGTGGTCCATAGGCGTCTCGGTCTACTTCGTCGCCGTCATCTTCCGTACCTCCCTCGGTGTCGCCGGTCTCGACGCGGCCGACCGCTTCCATGTCAACGCCTCGGCGCTGTCCACCTTCTCGATACTCCAGCTGCTGGTCTACGCCGGCATGCAGATACCCGTCGGCCTGCTGGTGGACAGCCTCGGCACCAAGAAGGTGCTCGCCATCGGCGCGGTGCTGTTCACGGCCGGCCAGCTGGGTTTCGCGTTCTCCCCGTCGTACGGCACCGCGCTCGCCTCGCGTGCGCTGCTCGGCTGCGGCGACGCGATGACCTTCATCAGCGTGCTGCGGCTTGGCACCCGCTGGTTCCCGGTGCGGCGCGGTCCGCTCGTCGCGCAGCTCGCCGGCCTGGTCGGCATGGCGGGCAATCTCGTCTCCACGCTGGTCCTGGCCCGGCTGCTGCACGGCATCGGGTGGACCCCGGCGTTCGCGGGCAGCGCGCTGGCCGGGGTGGTCGTCCTGGTCCTCGTGCTGTTCTTCCTGAAGGACCACCCCGAGGGGTACGAGCCGGCGCCCTTCCCGCACCAGGGCGCGGCGTACGTACGGAAGCAGATCGCCGCGTCCTGGCGGGAGCCGGGGACCCGGCTCGGTCTGTGGGTGCACTTCACCACCCAGTTCCCGGCGATGGTGTTCCTGCTGCTGTGGGGGCTGCCGTTCCTGGTCCAGGCGCAGGGGCTGTCCCGTGCCACGGCCGGTGAGCTGCTGACGCTGGTCGTCCTCTCCAACATGGTGATCGGGCTGGTCTACGGCCAGGTCGTCGCCCGGCACCACGCGGCGCGGCTGCCGTTGGCGCTGGGCACGGTCGCGGCGACGGCCGCCGTGTGGGCCGCGACGCTGGTGTACCCGGCCGAGCACGCGCCGATGTGGCTGCTGGTGGTGTTGTGCGCGGTACTGGGGGCGTGCGGTCCGGCGTCCATGCTCGGGTTCGACTTCGCCCGCCCGGCGAACCCGCCCGAGCGGCAGGGGACCGCGTCCGGGATCACAAACATGGGTGGATTCGTGGCGTCGATGACGACGTTGTTCGCGGTGGGTGTCCTGCTGGACGCGACCGGCGACGACTACTCGGTGGCGTTCTCGTGCGTGTTCGTGCTCCAGGCGCTGGGGGTGAGCCAGATCCTGCGGCTGCGGGGGCGGGCGGCCCGGCGCGAACGGGAGCGGACGGTGGCGAGCCGGGTGGAGACGGTGCACGTGCCGGCATGACCTTTCCTCCCGGCTTTTCCTCCCGGCTCTTTCCGGCCGACGACGCGGGTTCTTACGCCGTCGCCGGTACGAGGGTGAGGTAGGCCAGGCCCAGTACGCCCCGGTACGTCAGCCAGGACGACCGGTGGGTGTCCAGGCGGGCCCGGGTCTCCGCGGCCAGGGGATGGGCGGGGTTGGCCGCCAGCCATACCTCCTGGTCCGCCTGGTACGCCGACTCGAACTCCTCCCATTCCGCCAAGCTCGCCGTCTCCGTCCACTCCGGGCGGAAGCCCGCCGTCACCGCCAGGTCGACCAGGGCCGCCAGGTCGTGGTGGTCGGCGGCCGAGGCGCCCGGCCACATCCCGGAGAGCTCCGTCTCGGTCGGGGTGCGCTGCCAGAAGCCCTCCCCGAGCAGGACCCGCCCGCCGTCGGTCACCAGCCGCCGCAGCTCCCGCAGGGCCGTCACCAGGTCGTCGTCCAGCGCCTGGCTCGCCCCGAGGCACAGCACCACGTCGGCCGGCCCGCGACCGGTACCCACCGCCGACTCCTCGGCGAACCGCACCCGGCCGGCCAGCCCGCGCGCCTCGGCGGTTCGCCGTCCCCGCGCCAGGTCCCCGGTGTGCACGTCCAGTCCCACGCCGTGCGCGTGGGGGGCGGCCTCCAGCAGGCGGAGCATCAGTCCGCCCCAGCCGCATCCGATGTCCAGCACGGTGGTGGGCCGCGTGGCGGCCAGCCGCCGCACGATCGCGGCCGCGCGGGCCTCGGAGAGCGGGCCGTGGAAGGTGAGCCGGGTCAGCCGGGGCGGGAGGTCGTCGTGCGCTGTGGTGGCAGTGGTCATGCCGGGCAAGGTAGATGTCCACGGGCGCCGCAGCCCACCGAATTACCGGCGCCTGCCCCGGTTTCCCCCGCGGGGACCGAGACCGCCGCCGCGTGACCGCGAAGTCCCGTGACCGCGTGACGAGAGGTCCCGCTACTGCGTGACCGTGAAGTTCCGCAGGATCGACGCCGTCAGTTCCTGGTCGCCCTCCGCCTTCACCCGGTCCGCCACCGCGTCCGGGGTGGTGCGGCCGCAGGCCAGACGGACGAAGGTCTCCCAGTCCAGGGTGAAGATGGCCGCGGGGCCGAGGGCGGGGCTGGTCTCCAGCGTGCCGCGGCCCTGGATGTCGATGCGGATGGTGCGCAGGAACTCCACCGGTCCGTGCACATCGAAGATGACGGCCGAACTGCGCGGGGCGTCGGCCTCGGTGGCGACCACCCGGGGCAGCTCGCCGAGCAGCACGTCGCGGGCGACCTGCGCGCCCGGCGAGTCGAGGTTGCCGGGCCGGCCCAGCGCCGCGCGCAGGTCCTGCTCGTGCACCCACACGTTGAACGCGTGGGTGCGCATGGCCTCCTCGAGCGTGATCTCCTTGCTCAGCGGCCCGCGCACCAGATGCCCCGGTTCCCGCGACTCGTTGCGCAGCTGGCGGTTGCGGCGGATGACCGTGTACTCCAGCTCCGAGGTCATCTCCGGCGCCGTGTGATGGCGTCGCACGTCGACCTGCATCTCCATGTAGCGCTGGTACTCGTTGGTGACGTGGTACAGGTCGCGCGGCAGGGTGTGGATGGGGCGCGGGTCGCCGAGCATCTCGCAGTCCAGCCCGATGACATGGGAGACCACGTCCCGCACCGACCAGCCCGGGCACGGGGTCCGCCGGTTCCACTCGCCCTCGACAAGCGGGGTCACCAGCTCGGATATCGCTTCGATGGAGTGGGTCCAGGCGTCGGCGTAGGGCTGGAGGGTGGGATGCAGACTCACGGAACGGGACCCCTCGGCGGTCGGTACTCGGGCAGGTTGTGGCGGCGCTGCCAGCGGGAGGTGGCTGCTGTCGGCGGGTGTCTTGGGACTCCCCCAGTTCTCGAACTGGGCTCGAACCGGGGGGACCCCCAAGTTACGCTGCTGTGAGGCACCCCGGCAGTGCTTTCGTGTGACGATCGTAGGCCCGTGTGGACGGCTCGAATGCCAGGACGGTGGTAGTGTGCGCGCCTCGCTCATCCAGATCGATGTAAACGAGGGCGAATCGGTCGAATCGCGTCGGCGGCGCATGACCGCACTGGTACGCGAACAGGCCGACGCCGATCTCGTCGTACTGCCCGAGCTGTGGACGACCGGCGCGTTCGCCTACGAGGAGTTCGCCGGCCAGGCGGAGCCGCTCGAAGGCCCGACGTACGAGGCGATGGCGAAGGCGGCGAGCGAGGCGGGCGTCTGGCTGCACGCCGGTTCCATCCCCGAGCGGGCTCCGGCCGACAGCGGATCCGCCGCGGGTGACGGCGCCCTCTACAACACGGCTCTCCTCTTCTCCCCCTCCGGTGAGCTGGCCGCGGCCTACCGCAAGATCCACCGCTTCGGCTTCGACAAGGGCGAGGCGGTGCTGATGGGCGCCGGGCACGAACTGGTGACCGTCCCGCTCCCGGAGACCACGCTGGGCGTGGCCACCTGCTACGACCTCCGCTTCCCCGAACTCTTCCGCGCGCTCGTCGACGCCGGCGCCGAGACGATGGTGGTCTCCGCGGGCTGGCCCGAGCGGCGACGCGCGCACTGGACGCTGCTGGCCCAGGCGCGGGCGGTCGAGAACCAGGCGTTCGTGATCGCGTGTGGAACGGCCGGGACGCATGCCGGAGTTCCGCAGGCGGGTCACTCGATCGTGGTGGACCCCTGGGGCGAGGTGCTGGCCGAGGCGGGAGCCGGCGAGGAGATCCTCACCGTCGACATCGACCCGGCCAGGGTCGCCGTCACCCGCGAACAGTTCCCGGCGCTCAAGGACCGCCTGCTGGGCCTCGAACCGCCCCGCCGCCGCTGAAGGGTGTTGCAGAAGGCCCGCTCAGTCCTCCTCCCGCTCCGTGTCGGCGAGGTGGATCACGCAGACCGCCACCGCGATCAGCAGCGCCGGGTCCGCGTCGTCCCGTACGACGTCGACACCGTAGGTCTCCCGGACATGCAGCCAGCGCCGGGAGACCACGGCCAGCAGCTCACCGTCGTACTCCACGGCGAACTCGCGGTCGAGGATCCTGCCGCTGACGTCCAGTTCGGTACCGTCGACCAGGCGGACGCGGTAGTGGTTGCGCAGCAGCGAGAGCCGCTTGCGCCTGATGGTGGCCAGGGGGCCGCCGTCGCGTTCGATCACCATGGTGTCGCGCAGGGCGAACATCTTCTGGTGGATGTCGACGAGCACGCGCCCGTTCCGGTCCTTCAGTTCGAACGTGTCGCGCACCCGCATGGCCTTGCCGTCGACCAGGAAGACCTTGTCGCCGTGGTCGTCCTCGATCCAGTAGTCCTCGCCGAAGCCGAGGAGCCGGTCGCGTACCAGAAATCTCATGTATCCACCCCTTCCCGGCCGACCGGCCCGAAACGCCGCCGGTAGTCCGACGGGCTGAGCCCGGTCTCACGCCGCAGCCGTGCGCGCAGGTTGGCCGCGGTGCCCAGGCCGCTGCGCGAGGCCACCACGTCCAGCCGCTCCTCGCCGCGTTCGATCAGCCGGCAGGCGAGGGCCACACGCTCCCCGGTCAGCCAGGCCAGCGGAGTGGTGCCGAGCTGGGCGCGGAACCGGCGGTGCAGGGTGGCCGGGGAGAGGGCCGCCCGCCCCGCCAGGTCCGCCACGGTCAGCGGCTCGCCCAGCCGCTCCTGCGCCCAGGCCAACAGCGGGCCCAGCGACTCGTCCGGCACCTCGGGCACCGGCCGCTCCACGAACTGCCGCTGCCCGCCGTCCCGGTGCGAGGCGAACACCAGCCGCCGGGAGACCGCGTTGGCGATCTCGGCCCCGTGGTCCTGCCGCCAGACGTGCAGCCCCAGGTCGAGCGCGGCCGCGCTGCCGGAGGCGGTGAGCAGGTCGCCGTCGTCGACGAAGAGCACGTCGGGGCGGAGCAGCACCCGGGGATGCAGCCGCCGGAAGGCGTCCGCCCAGCGCCAGTGCGTGGTGGCCGGCCGCCCGTCCAGCAGCCCCGCCTCGGCCAGCGCGAAGGTCCCGGTGCAGAAACTCACCACCCGCGCCCCACGCGCGTGCGCCCGCCGGATCGCCTCCAGGACGTCCGCACCGCGCGGTACGACGTTGTCCGGGCGCCCCGGGACGACGAGGGTGTCCGCCGCGTCCACCGCCGTCAGCCCGGCCACTCCGCTCAGGGTGAAGAAGCCGTGGTTCATGCGCACCTCACGGGTCGGCGCGCACAGGGTCACCTCGTACGGCGGCACGGACAGCCCCAGCTCGGGCCGGGGCAGCCCGAACAGTTCGGTGGCGACACCGACCTCGAACGGGTTGGTGCCCGCGTCGACGATCACGGCCACCCGATGGGTGGGTTGCGAGGATCCTTGCGCCATATGCGATTTCTAGCACTCACGCGACCGCCGGGCGAGCGCCCAGGATGAACGCCATGACCGCCATGACCGCCATGAACGGCATGAACGCCAAGAGCAGCGAACCCGTCTCCCTCGCCCGCGCCCTCGGCTCCTTCGAGGAGCTGTGGAGCCCCCGGATCGTCACCGCCGTCAACGACCACGACGTCCGCGTCGCCAAGGTCGGGGGCGAGCACCTCTGGCACGTCCACGACCACACCGACGAGTTCTTCCTGGTCCTGGAGGGCGAGCTGCACATCGCCCTGCGGGAGCCGGCCGGCGAGCGCACGGTCGTCCTGCCCCGGGGCTCGGTCTTCACCGTCCCCCGGGGCACCGAGCACAAGCCGTCCGCCCCGTCCGGAGCCTCGATCCTCCTCTTCGAACCGACCGGCACGTCCACGGTCGGCGACCGCCACGACGAGATCCCCGACCACGTGGACGCGACGACGGGCCACACCCTGCCCTGACCGGCGAAAACGCTGGTTGTCCACAGGTCCGGACGCGCTTGCGCCGACAAGTGGCACCCTTGATCCATGAGCGACACATCCCCGGCCTCCACCCCGCGCCGCGCCCGCGTCCGTGCCCCCGAGCTGATCGGCAAGGGCGGCTGGCTGAACACCGGCGACAAGCCGTACACCCTCGCGGACCTGCGCGGACGCATCGTCATCCTGGACTTCTGGACGTTCTGCTGCATCAACTGCCTGCACGTCCTCGACGAGTTGCGGGAGCTGGAGGAGCGGCATCGGGACACGGTGGTGATCATCGGGGTGCACTCGCCGAAGTTCGTGCACGAGGCGGAGCATCAGGCGGTCGTCGACGCCGTGGAGCGGTACGGCGTGGAGCACCCGGTGCTCGACGACCCGGAGCTCGCCACCTGGAAGCAGTACGCGGTGCGGGCCTGGCCGACGCTGGTCGTGATCGATCCCGAGGGGTACGTCGTCGCCCAGCACGCCGGTGAGGGGCACGCGCACGCGATCGCCCGGCTGGTGGAGGAGCTGGAGGCGGAGCACGAGGCGAAGGGCACCCTGCGGCGCGGCGACGGCCCGTACGTGCCGCCGGAGCCCGAGCCGACCGCCCTGCGCTTTCCCGGCAAGGCGCTGTTGCTGCCCTCGGGGAACTTCCTGGTCAGCGACACCACCCGGCACCAGCTGGTGGAGCTGGCCGGGGACGCGGAGACGGTCGTGCGGCGGATCGGCTCCGGTGCGCGCGGCTTCGCCGACGGCCCGGCCACCGACGCCGCCTTCAGCGAACCGCAGGGCCTGGCGCTTCTGGACGACGGCTCGGTGGTCGTCGCCGACACCGTCAACCACGCCCTGCGCCGCCTCGACCCGGCCACCGGCGAGGTGACCACGCTGGCCGGTACCGGCCGCCAGTGGTGGCAGGGCTCCGCGACCTCGGGCCCGGCCCGCGAGATCGCCCTGTCCTCCCCGTGGGACGTGGCGGTCTTCGGCGGCAAGGTGTGGATCGCCATGGCGGGCGTGCACCAGCTGTGGGTGTACGACCCGCAGAGCGCGACGGTCGCGGTCGCCGCCGGTACCACCAATGAGGGGCTGGTGGACGGGCCGGCGGCCGAGGCCTGGTTCGCGCAGCCGTCCGGGCTCGCCGCCACCGCCGACCGGCTGTGGCTCGCCGACTCGGAGACGAGCGCCCTGCGCTGGGTCGATCCGGACGGACACGTCCACACCGCCGTGGGCACCGGCCTCTTCGACTTCGGTCACCGGGACGGCGCGGCCGGACAGGCGCTGCTCCAGCACCCGTTGGGGGTGACGGCACTTCCGGACGGCTCGGTCGCGGTGTCCGACACCTACAACCACGCGCTGCGCCGCTACGACCCCGCGACCGGCGAGGTCACCACGCTGGCGACGGACCTGCGGGAGCCGAGCGACGCGGTGCTGGCCGGTGACGACATCGTGGTGGTCGAGTCGGCCCGGCACCGCCTGACCCGGCTGCGGCTGCCCGAGGAGGCGGTCCGGGTGGAGTCGGTCGCCCACCGCACCCAGCGGGCGGCGACCGAGGTGGCGCCGGGGCGCCTCCGGCTGGACGTGATCTTCCAGGCCCCGGCGGGCCAGAAGCTGGACCTGCGCTACGGCCCGTCGACACGGCTCCTGGTGTCCTCGACCCCGCCGGAGCTGCTGCTCAAGGGCGAGGGCCCGGACACGGACCTGTCGCGGGAGCTGGAGCTGAACCCGGCCGTGACCGAGGGCGTCCTGCATGTCTCGGCGATGGCCGCGTCCTGCGACGACGACCCCGCCAACGAGTACCCGGCCTGCCATGTCCACCAGCAGGACTGGGGAGTTCCGGTCCGCCTCGCCAAGGGCGGGGCGGACCGGCTGCCGCTGGTTCTGGCCGGCATGGACCAGGAGGCCTAGGGACCGTCAGGCGCCGTATCCGCTGCCGTAGTCGTCCTGGCGACGGCGTTCCTCGACCACCGTCGTCGGCGGCACCATGACCCGCCGACGACGGGCGATGTTGGTGAACGTGGCGACGCCGATGATGCCGACGGCCATCAGGATGAGGCCGACGACGTCGAGGTCGACGCCCTGCATGTGCCAGTCGGTCGCGAACGTGAGGATGGCCCCCACGGCGATGAGGATGATGCACCCGCCAAGGCCCATGAGCGTTGCCTACCCTTCAGGTTCGGTGGTTCCGGTTCACACCGGGTACCCAGGGGCGGGCGGGGCATGTGCAACTACCCCTCCAGGAATGCCGCCAGGGCGTTCGCGAGGAGGAACGGGTCGTCGGAGCCGCACAGTTCGCGGGCGCTGTGCATGGAGAGGATCGCCGCGCCGATGTCGATGGTCTGGATGCCGTGGCGGGCCGCGGTGATCGGTCCGATCGTGGTGCCGCAGGGCATGGAGTTGTTGGAGACGAAGGTCTGGAAGGGGACCCCGGCCCGCTCGCAGGCGGCGGCGAAGATCGCCCGGCCCGAACCGTCCGTCGCGTAGCGGTTGTTGACGTTGACCTTGAGGATCGGGCCGCCGTTGAGGCGGGGGTGGTGCGTGGGGTCGTGCCGCTCGGCGTAGTTGGGGTGCACGGCGTGGCCGGTGTCGGAGGAGAGACAGACGGTGGCGGCGAGGGCGCGCGCCCGGTCCTCGGCGGACCCGCCGCGGGCCAGTACCGAGCGCTCCAGCACGCTGCCGAGCAGCGGGCCGTCCGCGCCGGTGTCGGACTGGGAGCCGGTCTCCTCGTGGTCGAAGGCGGCGAGCACCGGGATGCAGGGCAGCTGCGGGCCGCCCGCCGCCACGGCGGCGAGGGCCGCCGTGCCGGCGTGCACGGACAGCAGGTTGTCCATCCGGGGGCCGGCCGTCATCTCCTGGTCGCGGCCCAGGTAGGCCGGCTCTTCCACGGCGTAGGTCATCAGGTCCCAGCCGGTCACCGAGTGGGCGGGCAGGCCCGACTCCTGTTCCAGGAAGGCGATCAGGTCGCCGTCGCGGACGTCGTCGCCGAGGCCCCAGATCGGCTGCAGGTGGCGCTGCTTGTCCAGCTTGAGTCCGTCGCTGCTCACCGCGCGGTCCAGGTGGATGGCGAGCTGGGGGACGCGTAGCAGCGGACGGCGCACGTCGACCAGGCGGGTGGTGCCGTCGCGCAGGCTGAGCCGGCCGGCCAGGCCCAGGTCCCGGTCGAGCCAGGAGTTCATGAGCGGTCCGCCGTAGATCTCCACGGCGACCTGGCGGAAGCCGTGCGCTCCGGTGTCCGGGCGGGGCTTGACCCGCAGGTTCGGGGAGTCGGTGTGGGCGCCGACGATCCGGAACGGGGTGTGGGGTGCGGCGCCTTCCGGGACGTACCAGGCGATGATGGCGCCGCCGCGCAGCACGTACTTGCCGCCGGCGGTCCCGTCCCAGGCGTCCGTCTCGGCGACCTGCCGGAAACCGGCCTTCTCCAGCCGGGCGCCGGAGTTCGCGACGGCGTGGTACGGCGTGGGGCCGGCCGCGAGGAAGGACATCAGGTCGTCGGTGTGGCCGCGATCGAAGCGGGCGGGTGCGCTCATGGTTCTCACCTTAACGACGTACGGTGGCCCGCTCCCCGGTGAGGGAGCGGGCCACCGTGGGCGGATCAGGCGGGCCGGATCAGAAGGCGGCCTCGTCCAGCTCCATCAGGTCGAGGTCGACGTCGGCCGCGATCTTGCGGGCGAGGGTGACGCCCGGCAGCACGTTGGCCGCGAAGAACCTGGCCGCCGCGATCTTGCCGGTGTAGAAGGCGACGTCCTTGGCGGACGCCGTCTCCAGCTTCTCGGTGGCGACGGCGGCGCCCTTGAGCAGCAGGTAGCCGACGATCACGTCGCCGGAGGCGAGCAGCAGGCGGGTGGTGTTCAGGCCCACCTTGTAGATGTTCCTGACGTCCTGCTCGGTGGCCGCGAGGTCGGTCAGCATCAGGCCGACGATGGCCTCCAGCTCCACGGCGGCCTTGGCGAGGTGCTCGCGGGCGCCCGCCAGCTGCTCGCCGCCGGTGCCGAGGGACAGGAACTTCTTGATGTCCTCGGCGAGGGAGTTCAGCGCCGTGCCCTGGTTGCGGACGATCTTCCGGAAGAAGAAGTCCTGGCCCTGGATGGCGGTGGTGCCCTCGTAGAGGGTGTCGATCTTGGCGTCGCGGATGTACTGCTCGATCGGGTACTCCTGCAGGAAGCCGGAGCCGCCGAAGGTCTGCAGGGACTGGGCGAGCTGCTCGTAGCCCTTCTCGGAGCCGTAACCCTTGACGATCGGCAGGAGCAGGTCGTTGAGGGCGTGCTCGGCCGTCGGGTCCTCGCCGTTCGCCTCCTTGACCATGATCGCGTCCTGGACCGAGGCGGTGTAGAGGACGAGGGCGCGCATGCCCTCGGCGTACGCCTTCTGCGTGATCAGCGAGCGGCGGACGTCCGGGTGGTGGGTGACGGTCACCTTGGGCGCGGACTTGTCCATG
Organism: Streptomyces sp. NPDC059224; assembly: GCF_042754285.1. Taxonomy (NCBI): domain Bacteria; kingdom Bacillati; phylum Actinomycetota; class Actinomycetes; order Kitasatosporales; family Streptomycetaceae; genus Streptomyces; species Streptomyces sp. NPDC059224. The sequence goes on from NZ_JBHZAN010000006.1 coordinate 72,350, forward strand.
AAGTTGGCGAGGTCCGGACCCTGGACGCGCTCCTTGGCGTACTCCAGGGCGTTGAGGTAGCCGGTGGAGAGCGTGGAGATCGCCTTCGTGCCGACCATCATGCGGGCGAACTCGATGATCCGGAACATCTGGCGGATGCCCTCGTGCTTGTCGCCGATCAGCCAGCCCTTGGCCGGGTGCCGGTCGCCGAAGGTCATCTCGCAGGTGTTGGATGCCTTGAGGCCCATCTTGTGCTCGACGTTGGTGGCGTAGACGCCGTTGCGCTCGCCCAGCTCGCCGGTCTCGAAGTCGAAGAGGTACTTGGGCACGAGGAAGAGGGAGAGGCCCTTGGTGCCGGGGCCGGCACCCTCGGGGCGGGCGAGGACGTAGTGGAGGATGTTCTCCTCCATGTCGTGCTCACCGGAGGTGATGAAGCGCTTCACGCCCTCGATGTGCCAGGAGCCGTCCTCCTGCTGGACCGCCTTGGTGCGGCCGGCGCCGACGTCGGACCCCGCGTCGGGCTCGGTGAGCACCATGGTCGAACCCCAGGTCCGGTCCACGGCGATCTGCGCCCACTTCTTCTGCTCCTCGGTGCCCTCCTCGAAGAGGATGCGCGCGAACGCCGGGCCGGAGGAGTACATCCACACGGCCGGGTTGGCGCCGAGGACCAGCTCCGCGTAGGACCAGATCAGGGACGGGGGAGCGGTGGTGCCGCCGATCTCCTCGGGCAGGCCGAGCCGCCAGTACTCGGAGTCCATGAAGGCCTTGTAGCTCTTCTTGAAGGAGGCCGGGACCGGCGCGGTGTTGGTCTCCGGGTCGAAGACCGGCGGGTTGCGGTCGGCGTCGGCGAAGGACTCGGCCAGCTCGTTCTCGGCGAGCCGGGTCAGCTCCTCCAGGACGCTCTTGGCGGTGTCGGTGTCCATCTCGGCGAACGGGCCGGTGCCGTACAGCTTGTCGCGGCCGAGTACTTCGAAGAGGTTGAATTCGATGTCGCGGAGGTTGGACTTGTAGTGCCCCATGCTGACGGCTCCGTATCCGGATCGGCGAGGCACTGAATCCTCGCGCAAGCTTTCACATACCAACGAGTAGCTGAGATGATGCTACCCGTCGGTAATAAGACGCAACCCCTACCGGCGGAAGTGTGAGAAGGGTCTACCTTCTCGCGGCGGCCGCGTGTCTCGGTAGGCTTGCGCGCATGTATGGATACGGCCAGCCCATGGACGGTGGGGCCGCTCAGCAGCAGTACGCCTCGCCGCAGCAGCACATGCCCGGCGGCGCCGGCGGGTACGGCCAGCAGCCCCCGCTCTACCCCGAGCCGTCTCCGCCCTCGCTCGCGGACGCGGTGCGCGCCTTCACCACGGGCCAGCTGACCGCCGAGGACTTCCAGCAGGTCTTCGCCACCTCCAAGGTGTACTGCCCGCGCGGCGACAACCCCGGGTTCCTCGCGCTGCACAACACCCAGCAGCCGGTGATCCCGATGTTCACCTCCCTGAAGGAGCTGCGCCGGTACGCGGGCAAGGAGTCCAAGTACTTCGTGATCACGGGCGCCGAGGTCATCGACCTGCTGCCGACCGGCTACGGCTTCGTCCTCGACATGGAGGGCGAGCACCGGATGGTCTTCGACGCGAAGGCGGTCGAACAGATGGTGGAGTTCGCGATGCGGCGGATGTACGGCTAGCCGTCACGGCCGGCGTCCTCGCACCGGGAAAACCCGCTCCCCCATTGTCACAGCCATGCCATAGGCTGCCCCTCGGCAGCCGCGCCCCGCGCTCAACCGCTGATCCGCGGTCGTGCACGGGCGTCGCGCGGCGCTCTCATCCACCCGGCGAACCCGGGTATGCACTGGGGGTTTCATCACTGTGCGCATGCGCAGCATTTCGGTCGCGACCTCGCTCGCGGTCCTCTTCAGTTCGGCGGCACTGAGCGTCGTTGCGGCGGGGACCGCCTCGGCGGCCGGCACCACCGTCACCAACAACGGCGGTCTCGTCGTGGACGGCGCCCTCCAGAGGGTGTTCGTCGGCGACGCCGCGAACGGCCGGGTTCTCGCGGCCGACTACAGCGGCACCCTCGTCGACTCGCACACCGGCTTCGGCAGTGTCAGCGACCTGGCCCTGTCGGACGACGGCACCACTGTCTACGCGGCCCTGCCCAACACCCACCAGGTCGTCGCTCTCGACGCGGCCACGCTGGACCTGAAGGCGACGTACACCATCCCGACCGACACCGGTCCCCGCCACCTGGCCTTCGCCGGTGGCAAGGCGTGGTTCTCGTACGGCGATCAGTGGGACGGCGACATCGGCTCCATCGACCCGGCGGTGGACCCGGCGGGCGGGACCGACCCGGTGGCGATGGCGCAGTTCCCCACCGAGGGCACGTCGGTGGGCATCTGGGGCCAGGCGCTGCTGGACACCGACCCGACCCGGCCGGGCCTGCTGGCCGTCGGGGAGACCGGCATCTCCACCGACTCCATGGCGGTCCTCGACGTCTCGGACGGCACCGCCAAGGTGACCGCCTGGTACGACGCCGACTACAGCCTGAACAGCGGCATCGGGGACATCGATCTCGTCCCCGGCGCCGACCAGGTGCTGGTCAACGGCACCGACCGGGACGCGTGGGCGGACGGGAAGTTCAGCAAGGCCGGTGCCTACCCGGGCGGCTGGGGCGCCGACGTGGCGGCGGACGGTCTGGTCGCGCAGACCACTGCGGGCAAGGTCTCGGTCTACCGGCCGAACGCCACCAAGCCGCTGCGCACCTACGCGGTCGGCTCGACCTCCGACTGGCCGGGCAGCACCGTGCGCTGGGCGCCGGACTCCTCGCGGATCTTCGCGATGGTCCCCAGCGGCAGCACCTTCACGCTCAAGGTCCTGACGCAGCCGACGCTCAACGTGCCGGCGCTCACGGTCAACGCCCCGAGTTCGGCGACCCGGGCCAAGAAGCTCACCGTCACCGGCAAGATCTCGGCCACGGTCCCGCTGGCGGCCGGCACCAGGCTCTCCGTCACCCGCACCGACCTGGAGTCGCCGAGCGGCAAGGCGCTCGCCTCCGTCACGGTCAAGGCGGACGGCACGTACTCCTTCTCGGACACCCCGCCGGCCGGCGGCACGGTCACGTACAAGGTGAGCTACGCGGGCGACGCCGCGCACACCGCGGTCTCCGCCTCCGACAAGGTCGCGGTCTCGCGCGCGGCGACCGGCCTGAGCCTGAACAACAACGGCAAGCTCTACAACTACGGCGCCGACGTGAAGTTCACCGCTCACCTCGGGACGACGTACAAGAACCGTTCGGTCAAGATCTACGCGGACCCCTTCGGCGGTGACAAGGGCAAGAAGCTGATCAAGACCGGCAAGGTGGACTCCCACGGCAACATCGCCGCGTGGGTGGACATGACCCGGGACACGGCCGTCTCCGCGGTCTTCGACGGCGACGCCCGCTACGCCCCGAAGACCGTGAAGGCCACGGCGTACGCGCGGGTCAGGATCTCCACCTCGCTGTCCAGGCACTACAAGACGGCGAAGATCGGTTCGACGTCGTACTACTGGTTCCACAAGAACACCGATCCGGTGTTCAACACGACCATGACCTACTACCCGGGCCGCGAGCACCGCCTGGACCTGCAGGTCTACTACCAGGGGCGGTGGTACTCGTCGGACTCCGAGTACTTCAAGCTGGGTACGAGCGGCAAGACGTCCGTGCGGCTCGGCGCCCCCGGCCAGTCCGGCATCCGGGCGCGGATGCGTTCGGTGTACGTCAACGGCTCGTCCGGCGACACCGTGAACTCCACGACGTACGGCGGCTGGAAGTACCTCTACTTCAGCAACTGATCCACTGATCCACTGATCCAGCGATCCACTGGTCGGCGGTGACCGGGCCCGGAGGGAATGTCCTCCGGGCCTTCGCCGTTAGGGGTGGCAGAAAGTTCAACGCTCAACTAAAGTGGGCGTACAAGGAGGAGCCAACATGCCTGCAGTGACCGTCGAGAACCCGCTGACCCTTCCCCGGGTGGCCGCACCGGCCGACGCCGTGGCCCGTCCCGTGCTCACCGTCACGACCGCGCCGAGCGGTTTCGAGGGCGAGGGCTTCCCGGTACGCCGGGCGTTCGCGGGGATCAACTACCGCCACCTCGACCCGTTCATCATGATGGACCAGATGGGTGAGGTGGAGTACGCGCCGGGCGAGCCGAAGGGCACCCCCTGGCACCCGCACCGCGGCTTCGAGACCGTCACCTACATCATCGACGGCATCTTCGACCACCAGGACAGCAACGGCGGGGGTGGCACCATCACCAACGGCGACACCCAGTGGATGACGGCCGGCGCCGGCCTGCTCCACATCGAGGCGCCGCCGGAGTCCCTGGTCATGTCCGGCGGTCTCTTCCACGGCCTCCAGCTGTGGGTGAACCTCCCGGCCAAGGACAAGATGATGGCCCCGCGCTACCAGGACATCCGCGGTGGCAACGTCCAGCTGCTGACCACCCCAGACGGCGGCGCGCTGCTGCGGGTCATCGCCGGTGAGCTGGACGGGCACACCGGTCCCGGTGTCACGCACACCCCGATCACCATGATCCACGCGACGCTGGCCCCCGGCGCCGAGATCACGCTCCCCTGGCGCGAGGACTTCAACGGGCTGGCCTACGTGCTGGCCGGCAAGGGCGCGGTGGGTGTGGAGCGCCGCCCGGTCCACCTCGGCCAGACGGCCGTCTTCGGCGCTGGTTCCTCGCTGACCGTCCGCGCGGACGAGAAGCAGGACTCGCACACCCCGGACCTGGAGGTCGTCCTCCTCGGCGGGCAGCCGATCCGCGAGCCCATGGCCCACTACGGCCCGTTCGTCATGAACACCAAGGACGAGCTGATGCAGGCCTTCGAGGACTTCCAGAAGGGCCGCCTGGGCACGATCCCGGCGGTGCACGGCATGACGGAGACCGGCCCGGAGGCGTAACGGACCCGTGGCTCCGAGAGGCCCGGCGCGACCACCGCGCCGGGCCTCTCTCCTTCCCCGCTTTCTCCCCTTTCTCCCCTTTCTCCCTCTCGTTCTGCCTCTCGCCTGCCTGGCCGCCGTGTTCACCCGGCAGGGGGTGTACGGCAGGGCATACGGCGGCCGTGCATGATCCGCTGGACGCGTGTCCCTGTTGCCCGAGCCCGTGCGCCGGTTCGCCGCCTGGTGCGCCGTACTGCTGCTGGCCTCCGGGGTCGGCTGGGTCGGCATCCGGCTCTGCTCGGAGTTCCGCACCGCGGTCACCCCGGTACTGCTCGCCCTTCTCGGCACCGCCCTGCTCGGGCCCCTGTACCGGCGGCTCGTCACGGTCGGCGTCCAGCGCTCCCTGGCCGCCGGTCTCACCTGCGTCGCCGTCGTCGCCGTGGTCGGCGGGGCGGTGTACATCGTCGTCGCCGCGCTCATCGACACCGGCGCGCAGATCACCTCGTCCCTCAAGAACGCGGCGAAGTCGCTCACCCGGCACTTCGGCACGGCCGGCACCTCGCTCGACGACGTCGCCGACAACGCCAGGGAACTGCTGGGCAAGTTCGGCGGGACGGCCGTCTCCAACGTGATCACCGGCGTGAGCGTGGTCGGCGAGGGCATCGCCGTGGCCGTGCTCGCCCTGCTGCTCGTCTTCTTCTTCCTGCGGGACTCGCATCTCTTCGTCGACTCCCTCCGGGCCGTGGCACCCGGCGAGAGCGCCGACATGCTGGAGGCCATGGCCCGCCGCGCCTTCGAGGGCGTCGAGGGGTTCATGCGCGGCACGACCGTCATCGCGCTGATCGACGCGGTCTGCATCACCGCCGGTCTGCTGATCCTCCGGGTCCCCGGCGCGGTCGGGCTCGGCGCGCTCGTCTTCGTCTTCGCCTACATCCCCTACCTCGGCGCCTTCATCTCCGGGGCCGTCGCCGTAGTGGTCGCCCTAGCCGACCGGGGCTTCGTCATCGCGCTGTGGGCGCTCGGCGTCGTACTCGCCGTGCAGGTGCTCGAGGGGCACGTGCTGCAGCCCGTGATCCAGAGCCGGACCGTGCAGATGCATCCGGCGGTGGTGATGCTGGCGATCACCGCGGGGGCCTCCGTGGCCGGGATCCTGGGGATGCTGCTCGCCGTACCGCTCACCGCGGCCGCCTTCGGCATCGTCCACGAACTGCGCGCACGGTACGCGAACGCCTAGCAGCGGTCGGGCTCGCCGCCGCTCTCGTGCAGCTCGAACCAGATGCTCTTGCCCTTGCCGCGCGGGTCGACGCCCCAGGCCTGCGCCAGGAGCTCGATCAGGACCAGGCCGCGGCCGGAGGAGGCCAGCTCGCCGGGGCGGCGCTTGTGCGGGAGGTCGTCGCCGGCGTCGGTGACCTCGACCCGCAGCCGGCGCTCCGGGGCCTGTCCACAGACCTCGGCGAGCAGCAGCGCGTCCGCGTCGGTGTGCACCAGCACGTTCGTGAGCATCTCGGAGATCAGCAGCACCGCCGAGTCGACCTGGTCGGGCGAGTCCCAGTCGTGCAGCAGCTCGCGCAGCTGCTGACGGGCCTCGGCGATCCGCTCGGGCTCGTCCTGGGCCACCGACAGCAGGGTGCGGCGGATCCGGGGCCGTACCGCGAGCGGCTCGTCGCTCCGCCCGGCGCCCGGCCGGGACAGCAGCAGGACCGCGATGTCGTCCTCGCGGCGGTCGGCCAGCGGCCCGGTGGTGTGGTGCGAGGAGGGGCCGTGCACCGCCTGGACCAGGGCGTCGGCCATCTTCTCCAGGTCGCCGTCGTGGTCCTCCATGATCGCCCGGACCCGCTGCCAGCCGCTCTCCATGTCATGGCCGCCGGTCTCGATCAGACCGTCGGTGCAGAGCATCATGATCTCGCCGGGTTCGAGGGTGAACCGGGTGGTCGGATAGTCCGCGTCCGGGTCGATGCCGAGCGGCAGCCCGCCCGCCGTCGGCCGTCGCAGCACCGTGCCGTCAGCCATCCGGATCGACGGGTCGAGATGCCCCGCACGGGCGATCTCCAGGAGCCCGCTCGCCGGATCCGTCTCGACGTACAGGCAGGTCGCGAAGCGCGTGTCCGTGATCGTCTCGTCGTAGGTGATCCCGTGCAGGAAACGGGAGGCCCGGGAGAGGACCGCGTCCGGGCGGTGCCCCTCGGAGGCGTAGGCGCGCAGCGCGATCCGGAGCTGCCCCATCAGTCCGGCGGCCCGTACGTCATGACCCTGGACGTCGCCGATGACCAGCGCGAACCGGCCGGACGGCAGCGGGATCATGTCGTACCAGTCGCCGCCCACCTGGAGCCCGCCGCCGGTCGGTATGTAGCGGGCGGCCACGTCCATGCCCGGTATCTCCGGGCCGAGCATGGGCAGCATGGACCGCTGGAGCCCGTCCGTCAGCTCCCGCTCCGAGTCGGCGACCCCGGCCCGGGACAGGGCCTGCGCCAGCATCCGGGCCACCGTGGTGAGCACGGACCGCTCGTCGGGGGTGAACGACACCGGATAGGCGAACCCGGCCATCCAGGCGCCCATGGTCCGGCCCGCCACCGTCAGCGGCAGGAAGGCCCAGGACCGGCGGTGGAAGCGTTCGGCCAGCGGCCAGGTCACCGGGTAGCGGGACCTGTACTGCTCGGGGGAGGAGAGGTACACGGCCCGCCCGGTCCGTACCACCTCCGCCGCCGGGTAGTCGGTGTCCAGGGGCATGTTGCTGAAGGGGCTGTCCTCGTCGATCTGCTGACCGTGGTGCCCGATCATCGTCAGCCGGTCGCCCTTGAGGCCGAAGACGGCCAGCCCCTCCGGGGAGAACCCGGGCATCGACAGGCCCCCGGCGACCCGCAGCACCTCCTCGGTGGACCGCGCCTCGGCCAGCGCCCTCCCCGCGTCCAGCAGGAACGCCTCCCGGGAGCGCCGCCAGTCGCCGGTGACCGGATGCTGAGCGGCGGTGCCGGGGGACGGCTCGGAGACCTCCTGGATGGTCCCCGTCACCCGGTAGACGCGTTCCTTGGAGTCGTACACCGGCCGGAAACGGCTGCGTACGGTACGGATCAGCCGGCCCCGCTCGTCCATGACCCGCAGCCGTACCTCGCCGAGCGTGCCCTCGGTGGCAGCCAGCCGGGTGATGCTGGTGTTCTCGTTCCAGTCCACGGGGTGGAATCGGGACCGGACCAGAGCCTCCGAGAGGAGGGAGGGTTCGGCCGGCAGCCCGATGAGCCGCGCCGCCTCCGCATCCGCGGTGACCAGCCCGGTGGCCGTGTCCCAGTGCCACAGCCCGGTCGCGAGGGCGGCGAGTACGTCCTCCACGGCGGGCAGGGGCTCGCCAGTTCGCATTGCCCCACTTTAGGAAGATGAGATCGAAAAAAGCTACTGATCATCCACCTGCTAATGGGGAGAGTCGGCCCTGGGGGGCCCGGTACGCTGGGTGGTGTTTCACGTGAAACACCAGGCTGACACCACACCCCGATCCGCGAAGGCTGGATGAACCACGATGCATCGGTACAGGTCCCACACCTGCGGCGAGCTCCGCTCCTCTGACGTCGGCACCGACGTCCGGCTGAGTGGCTGGCTGCACAATCGGCGCGACCTGGGCGGCATCCTCTTCATCGATCTGCGCGATCACTACGGCATCACCCAGCTGGTGGCACGTCCGGGCACGCCTGCCTACGAGGCCCTGGACAAGCTCAGCAAGGAGTCGACGGTACGGGTCGACGGCAAGGTCGTCTCCCGCGGCGCCGAGAACATCAACGCCGACCTGCCCACCGGCGAGGTCGAGGTCGAGGTCGGCGAGGTCGAGCTGCTCGGCGCGGCCGCCCCGCTGCCGTTCACGATCAACGCCGAGGACGGGGTCAACGAGGAGCGGCGCCTGGAGTACCGCTTCCTGGACCTGCGCCGTGAGCGCATGCACCGCAACATCATGCTTCGTACGGCCGTGATCTCGGCCATCCGCCACAAGATGGTCGCCCTCGGCTTCAACGAGATGGCCACCCCGATCCTCACCGCGACCTCCCCCGAGGGCGCCCGTGACTTCGTGGTGCCGTCCCGCCTGAACCCGGGCAAGTTCTACGCGCTGCCGCAGGCCCCTCAGCAGTTCAAGCAGCTGCTGATGATCTCCGGCTTCGACCGGTACTTCCAGATCGCGCCCTGCTTCCGCGACGAGGACGCCCGCGCCGACCGTTCGCCGGGCGAGTTCTACCAGCTCGACGTCGAGATGAGCTTCGTCGAGCAGGAGGACGTCTTCCGCCCGATCGAGCAGCTGATGACCGAGCTGTTCACGGAGTTCGGCGGCGGCCGCGAGGTCACCTCGCCGTTCCCGCGGATCCCGTTCCGCGAGTCGATGTTGAAGTACGGCTCCGACAAGCCGGACCTGCGCGCCCAGCTGGAGCTGGTCGACATCACCGACATCTTCGAGGGTTCGGAGTTCAAGGCCTTCGCCGGCAGGCACGTCCGTGCGCTGCCGGTGCCGGCGGTCCAGGACCAGCCCCGCAAGTTCTTCGACCAGCTCGGTGACTTCGCCGTCTCGCAGGGCGCCAAGGGCCTGGCCTGGGTCCGCGTCGCCGAGGACGGCACGCTGTCCGGCCCGATCGCGAAGTTCCTCACCGAGGAGAACGTCGCCGAGCTGACCAAGCGGCTCCAGCTGGCCGCCGGTCACGCCGTCTTCTTCGGCGCGGGCGAGTTCGACGAGGTCTCCAAGATCATGGGTGCGGTGCGGGTCGAGGCCGCCAAGCGCGCCGGGCACTTCGAGGAGAACGTCTTCCGGTTCTGCTGGATCGTCGACTTCCCGATGTTCGAGAAGGACGAGGAGACCGGCCGGATCGACTTCTCGCACAACCCGTTCTCGATGCCCCAGGGTGGCATGGAGGCCCTGGAGACCCAGGACCCGCTGGACGTCCTGGCCTGGCAGTACGACATCGTCTGCAACGGTGTCGAGCTGTCCTCGGGCGCGATCCGGAACCACGAGCCGGACATCATGCTCAAGGCGTTCGGTATCGCGGGCTACGACGAGGAGACCGTCGAGCGCGAGTTCGCCGGCATGCTCCGCGCGCTGCGCTTCGGCGCCCCGCCGCACGGTGGCATCGCCCCGGGCGTGGACCGCATCGTGATGCTCCTCGCCGACGAGCCCAACATCCGCGAGACCATCGCCTTCCCGCTCAACGGCAACGCCCAGGACCTGATGATGGGCGCCCCGACCGAGCTGGACGAGGCCCGCCTGCGCGAACTGCACCTGACCATCAGGAAGCCGCAGCCGAAGTAGCGAGCGGGCCCGAGCGGGCCGTCGTCGATTTCCAGCCCCCTTGTGCACGAGAGTGCGCAAGGGGGCTGTTTTATAAGGTCGTTGACGGGATGCGCACCTACCTTCCAGCGCCATGACAGACGACGAGCAGCTCGCGCGGCCCCAACAGGGTCACGGAACAACACAACTGACGCGCCGCAAGGCCATGGCGGCGGGAACGGGCGTGGTCGCGGCGATGGGCCTGGGCGGCACCTTCGCGGCGAACGCGGTGGCCGGGGAGAGGAACCCGGCGGTGCCGGAGCCGCGCGACGGCTGCTACACGCTCACCTCCGAACTGGTCGAGGGCCCCTACTACATCGACGCCGACAAGCCCCGCCGGGACGTCACCGAGGACCAGGAGGGCATCCCCCTGCACCTCACCCTCAAGGTGATCGACGCGGAGACCTGCACGTCGCTCAGGAACGCGGCCGTGGACATCTGGCACTGCAACGCGTCGGGCGTCTCCTCGGGGTACGAGGGGGTGGGCGGCGGCGGAGACGGTACCCCTCCCACCTACGCCCCGACCGACGACACCCGCTACCTGCGCGGCACCTGGCACACGTACCGGCACGGGCAGGTCACCTTCAAGACCGTCTTCCCCGGCTGGTACCAGGGCCGGTGCGTCCACATCCACGTCAAGGTGCACGTGGGCTGTCGGCGCGGGCGGAGCCGTACGCGAGCAACACCACCACCCGTACCACGCTCGACGAGGACACGATCTACCCGGACAACGGGCACGAGGGCGGCCTGCTCCACCTCGAGTACGACCGCCACCACATCACCCGCGGCGTCCGCGCCCGTCTGACGGTGGGCGTGGAGCCGGACCGGACGAACAACGGCTGAGACGGGCGCCCGGGACCCGGCGACGGACGTCCCGGGCGTTCCGGCGGTGGTGGGTCAGGTGTCGTACCGGCCGTCCCAGGGTTCGCCGAAGCCCAGGTGGTCCGGGTAGAGCTCGGCCCAGCCTCCGTCGTCGTCCTCCTTGGCGACCAGGCCGAAGAACACGCCGTCCACCGTGAGCTGGAACGGGCGTATCGCGATGTCCGTGTACGTTCGCCTCGGCAGGCTGCGCAGCATGTTCGCCATGTGCGCGCGGGCCCGCGCCAGTACCGAGCCGGCGCCGTCCGGATCGCGCTGCTGCTCGGCCCAGCTTCCCGCGCACCAGATCTGCGAGTCGCGGTAGTGCCCGTCGGCGTCGAAGAGATGCAGCACCGAGTAGAGCCGTTTCTGCTCCTCCCAGCCCTCGTCGAGCCGGAACCCCTCGGGGAACGCGTAGGTGACCGACGCCAGGAACTGTCCGTCGGTGTAGTGACCGATGGCCTCGGTACGGCCGTGGGGCTCGTAGGCGATCGGGATGAGCTCAGGTGCCATGGCGAAACCATACGGATGTGTTGTGGACATGCGGGAACGTGGGTGCCACCCCGCCGGGATGTTCACCTGATTCTGCCGAAAATGCCACTGCGTTCACCAGTCCGGTGGACCGTGCTCCGGCCCGTCGGCCGGCCGGAGCGCCGGCGCCGGGCTCAGTCCTGGGAGGTCTTGGGCTTGGTGCGGCGGACACGGCGGCGCAGGGCCGGCCCCAGGCGGACCAGAAGGCGTTTGTCGATGCCGGTGACCCGGCGCTCCACCGCGGACAGCTGCTTGGTGGCGGCGGCCAGTTCCTTGCGGAGGGCGGCGAGCTGGCGGGTGGTCTCGGTCGCGCGCTTCTCGGCGGTGGTCAGCCGGGAGCGCAGCTCCCGGTTCTCCTTGGCATGCCGGTCGGCCTTCGCGTCGGCCGCGGTGATCCGCTCGCGCAGCCGGCTGACCCGGTACCGCATCTGGCCGTCGTCCCCGCCGTCCCAGACCGGCATCGAGGCGGGCAGGTCCAGGCCGGCCAGCCGGGCGTCGAAGGCGGCGCCGCCGTCACCGTGGGTGTAGGTGTTCTCCAGGCCGTTGCGGTCGAGGAAGGCGACGATGCGCTCGAAGCGCTCTCCGTGTCCCTTGAGCATCGCGGAGAAGTCGGCGTCCTCGTACAGCTCCCGCGGGTCGGTGTCCGCGCCGAGTTCGGTGAGCGGGCGGTGCGGGATGTCGAAGTAACGGCACAGTTCGAGGGTGCGTGAGTCGTGGGTGAGGACCACGCTCGGGGTGCCGGCCAGCAGGGCGGCGACATTGCCGTGGATACGGGTGCCGTAGGCGAAGTCGTAGCCGCGCAGTTCGTCGATCCAGGTAGCCGGGTCCAGCGGCATGCGGACCTTGTTCTCCTGGAGCAGGGCGTGGCTGAGCTGGAGCGGGAAGGCGTCGGTGTGCCCGGACTCCGGCGAGGTGTCGCCCCACATCAGCAGTTCCGCGTCGACGGTGTTCTGCGCGTAGTAGGCGAGGTGGGGGTAGCGCTCCCACGCGTGCCGGGCGAGGCCCGATATGTCGCCGACGGGTATCGCGTCCGGCGACAGGTTGAGGGCGATACGGGAGTCGGCGGTCAGCTCCGTGGCCCGGATCTCCGGGAAGGTGTCGCCGTACAGGAACATCGACGGGCAGCCGATGATGTCGACGTCCTTGAAGCCGAGGCCCTTGAGGTAGTCCGAGGTCAGCTCGCCGCGTACGCCGATGGAGGCGGAGCGGTCCAGGACGGCGCGGGCGAAACGGCGGACCGAGTCCGCCATCGGCTCCAGCCAGCCGGTGTCGTAGTCCGCGGGAGCCTGGGCGCCGACGCCGAACACCACGACCGGGATGGTGAGTTGCTCGATCAGTGTGGTGAGCCGGTCCAGGGACGCGTGGAACGTCGGGCGGAAGGCGTTGGCGAGCGGGACGACGAAGGCGTCGTACTGCTCGTTGATCTCCGCGGCCCGTCGTGCCGAGGGGTCGGTGCGGATGCCGTTCGACGTCACCTCGGTGTCCGGGGTGGTCAGCATCTTGTGGGCCGAGTCGCTGAAGAGCAGGTTCCCGGTGTTCGTTCCGATCAGATCCTGGTGGATGAACTCCGCCGGAGTGGCGACACGGAACGGGCTCTTCCCGGAACGGATCAGAATTCGTTTCACGAACGGCACACTATCCCGGTGGTAAACGCGGGGTGAAGCAGGAGTAAGAGTCTGACAGGTCTCTTTCCCCGGACTTACCTCATGCCGAAGGCCCGGCGGAGGGGGGCCTCCTGCCGGGCCTTCGACGGTGCGTGCGTGCGGTGCGTGCGGTACGCGTGGTGCGTGCGGTGTGGGGACTACTCGGCCGGCGCGCCGCCGAAGCGCTCCTTGTAGGTCTCCAGGTCCTCGTCCGTGAGCTTGGCGAAGAGGACCGGGGGCACCGTGAAGGGGGTGCCGGTGGGGACGGAGGCCAGCGCCTTCGCCTCGGCGGGGGTGGCCCAGGTGGCCGTGTCCCCGGTCAGGGCGAACGCCTCGCGCATGATCTTCGCGGTGGCCGGGATGAAGGGTTCCGAGACCACCGCGTAGAGGTGGATCAGGTTCATCGCCGTGCGCAGGGTCAGGGCCGCGCCGTCCTTGTCCGTCTTGATCTCCAGCCAGGGGGCCTTCTCCTCCAGGTAGGAGTTGCCGGCCGACCACAGGGCGCGCAGGGCGGCCGCGGCCTTGCGGAACTGGAGGGACTCCATGTGCGACTCGTACTCCGCGAGGAGTTCCGCGATCTGCTCGCCCAGCTTCGCCTCGGCCTCGCCCGGCTCGCCGCCGGCCGGGACCTCCTCGCCGAAGCGCTTCTTGGAGAAGGACAGGACGCGGTTGACGAAGTTGCCGAGGGTGTCGGCCAGGTCCTTGTTCACCGTGGCCGTGAAGTGCTCCCACGTGAAGGAGGAGTCGTCCGACTCGGGCGCGTTGGCGATCAGGAAGTAGCGCCAGTAGTCGGCGGGGAGGATGGCGAGGGCCTGGTCGGTGAAGACGCCGCGCTTCTGGCTGGTGGAGAACTTGCCGCCGTAGTACGTCAGCCAGTTGAAAGCCTTGACGTAGTCGACCTTCTTCCACGGCTCGCGCACGCCGAGTTCGGTGGCCGGGAACATCACCGTGTGGAACGGGACGTTGTCCTTCGCCATGAACTCCGTGTAGCGGACGTCGGTGTCGACGTCGTACCACCAGGACTTCCAGTCGCGGTTGTCCTGGTCTGTCTCCTGCGCGGCGTCTGCCCACTCCTTCGTCGCGCCGATGTACTCGATCGGGGCGTCGAACCAGACGTAGAAGACCTTGCCCTCGGCCGCCAGCTCCGGCCAGGTGTCGGCCGGGACCGGGACGCCCCAGTCCAGGTCGCGGGTGATGGCGCGGTCGTGCAGGCCCTCGGTCAGCCACTTGTGGGCGATGGAGGAGGCCAGCTGCGGCCAGTCCTTGTCGTGCTTCGAGACCCACTCGCGGACCTCGTTCTCCAGCTTGGACTGGAGGAGGAAGAGGTGCTTGGTCTCGCGGATCTCCAGGTCCGTGGAGCCGGAGATCGCCGAGCGCGGGTTGATCAGGTCGGTCGGGTCGAGCACGCGGGTGCAGTTCTCGCACTGGTCGCCGCGGGCCTTGTCGTAGCCGCAGTGCGGGCAGGTGCCCTCGACGTAGCGGTCCGGCAGGAAGCGGCCGTCGACCGGCGAGTACACCTGGCGGATCGACCGCTCCTCGATGAAGCCGTTCTCGTTCAGGCGGCGGGCGAAGTGCTGGGTGATCTCGCGGTTCTCGGCGCTGGAGCTGCGGCCGAAGTAGTCGAACGCGAGCGCGAAGCCGTCGTAGACCGCCTTCTGGGCGTCGTGGGCCTGCGCGCAGAACTCCTCGACCGGGAGGCCCTGCTCCTTGGCCGCGAGTTCGGCGGGGGTGCCGTGCTCGTCCGTCGCGCAGATGTAGAGGACCTCGTGGCCGCGCTGGCGGAGGTACCGGGAGTACACGTCCGCCGGGAGCATGGACCCCACCATGTTGCCCAGGTGCTTGATCCCGTTGATGTACGGAAGGGCGCTGGTGATGAGGTGTCGAGCCATCGGGGGCTGCTCCCAGGTCGGTCCTGCTGCTGGTTTTGCGAACCTTGAAATCGTAGCCGACATGTGTATGCCGCCCGCCTCCCGTTTTACGGGGTGAGAGGCGGGCGGCACGGGAGGGGCTCGGGAAGGGGCTACGGGCGCCAGTCGATCAGTACGCCGTCGTAGAGCTCGGCGTCCGTGAGCTCCAGGGGGGCCGGGCCCGCGTGGAAGAAGGCCGCGTTGGCGGTCTTCAGCTTGCGGAGGTAGTCGAAGGCCTTGTTCTCGTGCTCGCCGAACGCGACGAAGGAGAAGAACACCGAGGGGTGCGACTTCGCGGCGTCGGTGAGGGACTGGGTGGCCGGGGTCTTCGCGTCGGGGGCGCCGTCGGTCTGGAAGACGACGAGGGCCGGGGTGTCGGGGGCCTGCGGGGCGACGTTCTTGTCGTAGTGCGCGAGTACGGCTTCCACGGCGGCGTGGTAGCTGGTGCGGCCCATGCGGCCGAGGCCGGCGTGGGCCTCGTCGATCGCGTTCTCGGAGGAGGCGGGGGTGAGATCCGTGGTGCCGTCGACCTCGGTGGAGAAGAAGACGACGTGCACGGAGGGGGTCCCGCCGTCCGGGGTGAGGCGGGTGGCGAGGGCGAGGGTCTGGTCGGCGAGGGCCGCGGCGGAGCCGTCCTTGTAGTACGCGCGCATGCTCGCGGAGCGGTCGAGGACGAGGTAGGTGACGGCGTGGGTGCCGGTCAGGCCGGCCTTGGCGAGGGCGGTGGCCGCGGCGTCGTCGTCTCCGCCTTCGGCGGGGTTGTTCCCACCCGCACCACCCGTGACGGTCTCGTCGGCGGGTGCGGGTGGCCCCTGCGGGGCGGACCCGCCGTCGGCGGCCGCGGCGGGAGTGACTTCGGGGGCGGGCTCCGGAAGGGTTTCGGTGCCGGGCTCGCCCTCGGCCTCCTGGGAGACCTCCGGCTCGACAACAGCCTGCGGAACCGGCTCCGCCTCCACGTCGGGCTCGGCCACCACTTCGGCGACCGGCTCGGGCGCTGCCTCAGCCACGGCCTCGGTCTCGGCGGCAGCCACCGGCTCGGGCGCTGCCTCAGCCACGGCCTCGGTCTCGGCGGCAGCCACCGGCTCGGGCGCTGCCTCAGCGGCGGGCTCCGTCTCGGCGGCAGGCATGGCCTCCGGCTCCGCTTCGGCCTCCGCCTTCGGCTCAGCCGTCACCTCGGCCTGCGGCTCCGGGGTCGCCTCAGCGGCGGGCTCGACCGCGGCCTCGGCCTCGGTTTCGGCCTGCGGCTCCGGGGTCGCCTCAGCGGCGGGCGCGACCGCGGCCTCGGCCTCCGGCTCCGTCTCGGCGGCAGGCATGGCCTCCGGCTCGGCCTCCGGCTCCGCTTCGGCCTCCGCCTTCGGCTCAGCCGTCACCTCGGCCTTGGCGACGGCCTCGGCCTCGGCCACCGCTTCAGCCTCGGCCTTGGCCACTGCTTCGGCTTCGGTCACTGCTTCGGCTTCGGCCACCGCTTCGGCCTCGGCTGCCCTCTCCGCCCCTGCCGGTGGCTCGGGGGTCGGTTCTGCCGTGGTTTCCGGCGTTACCTCGATTTCCGGTTCGATCGTTCGTGATGCCTGCTTCGGCACGGTCACGTTGTCGAAAGCCGCAGTCACCAGGTCGTGCTCGTCGGTGTCTGCCGGGCGGGGTTCAGGGACCACCGCCGAGGTGGCCGGTTCAGGTGCTTCCTGCTTCGACGCCGGTGCCGGCGTCGGCTGCGAGGGGAGCTGGTCTGCACCCTCTGCCTCGGCGGGGCGCGGCTTTCGCGACCGGCCGAATGCGTTCCGCAGGAGAGTGAGAATGCCCATGTGCGCAACCCTTCGCGTGAGTTGATACCCGTCAATCGCTGGCCAGGACGGACACGTAAGGTTAGCGGCCCCAGGTTGCGATCTTGGGGAGGGTCGATGACTCCTGTCGGGCGTAGGGCGGTCCAGCTCCGGGCCCCTTCCCAAGTCCCCTCCGCGGGACCTAGTGCGGGGACGTGATCGCCCGGGCCGCCGCCACTTCCTGGCGCAGTGGTTCCAGGACGCTGTCCGGTGGGCCCGTGAGGTCGGTGCGGACCGCGAACAGGGTGTCCGCCTCGCGGACGCCGTCCGCCAACTCACGCAGTTGCAGCGCGATCTGGTCCACCTCGGCGCGGGTCGGGGGCGGTGCTCCGTGCCGTACCCGGACCCGGGCCGCCGTCGTCGCGTCGACGATGCGTTCCACGGCGACGACCAGCGGCCACCAGGCGGCCGCCCGCCGTCCCGCAGGCGGCGGTTCGGTCAGGGCGCGCTGGAACTCCGTACGGACCGTGGACAGGTCGCGGTAGAGGCGGCGGCGCATCCGGGCGCGGGCCGCCGGGTCCGCGCCCTGCTCGAAGGCCAGGTCGACATAGGCCGCGGTGTCCGCCACCGCGTTGGCGAGCCGGTCGCCGACCCGGGTGCGCCAGCTCTCCGGCCAGAGCAGGTATCCCGCGGTCAGGGCGATCCCGCAGCCCATCAGGGAGTCCAGCAGGCGCGGCAGGAGCAGGCCGGTGCCCTGGTGGTTCAGTACG
This sequence comes from Streptomyces sp. NPDC059224, assembly GCF_042754285.1. NCBI lineage: Bacteria > Bacillati > Actinomycetota > Actinomycetes > Kitasatosporales > Streptomycetaceae > Streptomyces > Streptomyces sp. NPDC059224. Next base: position 89,999 of record NZ_JBHZAN010000006.1, read on the forward strand.
TCGGAGAGCAGCAGGATCACCGGGGTGACGGCGGCCGTCTGAAAGCCGTAGCCCCGCCGGGTGAGGGCCGGGATCAGCGGGGCCAGGACCATCATCACCGGGATGTCCCACCAGCCGCGCGGTACCAGCATGAGCACGGTCGCCGCCACCACCAGGCCCACCACCGTGCCCAGCGCGCGCAGCAGGGCCCGGGAGAAGACCGAGCCGAAGTCGGGCTTGAGGACGAAGGTGACGGTGAGCGCGACCCAGTAGGAGCGCGGGACCGGGACCAGGGACACCAGCGCCTGCGCGATGCCGATGCACAGCGCGAGGCGGATGCCGTAGCGCCAGGAGTCGGCGGACAGCACCACGTTGCGGGCGGCGCGGGAGGTGCGGATGCCGAGGGCGGCGGGGCGGCCGAGGCGGTCGTCGATGCCGCGCGGGTCGACGTCGGGGCTGGTGACGACCTCGGTGAGGTGCCGCAGCGAGTGGTCGACGGCCCGGCCGGTCTCGCTGCGCGGCTCGGGGAGGCCGAGTTCCAGCGGGCCGGTGTACCCGGTGTCGATGGCGTCGGCGATGCGGTGCACGGCCGCCGGGATCTCGGGCGGCAGCCGCTCTCCGGCGATCCGGACGGCGGGGGCGGCCTCCACCACCGGGGTGATGGCGTTCAGCTGGGCCACCATGCGGGTGAGGTCGCGGCTGCGGCCGCGGTACCGGGCTCGCCGGGCCAGGATCAGGTCGTACGACTCGTTCAGCGACTCGGTGACGATGTGCCGGGCGCGGTCGTATTCCTCGGCGTCGGTGCTGCCGATGGCGGTGAGCTGGTCCGCGACCGTGCGGTAGGTGGCGGCGACCGCCGAGCGTTCCGGTACGCCCGAGCGCAGCGGCCAGGCCAGCAGGGCCAGGAAGAGGACCAGCAGACCGCCGCCGGTCATCAGGACCGGGGTCAGCCACCAGGCGCCGGGCATGGGCAGGCCGGCGCCGATCACGGAGTTGAGCAGCAGGAGCAGGCCGGAGACGGAGGAGACCGCGCCGATCGTCGAGATCATCCCGGAGATCAGCGCGATGCCGGTGATGACGGCCACCGTCAGCCAGCCCTGGTCGTAGACCAGTGCGCCGGCGGTGACACCGGCGGCGCCGAAGAGCTGGGGGACCGCGATGTTGAGGATCCGCATCCGGTAGGCGTCGGCGGTGTCGCCGATGACCCCGGACAGGGCGCCCATGGAGGCGAGCGCGCCGTACGCGGGCTGTCCGACGGCGAGCCCGGCGGCGAGCGGGAGTGCCATGGCAAGAGCGGCGCGGGCCAGGGCGGGCCAGTTCAGGGGGGCGGCCTGCTCGGGCCGGAGGTTCCTTACCAGCCAGTCGGGAGGGGTGAGGCCGATGGGGAACTCGCGGGGCATGTGCTCATTATCGGGGCCGGCGCCGGTGCCGGTGGAGTGTGCCCCCCCACGACGGGGGCGCGGCGCGCCGGCCGGTTCCGCGGCCGGGTGCCGAGTCGTCCGGCCGCGATCACGGTCCTTCGTCGACCCGTGCCAGGAACTCGCCCAACGCCCGGTTGAACTCCTGCGGCCGTTCCAGGTTCGGCAGGTGGGCCGCCGCGTCGATGATCCGGAGGGTGGCGTCGGGCAGGAGGGCGTGCATGGCCTCGGCGTCGCGGACGGGGGTGTACGCGTCGTCGGCGCCGACCACCACCAGCGCCGGGGCCGTGACCTTCGTCAGCAGGGGGCGGTAGTCGGGGCGTTCGGCCCGGCCGCGCAGGGCCGCCGCCGCGCCCTCGGGGTCGGTGGCCGTCATCATGCGGTGCACGTGGGCCTTCACCTCCGGACGGGTTCGCGGCGCGACCATCTTCTCCAGGACCTCGTCGGCGTAGCCCCGCATGCCCTCGCGGAGCAGGCGGTCGGCCACGGCGTTGCGGGCCCGCCGGCCCTGCGGTGTCTCCGGGGCGGGGAAGGTGTCCGCCAGGACCAGGCCCCGTACCCGGTCCGCGCCGAAGCGGTCGTAGCACTCCATGGCGATCTGGCCGCCCATCGACAGGCCCGCGACGACACAGGTCCGCACGTCCAGCGCGTCGAGCAGGTCCTCGAGGTCCGCGGCGAAGCGGGCGAGCGGGGTGCGGCCGGGGGTGACCGGGGAGGCGCCGTAGCCGCGCAGGTCGGGGGTGATGACCCGGCGGGAGGCAGCGAAGGCGGTGCGCTGGGGATGCCACATCGTGCGGTCGAAGGGGTGGCCGTGGATCAGCAGCAGGGGGGTAAGCGCGGTTTGTGGGTCATCGTCGTCATATGCGAGGAAGGGGGGCATGCGGACGACCCTAGGCGTGGCCAACTTCTCGGTGCAATAAGATCTTTGCCCTCGGTGCAATGCCGGCAGGGGAGGGACGGGAGGGACGGGACGTGGACGATTTCCGGGGGATCGCCGACCGGATCGCGCTGGACATCGCGCGCGGACGGCTGCGGACCGGCCAACGGCTGCCTCCGCAGCGGGCGTTCGCGCGGCGGCACGGGATCGCCGCCTCGACCGCCGGGCGGGTCTACGCCGAACTGGTGCGGCGCGGGCTGGTGGTGGGCGAGGTCGGCCGCGGCACCTTCGTCCGGGCCACCGAGGTCACCCCGCAGGGGCGGGCGCTGGTCGAGGACGGCACCGCCCGCGTCAACCTGGAGCTCAACTACCCCTCGGTGCCCGGGCAGCCGGAGCTGCTGGCCCCCGCGCTCGCCCCGCTGCTGCGGCCGGACGCCCTCGGTGACGCGCTGCGCACCGGCGCCGCGGACGGTACCCCGCGGGCCCGGGAGGCCGTCGCCGCGCTGCTGGCCACCGGCGACTGGCGGCCCGCCCCCGGCCGTGTCCTCTTCACCGGCAACGCCCGGCAGGCCGTCGCCGCCACCCTGGCCTCGCTGGTACGGCCGGGCGGTCGGGTCGGGGTCGAGCCGTTGACGTATCCGCTGGTCAAGGAGGTCGCGGAGCGGCTCTCCGTCAAGCTCATCCCAGTGCGGACGGATGCCGAGGGGCCCGTCGCCGAGTCGGTGCGCGCCGCGCACCGGTCCGCCCCGCTCTCCGCCCTCTACCTCCAGCCGACCCTGCACAACCCGACGTCCCTGACCGTGCCGGCCGAGCGGCGGCTCCAACTCGCCAGGTGTGTGGACGACCTGGGCCTGCCGGTGGTGGAGGACCGGGTCTGGTCGTTTCTGCACACCGGCCCCGAGCCGCCGCTCGCGGCGCTCGCACCGGGCCTCGTCCATGTCGTCGACTCGCTCTCCAAACGGGTCGCGCCCGGACTCACCGTCGGATTCGTCGTCGTGCCCGAGGGCCGGGTGGACGCGGTGGCGGCGGCTGTGCGGTCCGGAGGGTGGGGGCCGGGGGCGTTCGCGCTGGAGGCGGCCGTGCGGTGGATCGGGGACGGGACGGTGGCGCGGCTCGTCGCGGCCAAACGCGAGCAGGCCAGGCGGCGGCAGGGGCTCGTTCGCGAGCTGCTGGGCGGGTTCGCCGTGCGGGCCGACCCGGGCGGGTACGTCGCCTGGTGGGAACTGCCCGCGCCCTGGCGGGCGGACGGCTTCACGGCGGCCGCGGCGGCGCTCGGCATCGGGATCACGCCCGGCACCGCCTTCCGGGCCGACCCGAAGCGGACGCCGGACGCGGTACGGCTCGCGCTCGCCTCGGCGGCCGAACCCGAGCTGGTGGGGGCGCTGCGCACACTCGCGGAACTCGCGGCGCGGCATCCCCGGGAGCTTCGGGCCGGCAGTCCCTCGTAGCCGGGGAGCGGGTCAGGTGATGGGCATGTTCTGGCCGGCGGGCTGTGAATCCGGTTGGACGGACGCGGCGTCGGGGGTGCCGGGGGCCGGTTCCTGCCCGGGGTCCGGACGCCGGCGGAGGCGCCCGCCGAGCCAGGCCAGCGCGGCGACCGTCAGGCCCAGGCCCAGCAGCAGCCAGGAGACCGTGCGCAGGGTGGACGTCAGGGCGTCGTAGACCGCGGCCGCCGCCGGGTGCGAGACGTCGGGCGGCAGGCCGGCCAGGGTGAGCAGGCGGCCGACGCTGAGGGCGAGCCCCAGCAGGCCGCCGCCCAGCGCCGTGCCCGCCGCGGTCGCGAGCACCGCACGGCGGCGGTGGACGGCGACGGCGATACCGCCGACCGCGAAGACGGCGGCCGCGACAGGCAGCCAGAATCCGGCTACTTCGAGCACGTGGAACCCCTTCCGGAGCCGGTCCAGTTCCGCCGCCGGAAGGACGGCGACGGCCGTGTGCTGGACCGGGATACGGGCCGCGAGCGGCACATGGTCCTGGGTGAGCTGGTCCTTGACCTGGGCGGTCACCGGCGCGAGGTCGACGGTCACGGCCTCCTCGCGCTCGTCCTGGAGCGCGCACAGGATCGCGTCGTGGGCGGCCCGGTTGCCCGCGTCCCAGGCCAGCCGGAACGCCCGGGTCTGGGTGAACGAGCGCACCGCCTCGCGGACGAAGGGCGCCACCGTGGCCTGCATCGGCCGGCCGACGTCCACCTCGCGCATGATGCCCTCGCCGACGGTGTCCGCCACCGCGTCCCGGACGTCCGGGTCGTCGGCCAGCGGCGCCATCGAGCTGACGTACTGTCCGGTGTCCGCGAGCCCGTACGCCGCCCAGGCCGCCAGCGCGCCGAACGGCAGCAGCAGGCAGGACAGCACGATCAGCAGGGCCGACAGGGCGTTGCGGAGACGTGCGGCCCGGATGCGCCGTACCGGCCGCGCGGGCCCTGTGGGCGCGGGGGGCACTGGGGGCACGCTTCCAGGCAAACCCCTGAGGTCAGGTGTGGCGACCGGTAGGACTGCATCCGGGGCACGGCAGGGCGTCAGGTGGAGCCGAACGGACGACACGGCGTCCGAAGCGGCCCTCCGGGCGCCGCAAACCCCTGGGGTGCCGCGCTCCGGTGGAGGGTTGGCCCGAACGGGTGTTTCCTGGTGCTGAGGAGCCGTCCTGGCCGGTGGAACGGCCGGCGCGGCTTCGCAGGGATGTCGCCGGGTGCCTTCGGCGGCCCGGCGGCTGGTGAGGGGAAACCCGTGAGGGAAGCACCCGCAAGGGAAATAGGGAACGCGTGGGCCCCGGCCGCGGTGGCCGGGGCCCACGCGCGGTCGGGACGGTCACCGGATGCGATGGCCGACCGCGTCCTCGTGCGTGTAGAACCGGTAGAACATCACGATGAACGTCACCGCCGCGACCGCCAGGGACATGCCGGTGGAGCGCAGGACCGACTCTCCGCTCTGGCTGTACAGGAAGCCGAAGGCGATTCCCATGAACGCCGTCCACACCAGCGCGTGCGCCTCCCGCCGCAGCCGCGGGGCGATGGTCAGCACGGCGAACAGCACCAGCGCGAAGACGATCGCGGTCACGAAGCCGAACAGCAGGTTCCAGCCGGTGATGGAACCGCCGCTGCGCCGGTTCGAGGCCGCCCAGTAGCCGTAGATCAGCCCGGTCACGATCGGGAACGCCATCCTGCCCATCAGGTGCGTGTGCGGGCTGAAGATGTCGGGCGTGGGACCGCGCCGGGACGTACCGCCGGTCGTGGGTGCCGCTTGAGCCATGAGAGTGCTCCTCTCTCCTCGCCCCCAGCTTCCAGGGCACACCTGCGGGTACCCCCTGGCAAGTCGGCCATCCGGGGTCTGCGCGGCGGCACGACATGCGCCGGGTACCGGCGCGTGGTTCCCTGGCTGTCGTGACCGACCACGCGGCCCCGCGGCGGCGGCAGGATCCGCGGCGCCGACAGCCTCTGGAGTGGGCCCGGGGCCGGAGTTACTCCTGGGCGGCGCCGTTGCTGCTGCTGGCCGGGATCACGGCTGTCGACCTCACCACCACCGAACGGTTCCGGATCATCTCCTGGATCGTGCTGGTCCCCGGGATCGCGGCGGCGATCTGCGGGGTCTGGGTGACGGCCGTCTACGCGGTGCTGGCCGCCCTGGACTACGCCGTCGTGGACAGCCTCTGGCCGCACGAGTACCAGGCCGGACTGCCCAACTTCATCCTGGTGACCTTCGCCGGGCTGCTGGCCGTCCTCGCCTGCGTGGTCCGGGCCGGCGGCGAGCGGCGGATGCTGCACATGCGGGACATCGCCGAGACGACCCGCCGTACCGTGCTGCGTCCGCTGCCGCCGGGCTGGGCCGGGCTGGACCACGCGGAGGTGTATCTCGCCGCCGACACGGTGGCCCGGGTCGGCGGCGACTTCTACGACATCCAGCCGGGCCCGCACGGGACCCGGGTGCTGGTCGGGGACGTGCAGGGCAAGGGGCTGGGGGCGGTGGAGGCGGCGGCCGCACTGCTGGGCACGTTCCGTGAGGCGGGCTATCACGAGAAGGACCTGGCGACGGTGGCCGGCCGGCTCGAGACCCGGATGCTCCGGCACCGTGGCCTCACGGTCGCCCTGGGCCGCGACGACGGCGACCGTTTCGCCACCGCGGTGCTGCTGGGCTTCCGGCCGGGCGAGCCGGACGCGGTGGAGATGGTCAACTTCGGCCACGAGCCGCCGCTCGCGGTGCGTCCCACGGGGGTACGAGCGCTGCCGCCGGGCGACGGACTGCCGCTGGGCATGGGTGAGTTGGTGACGGAACCCGGTCCCCCGCCGACCCGCACGATCGCCCTCGCCGCCGACGAGACCCTCCTCGTGACCACGGACGGCGTCACCGAGGCGAGGAACGCGGACGGCGAGTTCTACCCACTGACCGAGGAGGCCTCCCGGGCCGCCACCGCCGACCCGGCCCTCCTGGTCGCCCACGTCCGCGACGGAGTGCTCCGGCACACCCGGGGGCGTCTCTCCGACGACACCACGATCTTCGCGATCCGCCGGACGACGGCGCCCTGACCGGTCACGGGCGAGGCTCACGACCCCCCGTCGCACCCCGAACCTCCCCCGTACCCGCCCGCTTTGCAGGCGCAGCGGTTAACGTGCTGACGTAAATGGACCTGGGGAACAAAGGGGGAGGGCCGATGCCCGGAACCGTGCTGCTGCTCGCGGCCTCGCCGACGGGCAGGGGGCGCCTGGTGGACGCGGCCTCCGTGCTCCCCGTGCTCGCGGCCGTGCCCCCGGCGATACTCTCCGGCACCGACACCGCCAACGTCGTGGAACTCGCCGACCCCCTGGAACCGCAGGCGGTCCTGACCCGGCTGCGGGCCGCCGCGGCCGCCCCCGGCCCGCTCACCGTGTTCGTCACGGGCCAGCTCCAGCTGGACCGCAGGCAGCGGCTGCCGCATCTGGCGCTGGCCCGGACCACGCCCGCCACCGTCCGCTACACCGGCCTGCCCTGGCACTGGATCCGCGAGGAGCTGCGGTTGCGGCCGGCCGGGGCGACCACGCTCGTCCTGGACCTGCACGCCGACCCCGAGACCTGGGAACTGCTGCGAACGGTTGCGCTGGACTCCGGGCGCAACAACGCGGTGTACGGGCGGATCGCACCGCCGCCGGCCCGCCGGGAGGTCGCGGCGCCGTCGTACATGAAGGCCGTGGCGACCTTGCTGCGCAGCGGGCACCGGCCGCCGCTGGTGCTGCTGCACCAGCAGGTGCTGGCGCGGCTCGGCGCCGAGGCGGCGAGCGGCATCCTGTTCAGCGCCCACACCCCGGACAGCGGGGATCCGCACGACGCGATCAGCGCGGCCGCGCGGGGCGGGAGGTACGCGGAGGCCGACGGGCTCGCCGCCCGCTGGGAGGAGGCCGCCGCGCGGGCGCACGGACCGGCCTCCGAGGACGCCCTGCACTGGTCGGAGGTGCGGGCCGACCTGGCGATGTTCGCCGGGGACGCGGCGCGCAGCTGCCGTACCTGGCTGACCGTCGCGCACGTCCGGCTCGCCGCCGGGCAGCCGGCCGACGCACCGTCCGTCGAGACGGCCGCGGACCGGGCCCACCATCAGTGGGGGGCCATCAAGGACGCGGCGCGGGCCCGTGAACTGGGACCCGCGCTCGCGGAGTTGAGACTCAGGGTGCCGGGCCGCCGGGAGGGTGCGCTGGAGAACGTCCAGCAGCACCTGCGGCAGCTTCAGCAGCTCCAGACCAGCTGACGCGCTAGTTCGTGAAGGTGAAGTACTTCCACGCGCCGTAGGTCGTGGAGTTGACCGTGTCGCCGGACGTGCCGTTGATGTAGTCGGAGCGGACCCGGAAACGCCGGCCCACGTCCCCCTTGTGGCTGCCGGCGAACTCGACCCGGGAGATTCCGCTGGTGGCCAGCGCGAAGTACTTCGAGTCGTCGGCGTACCACCTGCCCTGGTAGTAGACCTGGAAGTCGAACCGCTGCGCACGGCCGCTGTAGTACGGCATTTTGGTGGTGAACTGCGGGTTTTTGGTCTTGTGGAAGAGGGCGTAGGTGTGGCCCCAGGTCTTCTTCGTCCTGTACTGGCCGCTCGTGGTCATGGAGATGCTGACCTTCGCGCCCACCGAGCTGGACACCGACCGCGGCTGCCAGCGCGCGTCACCGGTGAACTTCGCGGTGACCTTGGTGTCGCGCCTGAGGTCCAGGGTGACCGACAGGTTGCCGTGCGAGTCGACCTTTCCGGACCTGACCAGCTTGTCGGGCTTGTCCGAGCCGAACGGGTCGGCCCAGATCTCCACCGCGCGGTTCTTGTACGTCGTCCCGAGGTGGGCGGTGAACTTCACGTCCTGCCCGTACGCGTACACCTTGCCGTTGTTGTTCAGCGTCAGCGTCGGCCTGGCGCGGGAGACGTCCACGGTGTCCTTGGCGGCGGCGGCCGTGTGCTCGGCGTCGCCCGCGTAGGACACCTGGTACGTCACCTTGCCGCCGGCCGACGGGGTGTCGGTGAACGAGTAGCCGCCGTCGGCCTTGACGGTGACGGCGGGCAGCGCCTTGCCGCTCGGCGAGTCCAGGTCGGTGCGGGTGACCGTGACCTGGGTGCCGGCGGGCAGCGCGGCCGTCGAGGAGACGGTGCCGGTGACGGTGAGCTGCTTGGCTCGGGTGGCGGTCGCCGGGGCGTTCACCGTGACGGTGGTGGCCGCCTTGCCCGGGGTGTCGTACTCGCGCAGCGAGTAGACGTCCGCGTCGTTGTACGTCACCGCGAACAGCCGGGAGCCGTCCGGCGCCCAGGCCAGTCCGCCGTCCGTGAGGGTGTCGGCACCACTGGAGTGACCGGTGTTGGGGAAGTCGTACGAGCGGACCGCCTCGCTGCTGCCCGGATGGAAGATGTAGACGTCCGGGTCGTACCAGGCGAAGCTGCCGGCCGCGACCGTGCCGTCGGGTGCGATGGCGACGGAGTTCGGGTAGGCGGTGGTGGTGTACTTGCCGTCCTCGTTGAGGTCGGACGTCCGGTAGACCTGGTGGTAGTACGGCGCTCCGCTCGCCACCACGACGTCCTTGCCGTCGGGGGTGACCTGGAGGTCGCCGAGGTTGCTGCCGTCGGTGCGGATGTGGGCCAGCTGGGCCGCGCTGCCCGACGAGACGTCGTAGGAGGTCAGCGAGGCGGGGCTCAGGTCGCGGTCGCCGGCGACCAGGATGTCGGTGCCCGGTGCCGCGTCCAGGATCGGTGCCGAGTACCAGCTGCCGTCCTGGCCGAGGGTGACCTGGTGGTCGCCGGCCAGATCGACCGAGCCGATGTTGCCCTCGGCGTCGCCGCCGTAGCCGAACCACAGTTTGCCGTCCGCGAGGGCGACGCTCCGCGGCTTGTCGCCGACCGTGTACCGGGTGGTCTCGGTGTCCGTCGCGGTGTCGACGACGGCGACGGCGTCCAGGTCCCGGACGGCCGCATAGAGGGTGCCCGAGTCGGCGGACAGTTCGAGGCCGGTGACCCCGGACAGGTTGGCCGTGAGCTGCTTGAGCACGGTGCCCGAGTAGTCGGTGACGACGATCTTGCCGTTGCTCGGGTCGCTGATGAAGACCTGCTGGTGGACGCCGTCGACGACGATGTCACCGGTCGACCTGATCGGCAGCGGTGCGCTGGTGTCGGCGAAGGCCGGAGTGGTGGCGGCCAGGGCCGCGGAGCTGAAGAGGACCGCCAGGGTGGTGGCGGCCGTGACGGTGCGGGTGCGCATACGCACGCTGATTCGAACCCCCCGGATCGAATGAAGTGGGCGTCACGGGAGTGCGGCCCACGTGGGTGCGTGCGCTGTGGGCCGCGTGTGACGGATGCGGTGAAGACTAGGTCATGCCACTGACAACCAGCACCGGGGATTTCCCGTCGCCCGCCGGCGCCGTCCCGCCGGGGCGGCCGGGCCGGGTCAGTGCGGCGCGTGTTCGGCGGTGGCGGGCGCGGTGGAACGGGGGGTGTCGTCCGACGCTCTGGCGGGCCCCGCGTTGGCCGCGGTGATGAGCGCGGCGACGGCGATCACGGCAGCTGCCACACTACGGGCGGTGGGGGTCCCCCCGATCGAGCGCAGCCGGGAGTGGGGGAGTGCGGTGGGGCGTGCGGATGTGCGTCCGAGCACGGCGACCTCGCAACGACAGGGGCGGGTTAAGCGTGTTTAACTCGCCGTTTAACCTAGGGGCTGACAGAGCTCAACGGCAAGAGGCCCAGGGGGAGTTGAGGGGAGTGACAGAATGCAGGAACGGGACGATCCGGAGATCATCGGGCGCCGGGTGCAGCAACTGCGCACCGAACGGGGTCTGACCCAGCGCCAGTTGGCCGAGCCGGCCTACACGCCGGCCTATATCTCCACGCTGGAGGCGGGGCGGGTGCGGGCCTCGGACGAGGCGCTGAAGCACATCGCCGGGCGGCTGGGCGTCGGCTTCGAGGAGCTGGCCAGCGGGCGCCCCGCCCATCTCGCCACCGACCTCAGGCTGCGGCTCACCGAGGCGCAGCGCACCCTGGCCACCGGCGCGGCCGAGGAGGCCGCCGCCCTGTACACCGCCCTCTTCGAGGAGGCGGAGGCGCACGGGCTGGCGGCCGAGCAGGCCACCGCACTGCTCGGGATGGGTGAGTGCGCCCTGGACACCGGTGAGCTGGGGCAGGCCAGGGAGTTCTTCGAGCGGGCCGAGCTGTGGACCGCCGACGAGCCGCTGCCGGTGCGGGTACCGGCGATCCGCGGCCGGGCGGTCAGCCACTACCTCGCGGGTGAACTCCGGTACGCCGTCTACCTTCTGGAGACCACCCTCGACGAACTGAACCGCAGCGGCCTGCACGACCCCGACGCGCTGCTGCTCCTCTACGCCTCGGCCATCGGCCCGTACATGGACATGGGCGCCCACGCCCGCGCCGCCCAGGCCGCCGAACTCGCGCTCGCCCTCGCGCCGCAGGCCGGCGACCCCGCGCTGATCGCCCGGATGCACCGCTCCGTCGCCCGCACCCTGCTCGCCGAGGGCCGGGTCGCCGAGGCCGACGCCTCGCTGGCCAAGGCCGCCGAGCTCTACCGCCAGCTCCAGTTGCGCACCGAACTCGCCAACTGCCACTGGATGCGCGGGTACGTCTGCGCACAGAACGGCGAACTGGAGCGCGCGGAAGGGGAGCTGCGGGAGGCCCTCGCGATGCTGTCGGAGACCCGGGCGGCCCTGTACCGCAGCCAGGCGGCCGTCGAACTGGCCGACGTACTGCACCGCCGGGGCAAGTCCGAGGAGGCCGCCGTGCTGCTGCACGACGTGCTCGGCGACTTCTCCTCCGAGCGCGGCGCGGTGCACGCGGCCGCCGCGCACCGCCTGCTCGGCATCATCGCCGAGGACGCCCGGGAGACGGAGTCCGCGGAGGAGCACTACGTCCGCGCGCTGAGTCTGCTGGAGCGGGCGGGCGCGGCCGGTGACCTGGCGGACCTGTGCCGGCTGCTGGGCGACCTGCTGCGCCGCACCGGCCGGGTGGAGGCGGCCCTGGACGCGTACCGCACCGGCCTCGGCCACCGCACGGCCCCGGGGACCACGACCCTCGGCCCGGCCCCGGCACAGCCCCCGCTCTAGGGGCGCCGCCGGCGCCGGGCGGCGCCACGCCCGTACGGCACACCCGCCGCGCCCACCACCGTCCGCACGGTGCACGGCCGGCGGACGGCGACCGGACACCCTGTGCCTCCTCGTCCACGCCGTCCTCGGCGGCACCGCCCTCCTGCCCTTCCTGCTCCTCGGCACCGTCGTCTCCGCGGCGATCGGAGCCTTCGCGCCGGACCGCGTGTTCACCCGCCTCCCGCCCCGCAACCAGACCCTCGCCGCCGTCGCACCACCGCCAAGGTGTCGATCCGGTGCCAGGACGTGCCGGTCCCGGCACCTGGGTCACCGTCACCGGTACCTGGCGCCCAGGGGCAGGCCGGGCTCGGTCCGCACGGTGCGGCAGCTGCCGGACCCGTACGAGGAGCCGTAGCCCGTTCGGACCAGGTGGCCGGGTCGGACGGCCTCGTATGACGGACGGTTGCATCCGTAGGCACCGGTCGACGGACCCTGGCATTCACAGGTGGACGAAGGGAACCCTCCCGCCCATGCATATCGATCTGACAGGACGCACCGCACTGGTCACCGGCTCCACTCAGGGCATCGGCGCGGCCATCGCCGTGGGGCTCGCCCGGGCCGGCGCCCGGGTGGGGGTCAACGGCCGTGACGAACGCCGGGTGGCGGACAGCGTGCGGGCGCTGGCCGAGCAGGCCCCCGGCGCCGACCTGGTGCCCGTGGCCGCCGACGTCTCCACCGACGAGGGCGCGGCCCGGGCGGTGGAGCTGCTGCCCCGGGTGGACATCCTCGTCAACAACCTGGGTGTCTTCGGGGCCGCCGACCCGCTGGAGCTCAGCGACGACGAATGGCGGCGGTACTTCGAGGTCAACGTGCTCGCCGCGGTACGCCTGACGCGGCTGTACCTGCCGGGCATGACCGACCGCGGCTGGGGGCGCGTGCAGTACATCGCCAGCGACTCGGCGGTGGCCATCCCGGCCGAGATGATCCACTACGGGATGTCGAAGACCGCGCTGCTGGCGGTGAGCCGCGGGTTCGCCAAGAAGGCGGCCGGCACCGGCGTGACGGTGAACTCGGTCGTCGCGGGCCCCACGCACACCGGCGGCGTCGAGGACTTCGTCTACGAACTCGTGGACCGGGACCTGCCGTGGGAGGAGGCCCAGCGGAGGTTCATGCGCGAGTACCGCCCGCAGTCGCTGCTGCAACGGCTGATCGAGCCGGAGGAGATCGCCCACATGGTCGTCTACCTCAGCTCCGAGCAGGCGTCGGCCACGACCGGGGGCGCCCTGCGGGTCGACGGCGGTTACGTCGACGCCATCCTCCCCTGACCACCGGGGCCGGGCCCGGGCCTAGGCCTGGGCCCGGCCCTGTTCCCGGGCCTGCGCGAGGCGTTGGACGCCGAGGCCGAGGACTTCCTCGGTGGTGTGCGCCGGGAGGGTGCCGAGAGCGCCGGCGGTGAGGACGATCGCGTCGTCGCCGACGCGGACGACGGCGATGTCGACGGTGAGGGTGGTGGGGTCCTCGTCCTGCGACGGCTGCGCGGTGAGGGTGACCCGCAGCCCCTGCCGGGCCTCGCCGACGGCCGGCAGTCCGGAGTCGGCGACCTGGACGGTCTCCGTCCCGGCCGAGGTCGTCTGCGCGGTGAACTGGCCGCAGGAGCCGGGCACCGTCCGCAGCCAGGCCAGGGTCCGGTCCACGTCGGCGGCGTGGCCGGAGTAGATCTGGTAGCGCAGCTGGGCGTCGTCGTCGCCGTCGTCGAGGACGGCGACGGCGTGCGGGCCGGCCGGTTCGAGCAGTTCGTCGGCGTACAGGGCGTCGAGCAGACGCTGGCAGTCGGGTTGCCCGGCGACGGCCTTGAGCAGCCCGTCGTGCCAGGTGGCGGTGGAGTCGCCGGCCGTCCACGGCACCCCGAGGTCGGCCTCCCCGATCAGCGCGGACTGGGCCTGGTCGGGGGTGAGCGCCGGAACGCCGGGCGGGGCGGCCGGGCCGGTGGGGGCGGGGCGTTCGGCGGCGGTCGCGTTCGCCGCCGGGGAGGCGCCCGCGGCGGACGCCTCCGGTGGCCGGCCGGCCGCGCAGGCGGAGGCGGCGAACAGGCCGGCCACGGCAAGACCGCAGGCGATGACTCTCATGGCGGGGCCTCTCCGGGAACAGGAGCGGTGGACGCGTGAGATCACGCCATCACCACTGGCGCATCCGTACCACCGCTCCGGTCCGTCCGGGTGACCGTTCGACCGGGTGTTCTGGTCGGCGCATAGGGTCGGGGGGACGGAAGGAGCCCCGTGACCGCTCAGCCCATTCCCGTGATCATCGACTGCGACACCGGTGTCGATGACGCCCTCGCCCTGCTGTTCGCCGTGCGGCACCCCGGGATCGATCTGCGGGCGGTCACCTGTGTGGCCGGGAACACGGACGTCGACGGGGTGGTCCGGAACACGCTGACCGTGCTGGAGCGGGCCGGGGCCGGGGACGTACCCGTCGCGCGGGGCGCCGAACGGCCGCTCATCGAGGCGGCCCGGTCGGCCAGGCACGTGCACGGCACGGACGGCATGGGCGACCTGGGGCTGCCCGCGCCCACCCGCCGCCCCGCCGACGTCGACGCCGTCACCCTGCTCCGCCGGGAGATCCTCGCCTCGCCCCGCCCGGTCACCCTGGTCCCGACCGCGCCCCTCACCAACATCGCGCTGCTGCTGCGCACCCACCCCGAGGTCACCCGCAACATCGAGCGGATCGTCTTCATGGGCGGCGCGGTCGCCACCGGGAACGCCACGCCGGTCGCCGAGTTCAACGTCTGGCACGACCCCGAGGCCGCTGCCGTCCTGCTCACCGCGGGCGCCCCGATCACCATGTACGGCCTGGACGTCTTCCAGCGGGTCGTGGTGCCGGGCGCGGACGTGCGGCGGCTGCGCGCGAGCGCGGAACCCGGCGCGCGGCTCGCGGGCGACCTGCTGGCACACCGGCCCGCCGCCCCCGGCCCGGACGGCGACGGCCCGGACGGCGACGACCCGTCCGGCGGCCTCGGTGACGCGGGCGCGGTCTGCGCCGTCGCCGACCCGGCCGGTCTGACCACCCGGCACCTCCCGGTCGAGGTCTCCCTGACTCCGGGGCCGACGCGGGGCCAGACCGTCGTCGACCGCCGCCCCCGTCCGGGCGAGGCGGAGATCCACGGCGGCGGCCGGGAACGGGCCATGGTGGACGTGGCACTGGACGTGGACGTGGCCCGGTACGTGAAGCTCTACCTGGAGACGGTCGCCGCCGGGTAGGCCCGAGCGGCGCGGAAGCAACTGGAAACACCCTTGTCCACATCGAACGGGACGGGTGACGCTCAAGGGGCAACCCCGATGACCGACCACCATCGGAGAACCCCCCATGTTGCGGCTGCACTTCACGCCAGACGACCTCGCGCGGGTGCGTGTCGCCGCCGGGCCGGACCATCTCTGGGAGATCGCCAACAGTTTCCAGGGCCTGTTCCACGGCGCCGACACCGTGTCCTTCGGGCCGTGGCGGCGACTGGTGCGGCCCCGGCTGGGCGGTCCGGCCGACCGGCTGCTCGCCGGCCTGCTGCCGGGCCGCGGCTACTTTCCCGACTTCCTCACGCCGGCCGCCGGCGGCCAGGGCGAACTGGCGGCCGCCCTGGACACCGTCCTCGGCGCACCCCGCGCCGCGCTGCGCGACGACCTCGCCCTGCTCGCCGCCTCCCCGCACCGGCGCCGCCCGTTGCCCGACCTGACCAGGGCGCTCGCCGACGGCGACCCGGAGGCCCTGCGCCGGCTGGGTGCCGCCCTGTACGGCTACCACCGGCGGGCGCTCGCCCCCTACTGGCCGCAGATCCGCGCCCAGATCGACGCCGACCGGGCCTCCCGCGCCCGCGCGGTCCTGGCGGGCGGCACCGACGGGCTGCTGGCGAGCTTCGGCCCCGTGCTGCGCTGGCGTCCCCCGGTGCTGGAGGCGGACTACCCGGTCCGCCGCGAAGTCCGCCTGGACGGGCGGGGGCTGGTGCTGCAACCGTCGTGCTTCTGCACCCGCAGACCCGTCACCCTGGCCTTCCCCTCGCCGGACTGGACCCCGGTGCTGGTCTACCCGATCGACCACACCCCCGGCTGGGTGAGCGGCGGGTCCCCGCGGGCCGCGGAGCTCGGCGCGCTGCTCGGCCGTACCCGCGCGGCCATCCTGGAGGACGTGGTCACCGGCCGCACCACCGGCGAACTCGCCGCGCGCCTCGGCATCTCCGGCGCCGCCGCCAGCCAGCACACCGCCGTACTGCGCCGGGCCGGCCTGCTGCTCAGCGTCCGGCACAGCAAGTACGTCGTCCACACCATCACCCCGGCCGGGCTCGTCCTGCTGGAGGCGGGGCCCCGGGGGCCGGTCTGAAGGACCCGGCACCGCACGCCGGGACCCTGAAGCCACGGCTTAAACGTGTGGTGCGGCGACGGGGGCCGCGGACAGCCTGGGTGGCGTCCAAGTCGCCGTTCCTCACAGGGGGTTCATCAGAATGCGCGACACACGATCGGTCATGGGGCTCCTCGGCGCGCTGGTGGTGGCGTCGGCGGCCCTGTTCGTCGCCGGGCCGGCCCAGGCGGCTCCGCGGGAGACGGCCGGGCACGTCCACGTCCTGCCCGCCGCGCCCGCGGGGGCGACGGCCAGGTCCGCGGCCGCGGTCTCGCCGACATCCTCGCCTGCGGTGCGCACCGCGCACGGGAACCCGGGCGATCCCTACACCTGCGCCTCCGGCACACTCTGCGCGGTCGTCTGGGACCCGACGACCGGCGACTACAAGCAGTTCTTCTTCTACAACTGCGCGCGGTACTACCTGTCCGACTGGAACGGCACGGGCAACTTCTACGACGCCCAGACCGGCGGGGTCACCTCGTACTTCTACGGTCAGAGCGGCAACGTGCTGAGGTCCTTCACCCCGGACTTCACCAACCACGACCAGGACTGGGGCCCGGTCTGGTCCATCCGCAACTGCTGACCCGAGGGACGGGTACGCCCCAGCCGCTCAAAACGGCCGGGGCGTACCTGCGTACGGGCTGTGCGGGTCAGGCGCGGGTGGCCTTGCGGCGGCGCGTGGCGACGACGATCGCCGCGCCGCCGGCCAGGAGCACGGCCGCGCCGCCGGCGATGAGCGGGGTGCTGGAGTCGGCGCCGGTGTGGGCCAGGTCGCCGCCACCGCCGGAGTCGGTGCCCGGGGCCGGCGCGGGGGCGGTGGCCGACTCGGAGGCGGAGGCCGACGGGGTGGCCGTGCCGGCCGACTCGCTCGCCGAGGGCGTGGGGGTCTCGGCGGCCGGCGGCGTGCTCTCCTCGGCCGGGGCCGACTCGGAGGCGGAGGCCGACGGGGAGGGGGACGGGGAGGACGACTCGCCGGTCGCGCAGTCCTTCGTACCGCCGTTCCAGGAGGCGATCAGCTTGTCCTTGATGACCGCGTGGTCCGGGCCGGCCGGCAGGTCGCCGTGGACGAAGCCGTCGTTCGCGTCCTTCCTGCCGTCGAACTTGACCGCGCCCCGGTACAGGTCGATCTGCGCGAAGCAGCCGGCGTCCGGGACCACGATGTCGAGGGAGTCGGTCTGGCCCTGCTTGACCGTCACCGAGTCGAAGTCGACGAAGACCTGCTCGCCGGAGGTGGCGAAGGTGGCGCCGTGGGCCTGGTAGGAGGCGAGCGACGCGGTGCAGCTCGCGGCGTCGGCGGCGGCGCGGACCTTGATGTGGACCTTGCCGTCGTCGGTGACCTTCAGGTTCTGGTCGTCGACCTTCACCGAGTCGAAGAAGTTGGCGCCGTCGACCGAGAACTGGCACTTGTCGGTGCCGGTCTCCGTGCCGGCCCCGGTGCCGGGGCTGTAGTGGCCGCCGGACTTCCAGCCGTCACCGCCCGGGGCGTCGTGCGCGAAGGCGCCGGAAGCCCCGGCGACGGAGGCGGCACACAGGGCGAACGACGCGAGGCCCGTCCCCAGCAGGCGGCGCGCGGTGACATGTCTGGCTATGGACATGGATATCCCATCGTGGATCTCGCGAGGAGAGCAGCGGAGGCTGCGGGAAGGCGAAGAGACACCAGGCTCACTGGTCACATGCGCCACGGTGTGCGCCCATGGTCGTGTGACGTGCCGAAGCCTGTCAACCTGCCCTGACTCAAGCGGTGTTCGGTGCTCATCACAACTTCCACACACGGGGAACGATCGGCTCCGGACGGTGTGAAGGTTCGCTTTCTCGGCACTTTGGACAGACTTGTTCTCGGTTTCCCCGCTCGAATTCCGTCCCGCCCGAAAGGAACGCGCGTGGCCGACCTCTCCTCCCGGAACCCCGACTGGTGGCGCCAGGCCGTGATCTACCAGGTGTATCCGCGCAGCTTCGCCGACGCGGACGGCGACGGGCTCGGTGACCTCCGGGGCATCACCGGGCGGCTGCCCCACCTGGCCGCGCTGGGTGTGGACGCCCTGTGGCTCAGTCCCTTCTACCCGTCCGAACTCGCCGACGGCGGCTACGACGTCGCCGACCACCGGGACGTCGACCCGCGCCTGGGCACCCTGGACGACTTCGACGCGATGGCCGCCGAGGCGCACCGGCTGGGCCTGAAGGTGATCGTGGACATCGTCCCGAACCACACCTCTCGGCTGCACCCCTGGTTCCAGGAGGCCCTGCTCGCGGGCCCCGGCTCGGCGGCCCGCGATCGCTACGTCTTCCGGCCCGGCCGCGGCGAGCACGGCGAACTCCCGCCCTCCGACTGGCGGTCGGTGTTCGGCGGCAGTGCCTGGCACCGCGTCCCGGACGGCGAGTGGTACCTGCATCTCTTCGCTCCCGAACAGCCCGACCTGAACTGGGCCCACGACGAGGTCCGCGCCGACTTCCGCACCACCCTGCGCTTCTGGTCCGACCGCGGTGTCGACGGCTTCCGCGTCGACGTGGCGCACGCGCTGGTGAAGGACCTCGCCGAGCCGCTGCGGGACGTGGCGCAGTTCGGCGCCACCGGCGAGCAGGCGCTGGAACGGGTACCGCCCGGCACGCACCCCTACTGGGACCGTGACGAGGTGCACGAGATCTTCCGGGACTGGCGCAAGATCTTCGACGCCTACAGCCCGCCGCGCACGGCCGTCGCCGAGGCCTGGGTGCCGGGTGCCCGCCGCGCCCTGTACGCGCGCCCGGACGAACTCGGCCAGGCATTCAACTTCGAGTACCTCCAGACCGCATGGGACGCGGACGCCCTGCGGGGGGCCATCACCGGCGCCCTCGCCACCGCCCGCGCGGCCGGTGCCTCCGCCACCTGGGTGCTCTCCAACCACGACGTCGTACGGCACGCCTCCCGGCTGATGCTGCCGCCGGGTACGGACGAGAACGCCTGGCTGCTGTCCGGCGGCCGGGCGCCGGAGATCGATGCTTCGCACAGCCTCCGCCGGGCCCGTGCCGCCACCTTGCTGATGCTGGCGCTGCCCGGCTCGTCCTACGTCTACCAGGGTGAGGAACTCGGGCTGCCCGAGGCGGCCGACCTGCCCGTGGGTGTCCTCCAGGACCCGGTCTGGGAACAGACCGGCCGTGCCCGCAAGGGCCGCGACGGCTGCCGGGTGCCGTTGCCGTGGACGGCGGACGGACCGTCGTACGGCTTCGGGTCCGGCGGCGCCTGGCTGCCGCAGCCGGAGTGGTTCGGGTCGTACGCCGTCGAGACGCAGGCCGGTACGGCGGGCTCCACGCTGGAGCTGTACCGCACCGCCCTGCGGCTGCGCCGCAAACTGCTGGAGGGCGAGTCGCTGACCTGGGCCGCCGACGCCCCCTTCGGGGTGCTGCACTTCGCCCGGTCGGAGGGCTGGCGGTGCGTCACGAACGTGTCGCACGCGCCGGTGCCGCTGCCGCCGGGCGAAGTGCTGCTGGCCAGCGTGCCGCTGCCGCTGGACGGCACGCTGCCGCCCGACACCACGGTGTGGCTGGGCGCCTAGCCGGCTGTGGGGTTGGGGGTCGGGGAGGCGCCGGCGTTGCCGTCGGCGTTGCCGGTGCCGACGCCGGCGCCGCTGCCCGTGAAGCCGTTCTCGCCCGGCAGCGCCGGCGGTTTGGTCGTGCTGTTGACCGGCGGGGTGAGGACGACCTGGGGCTGACCCCCGTCCGGGGGCGGCGGCGTCAGGTCGGTGGCGGGCAGCTTCGGCGGGGTCGTCTCCTGGAAGAGGACCGACGGGAAGTCGACCAGGCCGGTCTGCTCCATCACCGTGATGTGGTCGAGGACCGTGGCGTTGGCCTGGTCGGCCAGGATCCGCACCAGGGTGTTCCGGGTCGTGGAGCGGATCTTGGCGATCGTGTTGAAGATCGAACCGTGCGTGACCCGCAGGATGTTGGCGAAGTCCGTGTCGAACTTCTTGCCGCTGTCCGCGGACAGCATGTTGACGAATCCCTGCTGCTGCGGAGAGGGCAGGTTGGGGATGGTGATGTTGAGCATGGGCGCGATCTTGCGGCAGCTGGTGTCCAGCGCCGCGTGCCCGTCGATCAGGTGCTTGCTCGCGGTGATGACGGCCTGGCTCTGGCCCTTCTTCAGGCCGAGCTGGCCCACCGGGTACTCCCACAGCCCGGCCGCGCGGACCTTCACCACGAAGTCGCGGTCCCCCTCGGTCAGGGGCCCCCACTGGGTGTTGGCGATGACCCGGTTCGTGTCGCTGGACACAGTGTTCACGCCCAGCATGCTCGGGTAGGCGAGTGCCACGAGGGTCAGGCTCAGGGCTCCGCCTACGAAGAGCGTGCCCGTCGCGTTCCGCGAAAAGCGCACCGGTGCCTCCTGCCGGTCAGGGTTCCCGCGCAGGGGCGGGGTCGGTCACCGGTGAATACGGATGGCTCAAGCACCGGAAACCTTTTGGTTTGGCAAAGAACTTGTGAGGCCTTGCTCTGCCCGGGATGCCGTCTTCCCATGTCTTGCCCAGGGGAAGGTGATGACTTCCCCTGGTGAATGTGGCCATGACAAAGCTGCGGATTAGCTTCGCCGTATGCCCCCACAGCCAGCCTTCCCGCGTGTTCCCCGCGGCCCCCACGGCGCACCTCCCGGCCGGGGTCCCGCCGCGCTGCCGGTGCTTCCTTACCGCAAGCCCACCAAGGGCCGCGACTACTGGGTGTTCGACGACGTCCTGCCGGACGTGGACGCCGTCCGCGAGCGCTGCCTCGCCAAGGACGACTGGGTCCAGGGATACCCGTACACCTCGGAGACCTGGCCCGGACTGCGCACCATGCCCGGCCTGGAACCGGCCGAACTCGCCGTCGTGGAGGGCGTGGTGCGGCAGGCGACCGGGGCCGGGGACCTGTGGGTGCAGCAGGCGCCCGGCGGCGGCACCCTCAACCACAACTGCGTCCAGGTCGTCGGCGAGGGCGAGAGCGAGCCGCGCCCGCACACCGACTCACGGGCGCTGTGCCGGTACGCGGCGGTGCTGTACCTCAACCCCGGTGTCGCCAAGGACTGCGGCACCGCCTTCTACCGTCAGTCACTGCCCGGCGGCCGGCTCGGCGGCAACATCGTCCAGGCCCCCCACAACAACCTCGTCGACGCCCTCGGGACACGGTTCGTCCCGGGCGACCACTTCGAGGAGGACGTCCGCGTCCCGCACAAGTACAACCGGCTGCTGCTCTACAACGCCAACCTCGTGCACAGCGCGACCGGCTACACCGGCAGGTCGCTGGAGGAGAAGCGGATGACGGCGGTGTTCTTCTGGATGGCCTGACTCTGTAACGGCGGGCGTGACACGACCACGACGGGCCCGTGACGGCGGACTCCGAACTTCCCCTCCCGGGCCCGCATCGAAAGAGGTGTCCGGCAGAGAGCCGGGGAGAACACCACCGCTGGGGGACCCCATGTCGAACCGTCGCCGCAACCTCCGCAGGACCGCCGCCGCCCTGACCGGCGCCGCCGCGCTGATGGCCGCACTGACCGCGTGCAACGGCACCGCGACCGGCTCCGTCACCTCCGACGGCGGTACGGCGGCACCGGCGGCGGGCGACACGGCGAGTTCGGACGGCTCCACCGGCTCCACCGGCTCCACCGGCTCCACCGGCTCCACCGGCTCCACCGGCTCCACCGGCTCCACCGGCTCCACCGGTTCGGGGGCCACGCCGGACGGGAACACCGGGTCGGGGAGCGGCACGGGCGGGAGCACGGGCTCCTCCACCGCGGGCGGTTCGTCCACCGCGGGCGGCTCGGTGGCCGCGGCCTGCCAGGCCTCCGGGCTCGGCTACTCCTGGGCGGACACCGGAAGCGGCACCGGCCAGAAGCACGCTGTCGTGGCGCTCACCAACAAGAGCGGTCACACCTGCACGCTGCACGGCTTCCCGGGCGTCGACCTGGTCAACAGCGGTCAGCAGTGGTCGTTGCGGCGCACCGACGCCACCCCGCAGCGGGTCACCCTGGCGAGCGGTGCCTCCGCCCACTTCACCATCACCTACCTGGCGTCCGACCAGAGCGACTCCACCGCGTTCACGCCCACCACGGTCGTCATCACCGCACCGGACCAGCGCACCTCGTACGACCTGCCGTGGCGCGGCGGTGCCGTGGTGCTCCAGGACGGCGCGACCCACCCGGGCACGTACATCGGCCCGGTCGGCAAGTGACCACAGGGCTCCGGGCGCCCAATTCACCCGTTCGGAGTAACTCCCGTGGTGAGGGGGCGCGGCCGGACGGATCGTCTTACCCATGACACAGCAGACGCATCCGGCGCCGGCACCGGCGCCCACCCCGAACAGCGGCTGGACCACCGGCGGGGTGGTCTTCGCGGGGGTCCTCCTGCTGATGAACGGCATCTTCGCCATCCTGCAGGGCATCTCCGCCATCGCCACGGACGACGTGTACACCCGCATCCACAACTACGTCTACAAGATCAACCTCACCGGCTGGGGCTGGATCCTGGTGATCCTGGGCGCACTCGGCGTCATCGCCGGCGCCGCCCTCCTCAAGGGCGCCCCCGGCTGGGCCCGCGGGGTCGGCATCTTCCTGGCCGCGCTGAGCATGGTCGCCCAGTTCCTGTTCCTGCCCTACGCCCCGCTCTGGGCGCTCATCATGATCGGCATCGACTTCTTCGTGATCTGGGCACTGGCGCTGTACAAGCCGGAGCACGTCTGATCCCGCGAAGTCACCCCGCGTCGCGGACGCGGCGCGAGCCGGTGTGGCCGGTGGAGCTGTCGGGGTGCCGGCGTTCCCGCAACGCACACCGCCACGGCGTCGCCTGCGGCCGGGGCGCCCCCGGCCGCAGCGGGGCGTACAGGAACCCGGTGAACACGTGGGACCAGCCCCGCCGTTCGGCGTCGGTGACATCTCCGGTGCCGGCGACGAACGCGGGCGTACTCGTCGTCGCTCACCGCGCAGGCAGCGGCGGGGCACGGCGCCACGCACACGGCCCGCACCGGCCCCTCCCCGTCCGCCAAAAACCCGTCGGCGTCCTCAGCACGCATGAGGAACTCACCACCTGTCGAGCGCTCGGCCGGGGCCGGCGGCACGCGGCAGGCGGACGGCCGGGGGAAAGACGTCCCCGGCCAGCGATAATCCCCTTCATGGCATCCCCCACTGCCGCCGCACTCCCCCACCGGGCGCCGGCCGCCACGTGAACGTCGAACTTCCCGAGCCGCACCGCCGGCTGCTGCCCGACCTGCTGTCGGCCGGTGCCGCGTACCCGCTGGCCCTGACCGGTGACTACGCGGCCCTGGCCCACGGTCTGTCCGTCCGTCCCGGCCGCACGGTGGAGGTCGCGACCCAGCACCCGGCGCCGATGCGGACGATCGCCGAGACCGTCGGCGCGGTCCTGCGCGACCACGGCTGGCAGGTGACCAGGGGCGAAACGGACCCGCTCTCCGCGCAGCTCGTCGTCACCGACGAGGTGTCGGGGGAGGCCACCGAGGTCGACCTCCTCAAGGAGGCCCTCTGGCATCCGCCGGTCCGCACGGAACTCGGCCCGACCCTGTCGCTCGAGGACACCGTCGGCATGCGGGTCTGGGCGCTGACCGACCGCGGCCTGCCCCGCGACCTCCTCGTCGTGCACGCGGCGGCGGACCGCTGGAGCCTGCCCGACCTCGAAGACCTCGGCCGCCGCCACGCCCGCGACACCTTCGACCTCACCGACCTCCAGGCCCGCCTGACCGGCACCGACTGGATCGACGACAGGGCCTTCAGCGCGCACGGACTGGACGACCGCGCGGTCACGGCCCTGCGCCACTGGGCCCAGACCTGGGCGGACGACATCGCGGAACGCCTGATGGAGGGCCGGCCACCGGAGGAGTGACTCCCGCGGCCGCCTATGCCGCCCCGGCCGGACGCGCGGGGCCGGGCTCCGGTTCCGCCAGGAACTCCACCACCGCGAGGGCGGACAGCAGGCACAGGGCGATGCCGACGACCACCCAGCCGGTGGGGTAGGACCACAGCAGGTAGACCAGGAGGGACACGGCGACCAGGAGCCAGTCGATCCAGGTGCGGTGGCGGCGGACGAAGGGGGCGACCGGGCCGGTGCGCAGGCCGGCGTGGTCGGCGGTGGTGCGTACCGCGCCGATTCCCGAGGACCACAGCCGGCGCACCAGTCCGGCGTACCGGCCGGGGCCGGTGAGCCAGCAGCCGAGGGCGACCACCACGGCCAGGGCCACGACCGTCCGTACGGCGGTCCGGAGGAAGCGGACCAGCGTGTCGTAGACGGCGGCGGCCGCGTCCGGGGAGACGCCGGCGGGGAGCCGGTCCAGATAGATCACGCGGAAGACGCTCAGCCCGATGCCGAGGATTCCGGTGGCGACGGCGACGCCGACGCAGCCCGCGACCAGGGCGCGGCGGCGCCGGACCGAGAGCAGCACGCCGGCGGCGATCAGCAGGACGGCCAGCACCGGCAGCCAGTTGCCGGCGAGTTGGAGCAGCCGTACGTAGGTCCTGTACCGGCCGATCTGGTCGGACCTCGCCAGGGTGAAGTCGGTGTGCACGGCGGGGATGTGCTCGGCCGGGGTCAGGCCGGCGTCGACGAGGCGCTGCTTGACCTGGTCCACGAGCGGGCCGATGTCGAGGGTGACGGTGTCGTCGTTCAGCTGGACCGCGCCGCCGCCGCTGCCGGTGAGGGCCTTGTCGAGGGAGCTGTGGATCCGGCGGTTGGCATCGGTCCAGACGGTCCTGAAGGCGTCCGACGCGGCGGCCCTGCGGGCCTGGTCGTGGACGAAGCTGCGGACGGCCCCTTCGAGCGCGCCGCCCAGTTTCCCGCCGAGCGCCTGTTGCAGCCGGGGCCGGTCCGCGGGCGTCACGTCGGCCAGCAGGGCGGGCAGGTCCAGGCGGGTCATGAGCGCGTCGGTGGCCCGGTTGGCGACCGCGTCCTGCACGGCGGGGTCCGAGGCGAGCGGGGCGACGGTGGCGACGTAGCGGTCGGTGTCGCCCACCACGTCGGCGGCCCACGCGGCGACGACGGAGAGCGGGGCGAGCAGACAGCCGAGGACGATGAGCACGGCGCCGAGCAGGGACCGGCCGTGATGCCGGGGCGAGTGCCGGGCCCGCTCGTTCTCCAGCGCCGTCAGCCGCCCCCGCAGTTCCGCCAACTCGCCGCGCTCAGCCGCACCGTCCTCCATCCGTGCCTCCTCCTCGCCGACGATCCGGACCGCGGACCCGGCGCGGAAGGCAGGGCCGCGCACGGGCAGGCCGGACGCCGGCGCCGGCACGGTGGACGCGGCCACTGCCACCTTCGCCCGGCGCCCCCACGCCCACGAGCGGGTCAGGGCCGTACGGGTGACGCGCGGGACCGGCGGCGACCCGCGTGATCACCGCGCGTCCTCGGTTCCAGGGCGGTAACGGCCATGGCTCCGGGCGCCCGGAGTGGACGAGGATGAGCCGGTGAGTGAAGACATGGTCGCCCTGAGCCCCGTTCGGACCATCGGGGTCGCCGCCTCCTGCGGGCTGCTGGGCGCCGGCGGGGTCTGGGTGGTGCGGGCGGTGTGGGAGCTGCGGCTGGCCGGGGCCGGGGTGCCCGCGGGCGGGCTGCCGGATCAGGGGGGCGGGCGGCACCGGCCGTTGACCTCGTTGGAGAACGGCTATCAGCTGGTCGGTTCCGCCGGGGCCGTGCTGTCGTTGGCGAGCGCCGTGCTCTTTCTGATGTGGCTGGGGCGGGTGCGCGACAACGCGCGGCTGCTGTCCGGGCGGGCGCCCCGGTACAGCGGGATCTGGGTGCTGCTGGGCTGGGTCATCCCCCTCGGCAATCTCTGGATCCCGCGGGGGATCGTCGCCGACGTGTTCCGGGACAGTTCACCCGGACGGCGGTTGCCCTGGGTTGTCAATGTGTGGTGGGTGCTCTGGCTGGTCGGGTTGGTGAGCGACGTCGGGGTGATCAACCGGCACAGCACCGACGAACTCATCGCCCGTTCCTACGGCGACGTCTGGCCGCTGCTGCTCTCCGACCTCGTCGTCGTCGGAGCCGCCGTCGCGGGCGCGTTCGTCGTGCGGGCCGTGACCCGGGTGCAGGCCGAGCGGGAGGGCGAGGAGTTCACCGAGGTGCGGGCCGGGAAGCACATGTGACCACGTGTGAAGCCAGGGGCTGCGCGGTACGGAGCTAGGTACCACTTCGCCGTTTCAGCCGTCAGGAGTCACGTCGTGAGCAGTATCGCCATCGTGGGTGCCGGGCCGGGGCTGGGGGCCGCCGTCGCCCGGCGGTTCGGGCGGGAGGGCTACGGTGTCGCGCTGCTCGCCCGGGACGGGGAGCGGCTCGCCGCGATCGCCGGGGAGCTCTCCGGCCTCGGCGTCGACGCCCGCGGGTTCTCCGCCGACGTACGCGATCCGCTCGCCCTCGCCGTCGCCCTGGAGCGGGCCGCCGAGGAACTCGGGACCGTCGAGATCCTGCAGTACAGCCCCGTGCCGCAGCGGGACTTCATGCGGCCCGTGCTGGAGACCACCCACGCGGATCTGCTCGGTCCGGTCGAGTTCTCGGTGTACGGGCCCGTCGCCGCGGTGCAGCAGGTGCTGCCGGGCATGCGGGAGCTGGGCCGGGGGACCATCCTCCTCGTCAACGGCGGTACGGCCGTCATCCCGCATCCGGAGCGCGCCGGGACCTCCATCGCCTTCGCCGCCGAGAGTGCCTACGGGCATCTGCTGCACGACCGGCTCGCCGGGGAGGGCATCCACGTGGCGCAACTCGTCATTCCCGGGGCCATCGTGGCGGGGCACCCGCGCAAGGACCCCGCCGTGCTCGCCGACACGCTCTGGGCGATGCACCGCGACCGGCACGGATTCCGGCACTACGCCGACGACCTCGACGGATAGCCGTGGCCCGAGAGGCGAACGGTGGTCCCCGCCGGGCGCGATGAGCGGATCTGCGCGAACATCATTTGTGGGTCGATGTGATGTTCGGCCCGATTGCTCCTCTCAGGGAGCCAGCGATGGCTAAAGGGGGCCAGCGATGGCGGTGGAAATATCTCCTCTCCTCAAGCCCTCCCGGCTCAGAAGCCGCGGAGGCCTGCTCGGTGAGTGCCTGGCGGAGTTTCTCGGGACCTTCGTCATCCTCGCGTTCGGAGCCGGTTCCGTCGCGATGGCGGTGGCCGCGCTGCCCGGATCGGGGCGCGCTGAGACGCCCACGACGATCTTCCTGGCCGCCGGTGACTGGCTTCTGATCGCCTGGGGCTGGGGCCTGGCCGTGACCTTCGCCATCTACGTGGCCGGCGGTGTCAGCGGCGCCCATCTGAACCCGGCGGTCACGCTCGCGTTCGCCGTTCGGCGCGGGTTCCCCTGGGCGAAGGTGGTGCCCTACTGGGTGTCGCAGGTGCTGGGCGCCTTCGCCGGGGCCGCGCTGGTCTTCCTCGTGTACCACGACGCCATCAACGCGTTCGACGCCCTGTCGAAGCCGCCGAAGGCGGGCGGCCACACCGAGGCCACCTTCTCCATCTTCGCCACCTTCCCGGCGCCGTACTTCCACGGCGGGATCTGGGGACCGCTGATCGACCAGATCGTGGGTACCGCGTTCCTGGTCATGTTCGTCGTCGCGGTCATCGACCTGCGCAACACGGCCGTGGGATCCAACCTCGGCCCGTTCGTCATCGGTCTCGCCGTCGCCGCCATCGGCATCTCCTACGGCGCGAACGCCGGCTACGCCATCAACCCGGCCCGTGACTTCGGCCCCCGGGTGCTCACCTGGCTCGCCGGGTGGAAGAGCCTCGCGTTCCCGGGGAACGGGGCCGGGTTCAGCAACTACTGGTGGATCCCGATCGTCGGCCCGCTGGTCGGCGGCGTGATCGGCGTGCTGATCTACGACCTGTTCATCGGCGACATCCTGCACGCCCGGCGCAAGCTGGGTGAGCTGCCCGAGCCGGGCCGGACCCGCCCGACGACGGACGAGTCGTAGCCGCGGCGGAACACGGAAGAGCGGTGGGCGGCCGCCGGGGGCCGGGTTCCGGCAGGGTGTGAAAGGAGCGCTCGGGCGTTCCCCGCGGCGGGTGACGGTGGAGACTCGGCGGGTAAGCACCGCCACCCACCTCCGGAGACGACGCCATGAGCATCAGCCCCCTCCTGACCGGTCTGACCGGGAAGCTCCCCGAACTGCGGGCGCTGTACGAGGATCTGCACACGCATCCGGAGCTGTCCTTCGAGGAGGAGCGGACCGCGGCGGTGGTCGCGGAGCGGCTGCGGGAGCAGGGCTGGGAGGTCACCGAACGGGTCGGCGGCACCGGAGTGGTCGGGGTGCTGGCCAACGGGGACGGGCCGGTCGTCCTGTTGCGGGCCGACATGGACGCGCTGCCGGTGCGGGAGGAGACCGGGCTGCCGTACGCCTCGCAGAACGACGGGGTCATGCACGCGTGCGGGCACGACATGCATGTCGCCTGGCTGCTGGGCGCCACCGGCCAGTTGGCCGCCGTGCGGGACGGCTGGCGGGGCACGGTGGTGGCGGTGTTCCAGCCGGCCGAGGAGGTCGGCGGGGCGCCGAGGATGCTCGCCGACGGGTTCGCCGAGCGGTTCCCGCGGCCGGACGTGTGCCTGGCCCAGCATGTGGCGGCCGCGCCGGCCGGGCTGGTCGGGACCCGGGCGGGGGCGCTGATGGCGGGCGCGGACAGCATGCGGGTCACGCTGTTCGGGCGGGGCGGGCACGGGTCCACGCCGGAGGCGACCGTCGACCCGGTGGTGCTGGCCGCCGCCGTGGTGATGCGGCTGCAGACGGTCGTCTCGCGCGAGGTGGGCGCGGGCCAGCAGGCCGTGGTCACGGTCGGGTCGATCCACGGCGGCACCAAGGAGAACATCATCCCGGACAGTGTCGAGCTGAAGATCAACATCCGGTCCGCCACGGCGGCCGTACGGGAGCGGGTGCTGGCGGCGGTCGAGCGGATCGTCCGGGCCGAGGCGGCCGCCTCCGCAGCGCCGAGGGAGCCGGACATCGTCCCCATCGACTCCTTCCCGGTCACCCACAACGACCCCGCCGCCACCGAGGCCGTACAGGCCGCCCTGGCTACCGAATTCCCCGGCCTGACCTTCGAGCTGACCTCACCGGTCCCCAACAGCGAGGACTTCGGGGCCTTCGGAACGGCCCTCGGGGTGCCCTCGGTCTTCTGGTTCGTCGGCGGTGCGGACCACCGGCTCTTCGTCGACGTCGACCTGGAGGCCCTGGTCCGCGACGGCATACCGCCGCAGATCCCCTCCAATCACTCCCCGCACTTCGCCCCGGTCCCGGAGCCCACCATCGAGACGGGCGTACGGACGCTGCTCGCGGCGGCGGGCCACTGGCTGGCGCCCTGACCCGGACCCAGGGCACGCCGCTAGGTCAGCGCAGGGCGCTCGTCCGCCGGTGGGCCGGGATCGCCAGCCACCCCCCGGCCGCCGTGCGGGCGGCCGGCAGGAAGCCGGGGTCGGCGCGGATCTCCGCCAGGATGTCGTCCCGGGCCGCCATGCCCAGGGCGTAGACCAGGCTCTCCAGGGTGGCCGCGCTCATCGGGTCCCGGGTGAGCCGCCAGGCCGTGTGGTGGTGGGCGACCGCCGCGCGCAGGAACACCGAGTCCGTGTCGTCGGCGGCGACATGACCGAGCGCGCGCACCGCCACGTACGCCGTGCGGCGCGGCACGCCCGGCCGCACGGCGAGCGCCTTGACCACCGCGCGGTGCCGGCGGCTGCCCAGGATGCGCAGCGCGTCCAGCAGCGGCACCGCCAGCTCCGCGTGGCGCGCGGTGGACGGGCGGGCCAGCTCGGCGGCGACCGCGTCGGCGAGCGGCTCGCGGTAGGGGGTGGCGGCGAGCAGGAACGCGGAGTACAGGCGGACGTCGAAGACGGGCGAGGTGAGGGCCTCGGAGACCAGGGCGGCCGGCACCGTGGTGTCGGGGACCAGGTCCGGTTCGATGGTCCACACCGGGACGGTGATCCGGCGGACGGCCGCCGTGAGCGGCCCGGACGCCGGTTCCGCCGGTGGTGCCACCGGGCCGCGTCCGCCGAGGAGTTCGCGGGCGTGCTCGGGGTGGACGCGGGCCAGGTAACGGCGCAGCGGGTCGGTCTGGTCGGCGACCGGGCCGGTCCCGGGGGACTCGCGCAGGGCGCGGACCAGGGTGCGCAGCTGGGTGCGGTCGAAGTGCCGGTATCCGACCTTGCGGAAGCAGGCCATCACCGCGCCCCGGTGGGCCAGCGGGCCGCTGGGTGCGGCGAGTTCGGCCAGCACCCGGTCGGCGGCGTCGGGGTGACCGCAGTTGTCGAGGGCGCAGACGATCTCCGTGGCCGTCGACCGTGCCTGCCCGGCGGCCAGTTCGGCGCAGGCGAGGACCACGGTGCGGCCGCCGCGCGGGTGGTTGAGCAGCCGGTTGAGGGTCTCGAAGCGGAGCATCCAGGGCAGGTCGTCGGCGATCACCATCTCCCCGACGAGGCGTTCGGCGAGCCCGTACCAGGTGCCGGACGGCATCAGCACCACGTCGGGGCGGGCACACAGCCCGTCGGCGAGCCGGTCCCAGTCGTCGCCGGTCATCACCGCACCGGACAGGGCCTGTTCGAGGAGGTCCTCCAGGGCCGCGCCGTCGGCGGCCGTGACCGGGGCGGTGTCCAGGACCGGGGCCGGGGCCAGGTAGCGCCAGACCGTGCGGGCGGTGGCGGTGAGCAGGTTGCGGGGCAGGCCGAGCAGCTCCTCGTAGCGCCGGACCGCCGTCCAGGGCACGGCCGTCCGGCCGGTCTCCCAGCGGGAGGGTGTGCTGACGCTGACCTCGCGGTCGTAGCAGCCGCCCCGGAAGGCCGCGGCGAAGGCCGGGAGGGAACGGAAGGCGGGGTCCGCGCCGAGCAGGCGGTTGACGCGCAGCAGCCAGGCCACACGGGAGCGGCGGCCGGGAGCGCCGCCCGCCGTTAAGTGCGTGCTCATGAGGGACAGTTTGGCAGTGGTCGTCCGGCTTCGTGGCGAGTGCGGCAAACCTTTTCCCGGCCGCTTACCCGAAGCGCCCGCGACGGCGAGGGGCCGTTGCACGCGCCGGGCGGGCGTGCAACGCGCCCCGGGTGGTGGCCGGTACGGCGGTACCAAGAGGGGAGCCGGAAGGACGAGGCCGACCGAGGGGGACACATGGGGACTGTGGTGGGACTGGTGCATGTGATCGGCGTGGCCGTCGCGCTGTGGACGTTCAACGGGCGGGCCGGCGGCTCGTTCTGGCACGGCATGCCGCCGATGCTGATGCTGATCAGCCCGGAGTGGCTGGTCGTCAGCATCGGCAAGGCGTTGCTGTGGGAGGTGACCCTGGTGGTGTGGCTGGTCGGAGGCCGGCCGTCGTCGCCCTGGGGGATCAGGGAGAACAGCCGCTCCGGGCGGATCACCCGGCTGAGCCCGGCCGAACGCGTCGCCCGCGACCGGGCCGCCGCCCGCGCGATGTGAGGAGGGCACCTGCCATGGGACTGCTGCGCAGACTCTTCGCCGGAGGGCAGCTGCCACCGACCAAGGACGGTTACCAGCCACCGCCTGGCGCACTGGCCGAGGGCTGGCAGTGCCTGGACCCGGACTGCGGGGAGGGCGGGTACTTCCCGGTGCCGCGCACCGACATCCCGCGCTGGTGCGAGACGTGCGGTGAGGAGACGTACCCGAGGCTCGCGTGGCCCTGGGAGCACGGGGCGCGGCGCGCCGAACTGGACGCGCTGCTCGCGGAGGCGGAGCGGGACCGCGACGAGTGTCTCGGCCTGCTGGTCCGCCTCCACCTGCTGGCCTGGAGCTTCGAGGACCATCTGATGGACGGCGATACGCGCGCCGCGCAGGGCGTCCTCGCGCACACCGACCGGCAGTTGCGCGGGGCGATGCGGGAGCAGCCGCATCTCACCGAGGGGTCCTACCGGTTCGCGATGGTGCTGGGCGCGCTGCGCAGCGGGGGTCCGGAGATCGCGCTGCGGGTGCTCGAACCGTGGGTGGAACTGGCCCGGCAGCAGGGCCCCGGTTACGGCACCGACCTGGAGCACGACAACGCGGCCCGCACCAACTACCGCAACCTGGTGTCCAGTTGCCTGGAGTGGCTGGGGGACGGCCGGACCCCCGGTCATCCGGTGTACGGCACGGTCGTGCGGTGGATGCTGGACACCGCCCGCGCCCCGCACGTGCGGGACTGGCTCACCGGCGACCAGGACCGCGCCCTGGACGCCCTGGACCCCTACTGGCGGGGTGCGCCCTGATCCAGGGCCGGGCGCAGCTCGGCCCGCCGGCGGATGCCCAGTTTCTTGTAGGTGTGGGTGAGATGGGTCTCAACGGTGCGGCGGGCCAGATGGAGCAGGGCCGCGATCTCCACGTTGGTGCGGCCCTCGGCGGCGAGCTCGGCGATCCGGCGCTCGCTGCCGGTCAGGGAGGCGGCGCCCGTACGTCGTCTGGGGGAGCGGGCGCCGCCCTTCCGCAGCATGTCCTCGGCCAGTTCCACCAGCCGTACGGCACCGAGCCGTTCGGCGTGCGCGACGGCCTCCCGCAGGCAGTCGCGGGCCCGGACGGCCTCGCCGGCGGCGGTCACCTGGCGGCCTAGGGCGAGCAGGGCGCGCGCCGGTTCCGTACCGGCGGAGCCGGCGCCGCTCAGCAACCCGACGGCCTCCTCGGTGAGTTCCAGACCCCGGCGGCCGCCGGTCGCGCCACCGAGCACGCGCAGGGCCCGGCCCACCGTGCGCGGGGTGCCCCAGACCCGGGCCAGCCGCAGCTCCTCCTCGGCCAGGGCGATGGCTTCGAGGGGGCGGCCGAGCGCCAGCCGGCACTCGGCGGCGGCCGTCCGCCAGGGGGTGACCACCGGGCTGGTCACCTCACGGGCGGACTGGCGGCGGCCGCATTCCAGGAAGTCGTGCAGTGCCGCCGCCGGATCACCGGCGGCGGCCCGCACCACTCCCCGCGCGTAGAGGAACCGGTTCAGCTCCCAGGAGTCCGCAGCCTCCCGCAGGTCGAGTCCCGCGACCAGGCTCTCGGCCCGCGCGGTACGGCCGGTCTCCACCAGCGCGACCAGGGTGTGTGCGTGGGCGTTGCCGGGCGTGACCGACTCGGGCACCGCCGGCGGGTGCGTGTAGTCGGCGCGGGCCGCCGCGATGTCCGAACGGCTGTGCAGCAGGGCCTGATGCATGGGGTGCAGCAGATCGGGGCGCTGTCCCGCGAGGCCGCGGTCTACCAGCCGGTCGGCCTCGTCGAGTTCGTCGGCCCACTGGGCGACCGTGGCCGCCGTGCCGACCAGGAACGGTTCGGTGAGCGGGTCGGTGGGTTCGGCGAGCAGGGCGCGCAGCCGCCGCATCGCGTCCCGGGCCGAGGTGAGGCCCGCGGAGGCCGCGTGCCGCACCAGCAGTGCCTGCCCGGCCGGCCCGACCAGCTCCGGGGAGTGCTCGGCGGTCTCCGACAGCCGGCGGTAGACCTCCTGCCGTACCTCCTGGTCCTGGTCGGACAGGAGGACGGTGGCCGTGTGCAGGGTGCGCACCAGGTCGGGGTGGTCGTTCAGTTCGCCGTCCACGCACCGCAGTACCTCGACGGCCTTGCGGGTGCGGCCCCGGCCGGTCAGCGCGGTGCCGAGGGCGACGGCCGCGCGCACCCGGTCCCGCGGGGCGGCGGGCAGCCGGACCGCCTCGGCGAGCCGGGGGATCGCCGCGGAGGAGCGGGGCGCCGCGTACTCCAGCGAGCCGAGCTCGGTCAGCAGGCGCTGCCGGCGGTCGTCGGAGAGGGGTTCCTCCAGGGCCCGGCGCAGATAGCCGACCGCGTCCTCGGTCCGGCCGTCGAGGAGGGCGAGCGCGGCCGCGTCCTGGAGCAGGGACACCGCCCAGGGGGCGGTCACCGGGCCGGTCGTGAGCAGCTGCCGGGCCACGGCCTCGGCGGGGGCGTCCTGGCGGAGCATCGCCTCGGCGATCGCCCGGTGCACGGCCCGGCGGCGGGCCGCGGGGACACCGGCGAGGACCGCGTCGCGCAGCAACGGGTGCGGATAGCGCGGACGGCTGTCCGGGCCGGGGGTGAGCAGCCCGAGGTTGGTCATGGCGGTGAGCCAGCCGGCCACCCGCGTGGGGTCGGCGCCGGTCAGCTCGGCGAGCAGCGGGGTGAGGTCGACGTCCGGCAGGGCGGCGCCGGTGTTCTCCTCCAGTACGGCGAGGGCGCGGGCCACCTCGGTGGTGGCCGGTCCCGCACTGTCCAGCCACCAGCGGACGGCGGCCGGGAACGCGCCCGGGTACAGCGCCGCGGTGGCGGTGGGCACCGCCGGGTGCCGGGCCCCGCGGAGGTCGTCCAGCAGGGCGCGCAGGAGCAGCGGACTGCCGGCGGCGGCCCGTACGCAGTCCTCCACCCAGGCCCGGTCCGCGCCGGGGAAGGCGTCGCGCACCCGGCCGGCCGCGGCCTCCGGGGTGAGGGGAGCGAGGGTGCGGGTACGGACGAGCGCCGGGGGGAGGGTGTGGGCGAAGCCGGGGGTGGGCGGGTCGAGGTCGTACTGGCTGCGCTCGCCGACGACGAGGAGGATCGGTAAGCGGTCGATGTGGCGGGCGGACTCCACGAGCCAGCGGTGCGAGGCCGCGTCCGCGAGGTGCACGTCGTCCACCACCACGAGCAGCGGCGAGTTGTCGGCGTAGGCGCGCAGCACCCGCCACAGTCCGGCGGCGGTCGCCCGCTCGTCGCCGTCCACCGCGAGGTCGGCGAACTCCGGCACCGGGCCGAGGAGTTGCAGGACGGTCGCGAAGGAGATGCCGGTGTCGGCGGGCGAGCAGCGGGCGCGAAGCGTTCTGAGCCCGAGGGCGGGTGCCTGTTCGGCCACGGCCTCCAGGACGGTGGTACGTCCGGTCCCGGTGGCGCCCCGCAGGAGTACGAGGCGGCCGGCGCCGGTCAGCGTGCGCACCGCTTCCTCGGTCAACAGGTTCATGGCGTCGACGAGTTCAGGGGACGAATGCATCATTCCTGGCTCCTCGCGGTGCGCTGGTGGTTTCGGGCCCGTCCGGGGGATTAGAGGGGGCCGCGGCGGGAGAGGTTGTGGGGAACTGCGACGACCGGCGGTTTTGTTGCGGTGTCGGCACAATTCGGGGTGCCCGGGTCCGTGGTTCGCTGCGGGTGCGTCGTGGCTGGTCGCGCAGTTCCCCTTCTTGGGGGCGCGGGGAACCGCGCGAACAACCCCCGTCGGCCCGCGGTGCACCACGGCCCGGCGTCCGCCACATCTCGTGGTCCATCTCGTGGTCGTCCACGATTGTCGTTGCCCCTTTGGTCCCATCAGGCTGGGTACTCCCGCCCGTCACCGTTCCCTCAGGGGTGACGAGCACGTGGACATTGGGGAAGCGGTTGGTCAGCAAAAGCTCATTAGCGTCGGTCACCCGCACACCCGTCGCGGTGTACGCACCGGACCCGATCTCCCGTGAGGGCGCGCTCAGCCAGCTGCGCCGGCACCCGGAGATCGAGTTGCGTGAGGAGTCCGAGACCGGCCCCGGCACGGTCGCCCTGCTCATCAGCGACAGCCTCGACGAACCGGAACTGACCCGGCTGCGCCGCGTCGTGCGCAGCGAGGGGGCGCGGGCCGTGCTCGTGGTCGGGGCCCTGCGCGAGACCGAACTGCTCGATGTGATCGAGTGCGGGGTCGGCGCCATCGTCTGGCGCCACGAGGCCACCGAACTGCGGCTCGTGCAGGCCGTGCTCGCGTCCGCCCGGGGCGACGGCGACCTTCCGGCCGACCTGCTCGGCCGGCTGATCAACCAGGTCGGCACCCTGCACCGTAACGCCGCGGGCCGTCCGGGCACCCCGGCCTCCGGGCTGTCCGCCCGCGAGGTGGACGTACTGCGGCTGGTCGCCGAGGGGCTCGACACCGGTGAGATCGCCAGCAAGCTGTCCTACTCCGAGCGCACCGTCAAGAACGTCATGCACGGGCTGACGACCCGGCTGCACCTGCGCAACCGGGCACACGCCGTGGCCCATGCCCTCCGGGAAGGCTACATCTGACCGAACGGGCAGCACGCACCGGTTCCCGGGCAGCGCGGTCTGCCCGGCCGTTCCTGCGGGTGCGACGCGGGCGGAGGGCAGGATGGAGACGAGTGCGGACAGGTCCATGGGGTGGTGAGTAAGGCGTGATCCACGAGGTGGACCAGGTGCTGCGGACCCTGCTGACCGGCGGCGCGCTGGAGGGTTCCGGCATCGACGTCTCCTTCGACGCCCCGACCCGCGACTGGGCGGCCCGCCGCAACGGCCCGGTGATCAACAGCTATCTGTACGACATCCGCGAGGACGTGAAACGGCGTCAGCGCGGCCACATCGACGTCCGGGACGACCGGGACGTCGTCGTCAAGCGCCGGCAGCCGCCCCGCTGGTTCCGGCTGTCGTACCTGGTGACGGCGTGGACCAAGCGGCCCGAGGACGAACACCGGCTGATCAGCGCCGTGCTGGCGACCCTGATCCCGAGAGAGCTGATCCATCCGGACGAACTGCCGCGGTCGCTGGCGGCGCTGGGGCTGACCGTGCAGCTGTCGGTGGCCGGTATCCAGACCGAGGCCCGCTCCCTGGCCGAGATCTGGTCCGCGCTCGGCGGTGAGCTCAAACCGTCCCTGGACGTCGTCATCACGGCACCCTTCCCGGCCTACCCCGAGTACGACGCCGGCCCGCCGGTCACCGAGGGCGCCGCCGTCCGCGTACGCGGCGGACTGGAGGAGGACGCACCGGTCCTGGAGGAGCGGGCCCACCGGCCCGGCCAGGTCGCCGAGGCCAAGGCCGCGCGGAGGACCCGGGCGTGACCCTGGACGTCTCCCTGACGCCGGCCCTCCCCCTGCTCGCCCGGCTGGCGGAGCTGCGGGAGCGGGCCGTCGCCCTCGTCGACCACCGGTCGGCCGGCGACCCGACGGCCGCCGACCCGCTGCGCGGCCTCTATCTCTCCGAGGAGGCGGTACGGCACTTCCTGCGCCCGGCGACGACCCCCGAAATGCCCGCCCTGGCGGCGGACTTCGGCGACCGGCTGGCCGAACTCGCCACCCGTCTCCGGCTCACCCCCCTCGACACCGCGATCCTGCTCATCGCGCTCGCCCCGGACCTGGACCGGTCCTTCGAGCCGCTGTACGGCTACCTCAACGACGACGTCGGCCGCCGTCGCGCCACCGTCGCCCTCGCCCTCGACCTGTTCGGTGTCCCCGCCCACCTCGCCGAGGCGCGCGCCCGCTTCCACCCCGCCGCCCCGCTCCCCGCGCTCGGCCTGCTCACCGTCGAGGAGCCCGAACGCCCCTTCCTCAGCCGTTCGTTGCGCGTCCCCGACCGGGTCCTGTCGCACTTCCTCGGCGACGACACCCCGGACCCGGCGCTGGCGGGGCACCTGCGCGCACCGTCGTACGACAGCCGGTCCGGCGCCGAGGAGGACGAGGAGTTCGTACGGCGGCTGGCCGGGCGGATCGCCGCCGGGCCGTTCTTCGGGTACCTGCGGGAGCGCCGCGAGGGCGAGGGCCTCGGCTGCGCGGCGGCCGCGCTGCGGCTGGCCGGCCTGGCCGCCCTGCACTACACCGGCCCCGAGGGGCATGTCCCGGAGCTGCTCCGGGAGGCCCGCCTCGGCGGCCTGGCGGTCCTCGTGGACGCGGCCCAGCCCCGGGCGCTCGTCACGGAGCTGCGCGGTGTCACCGACGTCACCGTGCTGATCACCACCCCGCACCCCTACGACCCGCAGTGGTGCGACGACCGCGACCCCCTGGTCCTGGAGGTGCCCTCCCGGCGCGCCGTGGCCGCGGACGCCTGGGCCGCCGTACTCCCCGACCCCTCCGGCTTCGACCTGGCGGCCACCGTCGCCCCGTACCACCTGGGCGGCGACCGGCTCGCCCGCGCGGCCCGGGCGGCAAAGGCGCTGGCCGCCTTCGACGGCACGCCGCTTGCCGCCGGCCACCTGCGGCTGGCCGCCCGTCAGCAGTCGGCGTCCGGGCTCGAACAGCACGCCCGCCGGATCCGGCCCGCCGTCGACTGGCGGGACCTGGTGCTGCCCGAACGCCCGCTCACCGAGCTGCGCGAACTGGCCCTGCGCGCCCGCCATCGCGACCGGGTGCTCGGCGACTGGCGGCTGAGCGCGGGCGGCGGCCGGGGCCGTGGCGTCCTCGGGCTGTTCGCCGGCGACTCGGGCACCGGCAAGACCCTGTCGGCGGAGGTGGTGGCCGCCGAACTCGGCCTGGACCTCTACGTCGTGCAGCTCTCCTCGGTCGTCGACAAGTACGTCGGCGAGACCGAGAAGAACCTGGAGCGCATCTTCACCGAGGCCGACCGCACCGACGCCGTACTGCTCTTCGACGAGGCGGACGCCGTCTTCGGCAAGCGCTCCGAGGTCAAGGACGCCCACGACCGGTACGCCAACCTGGAGTCGGCCTACCTCCTCCAGCGCCTGGAGGCCTTCGACGGCATCGCGCTGCTCACCACGAACCTGCGCGCCAACATCGACGAGGCCTTCACCCGCCGCCTGGACCTGGTGATCGACTTCCCGTTCCCGGAGGAGGAGCAGCGGCTGGCGCTGTGGCGCCACGGGCTGGTGCACGTACCGAGCGACCCGGACATCGACCTCACCCCGCTGGCCCGTGACTTCGAGCTGGCCGGCGGCGCCATCCGCAGCGCGGTGGTCACCGCCGCCTACCTGGCCGCCGGATCCGGCGAGCCGGTGTCCGCGGCGAACCTCCTGGAGGGCGCCCGCCGCGAATACCGAAAGGCAGGCCGCCTGGTCCCGGGCACCTGGTGACCGGGTTCCGTCACTCTCCCGACGGGTGCACGATCTGCCATTCCTGGTCGTCGGTGTTCGAGCAGTGGTACAGGGTCAGGTTGGTGTCGTTGCCGCCGGTGCTGTAGCCGGCCACGTCCAGGCAGAGGTTGTCGCTGGCGAAGTTGCGGATCCAGTAGGCGCCGCCGGGCTGCTTGTCGATCCACCAGAGCTGGTTGTCGGCCTTGGTGCCGTCGCACCTGTACTCGGTGATCGGTGCGGACAGCCGTGCCGAACCGTAGGCGGGCAGGTCCATGCAGAGCTGGTCCTTCACGTTGCGCATCTGGAAGAGCGCGGCCGAGCCGGGGCCGTCCTTCGAGTACCGCACCTCCAGGTTCCACAGCTGATTGTCCGCGGTCGTCTCGTTGCAGGTGTACTCCCGCACCGGGCCGTCGCTGGTCCCCTTGTCGTAGCCGGGGACGTCCACGCACTTCTTGGTCGTCGTGTTGCGCAGCAGGATGTTGTACGCCGGTACGACGGGCTTCGGGACCTTCTTCTTCGTCGCCTTCGGGGACGGCTGGGCCTGGCCGCCGCCCCCGCCCGCCGGGGTGTCGGAGGATCCGCTGCCGGCGGGCTGCTGCTCGGCCGGGGTCGGCGAGGGCGCCGGCGGCGCGGCCAGGGGCGCGCCGGCCGTCGGGCTGGGCGCGATCGAACTCACCCCTGCCTCCTGGACCCCTTCCCGGGCGAGGCTCTTGACCTGCGGTTTGTAGGCGATCCAGATCAGGGCGAAGGTGATTGCGAGGGCGAGCAGGGTGCCGAAGAGCGTGGCGATCCAGCGGGGCAGGAAGCCGCGTTGGATGTACGTTCCGTCCACAGGTTGTGGATTGGCGCCCGCCCGCTGCACGGTGAGTGCGTACGGCCGCTGTTCCTTGGGCCCGAACCAGATGATCCGCCGGGGCTTGAGCGTGGCCTTGATGAAGGCGGCGCGGCCGGGTTCGATCTGGACGTTGCTGGGGTGGAGGTCGTAGACGAGCTGGTCGCCGTTGTCGTTCCCGCCCACGGAGGCGGTGAGCCTGGTGTTGCCGAGGTTGTCGATGGCCAGCTTGGGCCGGCCCCGGAAGCGGCCCTTGACCGTCGGCGGGACCAGTTCGGCCCGCAGTTCGGTGAAGGGGGTGATGGTGAGGTTGCCCTCGGGGACGGTGACGGCCTCGGGGTGTTCGGTGGGGGTGATGCGGACCGCGTAGGGATTGGGTCCGGCCGTCGCGTCGGAGGTGCGGGGCGGGGCGAAGGTCAGCTCGACCGTGCCGGTGGTGCCCGGGTAGAGGCGGAGCGTCTGTGGCTCGACCGTGGTCCAGGGCGAGACGGGTCCGACCGGTTCGAAGCGGTACTCGTCGACGACGTCACCGGTGTTGCGCAGTCGCAGACGGACGCGGGTGGAGGACCCGGGGTCCACGGTCGCGGAAGCGGGTTCCAGCGAGGTCCACAGCGTCACGGGATCACCGTCAGCTTGAAGGCCTCGAGCCACAGCGTGTTGTCGAGGGTGCCGACGAAGTCGAGGTCGGGGCGGGCGCCCTTGCACCACTGGTCGCCCCAGTCGTGGTCGCGGACCTTCGCGTAGTTGCAGCCCTGGCCGTTGCCGACGTTGAAGGCGAAGCCCTCGATGTAGGGGTCGGAAGCCTTCGTGCTGCCGATGTAGTTGTCCTTGCCGTCGGGGATGATCGCCGTCCAGTTCGGCTTCCACTTGCCCTGGCCGCTGGTGGACTGCGGGTCGTAGACGAAGGCGTTGGCGGCGGAGCCCTGGACGCCGTACACCGCGATGTTGATGGCCTTGATCGGCACGTTCTTGCCGGCCGTGCCGGCCATGGTGCCGTCGCAGACGGGCTTCTGCCAGCCGTTGCCCTGGACGAAGGCGCGATAGCAGATGTGCCGCCCGGACGGGTCGTCGGAGGCGAGGCGGTTCACGGCGGTCGCCGCGGTGTCCTGCTTGGGTTTGGCGGTCACGGTGGCCGTCGCACCGCCGCCGCCCCCACCGCCCCCGCCGCCGTTGCCGCCGTCACCGGCGTCCGGGGCGGCCGGCGGGGTGGCGGCCGTGACACTGGGCGCCGGCGGCGGGGTCGGCGTGGCCGAGGGGCTGGGCGCGATCGAACTCACCCCGGCCTCCTGGATCTGCTCCTCGGCGAGGCTCTTGACCTGCGGCTTGTAGTTGAACCAGATCAGGGCGAAGGTGATCGCGAGGGCGAGCAGGGTGCCGAAGAGCGTGGCCAGCCAGCGGGGCAGGAAGCCGCGCTGGATGTACGTTCCGTCCACGGGCTCCGGGTTGAGCCCCGAACGCTGGACGGTGAGCCGGTACGGCCGCTGTTCTTTCGGCCCGAACCAGATGATCCGCCGGGGCTTGAGCGTGGCCTTGATGAAGGCGGCGCGGCCGGGTTCGATCTGGACGTTGCTGGGGTGGAGGTCGTAGACGAGCTGGTCGCCGTTGTCGTTCCCGCCCACGGAGGCGGTGAGCCTGGTGTTGCCGAGGTTGTCGATGGCCAGCTTGGGCCGGCCCCGGAAGCGGCCCTTGACCGTCGGCGGGACCAGTTCGGCCCGCAGTTCGGTGAAGGGGGTGATGGTGAGGTTGCCCTCGGGGACGGTGACGGCCTCGGGGTGTTCGGTGGGGGTGATGCGGACCGCGTAGGGATTGGGTCCGGCCGTCGCGTCGGAGGTGCGGGGCGGGGCGAAGGTCAGCTCGGCCGTGCCGGTGGTGCCCGGGTAGAGGCGGAGCGTCTGTGGCTCGACCGTGGTCCAGGGCGAGACGGGTCCGACCGGTTCGAAGCGGTACTCGTCGACGACGTCACCGGTGTTGCGCAGTCGCAGACGGACGCGGGTGGAGGACCCGGGGTCCACGGTCGCGGAAGCGGGTTCCAGGGAAGTCCACAGGCTCACGCGTCGACGCTATGCGCAGCGCGAAGCCCGGCGCAGCGGACCGCGGGGCAGACCCGCGGTGCCGCAGGGGCCGCACCCGTTGCCCCTGCGGACGGTGGAGCGTGCGGCGCGGGCGGCCTAGGAACCGGAACGCTTGCCGATCAGGTCCCGGTACAGAGCGGCCCGCTCCTCGTCGGTCGTCGCCTTGGCGAGTTCGCTTTTCCAGTCGGCTTCCAGATCCTTCAGCTTCTTCAGCCAGTCGCCGAACTGCCGCAGGTCGACATAGCGCTGGCTGGCACTGAGAGGCGCGTCGCCGCCGATCTTGTCGTCCTTGTGGCCGCCGAAGTTGCTGAAGGGGTTGGCGGTCTTCTCGCTGCTCTTCCAGTTGTGTTCGTAGCCCTCGGGGGTCCGGCCGCCCGGCCCGGCGGTCTCGATGCCGACCTGGAGTGCGCCGTCACGCTTGCCGGTCGGCGGCTTGTACCCCATGAACAGGTGCCCGTGCGACTCGTCCGGGAGGATGGTCCCGCCGTGGTAGCCCGTGTTCCCGGTGCCCCCGATGCCCACCCCCATGCCGTAGAGGTGGCTGTGGGGGTCGATGAGGTTCTGGGCGGTGGCCCCCAGCCCGCCCTTCTCCACGAAGCGGCCGGGCTGTCCGGGCTTGTTGTCGCCGATGTCCATGTGGTGGGTGGCGTACGTGCGCTTGTACACCGGGGCCTCGGGCTTCGCGTTGGGCTCGTAGAACCTGGGGTTCTCCCTGGTGATGTGGAGCCACCGGGGAAGCTCGTAGCCGTGCTGGCCGTCGGCCAGCTGCGGGATGCGGATGTTGACGCGGCCGCCGTAGGCCAGGGCGTGCGCGACGTCGTCCTTGAAGTCCTCGTGGAGACCGGTCTTCGGGTTGAAGACCTGCAGCCCCTCCTTCAGGATCAGGAAGATCTTGGTCAGGATCTCGGTGCCGCGCTCCACGCGCTTGCGGTGCTCGGCGGCGTCAGGCACCTCGTCGGAGATGCCGGGAGGAAGCAGCGTGGCGACGAAGGTCCGGAAGATCTGCTCGTTGCGCTCCCCGGTGAGCTGTTCCCGCTCCGCCTCGGGGCTGGACTTGTCGCGCATGGCGTGGTGGCGGCCGAGCTGGTAGTCCGGCCGGGGGCCGGCGCCGGCCGGGCCCTTCCCCTTGCCCTCGGCGTGCTGCTGCCAGCGCAGGGTGGCGATGAGCAGACGCTTGCCCTTGGGCTGCGCCAGCCAGCTGTGGAAGTCGTCCTTCTTGATGTAGTCCTCGGCCTCCAGGTGTGTGCACAGGCCGACCGTCCGCAGCCAGCCGGGATCCTCGGCCTCCGCGGTCCTGATCATCTGGAGTTCCTCGGCCGTGAACTTCGGGCCGTTGCGCTCCCGCCTGTCGAGGACGGACCGCACCTGCTTGTTCCGGATCTCGGCGGTGCCGCCGACGATCAGCCGCGCCAGGCGCGCGGTGGCCGGGAGCGCGGCGACGGGAGTGGCGGGGGTGATCGCCGGCGAGGCCGGGGGAGAGGGCTCGGCCGCGGGTGCGGTCTCGGACGCGGCCGTGGCTTCCGTCGTGGGTCCGTCGCCGGGCACCCGCTGGACGAGGACGCCCTCGTCCGGGCTGCGCTGGACCGATTCGTCCTCCTCCGGGCTGCGCTGCACCGCGTCGGCGGGCGGCGCGGAGGACCCGGGCAGCGCGAGGTCGGGCGCGGCGCCCCGGGCCAGCTTGCGGCCGTT
The DNA here is from genome assembly GCF_042754285.1 of Streptomyces sp. NPDC059224. NCBI lineage: Bacteria > Bacillati > Actinomycetota > Actinomycetes > Kitasatosporales > Streptomycetaceae > Streptomyces > Streptomyces sp. NPDC059224. Next base: position 133,396 of record NZ_JBHZAN010000006.1, read on the forward strand.
GGAGCCGGCACTCCGCTCGAACGGGTCGTCCGGGTGGGAGACCTTCTCGCCCCTGCCGTTGACGGTTCCGGGCACCGGGCCCAGGGCCTGCTGGCGGACGTGGTCGACCTCCTCGTACATCACCTCGTCGGTGACGCCGTTCCCCCCGAGCACGATGTGCGGCCCGCTGGTGTAGGCCCGGGCCCCGAGTTCCTCGGCCGACCGCTGGGCCACCGGGCCGCTGTGCACGCGCACATGGCCGAAGTCCATTCCGTAGGCGCTCTCCGCCCGCCGCAGGATGCGGGGCTCCAGCGGCGCGCCGGGCGAGCCGACCGCGTCGGCGACCGACGTCCGTGGCTGCGCCGGCCCGGACTCCTGGTCCTGGCCGCCCTCCGTCCCGTCCTCCTGCCTGGCCCGCTGGACCGCCCGGGTCACCGCGGCGTTCCCCGCGGACCGCTGGAGGGCGCCCAAGGGGGGCGGGGCGGTGGCCTTCCGGGGCGCGGCGAGGTCGCCGTCACGGTCCGCGGTGGAGCGGTTCTCTGCTTGAGTGCGCATAGCCGGTTCCCGTCCGGTCGACAGGGCCCCAGACCGAGGGCCTCTCCCTCCGTACCCGAGCGGCGCCGGACACCGGGAGGTCCGGGAGGGCAGGACCGCGGGCAGACCTGCCGGCCGAAGGGCCGCGGGGCGGCCCGGACTGCCCTTGCGGGCAAGGGAACTGCCCCCGGTGAGGCACCGGAGGACGTTTCGTGAGCCGCGCTTCGCGCGTGAGGGTGGGAATGTTCCTGTCTCGTACCCCGAGGAGAGCAGAGCATGCCGTCCTACCTGTCGCCCGGCGTCTACGTCGAGGAGGTGGCCAGCGGCTCGCGTCCCATCGAGGGAGTGGGCACGTCGGTGGCGGCCTTCGTGGGCCTGGCCCCGACCGGTCCGCTGAACGAGCCGACGCTGGTGACCAACTGGACGCAGTACGTCGCGTCCTTCGGTGAGTTCACCGACGGGTACTACCTCGCGCACTCCGTCTACGGCTTCTTCAACAACGGCGGCACGGCGGCGTACGTCGTCCGTGTCGGCGGCACCAAGGAAGGCGCCGAAGGCGCCGTCGACGCGCCCGCCGCCGTGGCCGGTTCGGCCGGGCCGGCCGCGCTGCCGCCGGGCGAGGCCAAGCAGCTCGGCACCTTCACGGTGAGCGCGGTGGCCTCGGGCGACCTGAGCGTCGAGGTCTCCGACCCGGAGGGCGAAGGTCCCGCCGAGCGCTTCAAGCTCGTCGTCAAGGACGGCGGCAAGGCCGTCGAGTCCTTCGACGTGACCGCGAAGAAGGGCGGCCGCAACTACGTCGTCACGCAGGTCAAGGAGCGCTCCAAGCTCATCACCGTGACCGAGGCCGCGCCCGCCGCGCAGCTGGCCCGTCCGGAGAACCAGACGGTGGCCCTCGTGGCCCCGACCCCGTCCCCGGCGTCCGCGTCCCCCGTCGCGGACGCCGGCTCCCACCCCGGCCCCGCCACCTACCTCGGCGACTCCGCCGACCGCACCGGCTTCGGCGGCCTGGAGGCCGTCGACGAGGTGTCCATGGTGGCCGTGCCCGACCTGATGGCCGCCTACCAGCGCGGCGCGATCGACCTGGAGGCCGTCAAGGCCGTCCAGCTCGGCCTGATCGCGCACTGCGAGCTGATGGGCGACCGGGTCGCAATCATCGACCCGCCGCCCAGCCTCAACGCCCGCCAGATCCGGGTCTGGCGCCAGGAGACGGCCGGCTACGACTCCAAGTACGCGGCCCTGTACTACCCCTGGATCAAGACCTTCGACCCGGCTTCCGGCCAGTCCCGGCTGATCCCGCCGTCCGGCCACGTGGCCGGCGTCTGGGCCCGCAACGACGCCGAGCGCGGTGTCCACAAGGCCCCGGCGAACGAGGTGATCCGCGGCGCGGTCGACCTGGAGCTCCAGATCACCCGCGGCGAGCAGGACCTGCTGAACCCGATCGGCGTCAACTGCATCCGTGCCTTCCCGGGCCGTGGCATCCGCATCTGGGGCGCGCGCACGCTCTCCTCCGACCCGGCCTGGCGCTACCTGAACATCCGCCGGTACTTCAACTACCTGGAGGAGTCGATCCTGATCGGCACCCAGTGGGTGGTCTTCGAGCCCAACGACCACAACCTCTGGGCCCGGATCCGGCGCAACATCTCCGCGTTCCTGGTCAACGAGTGGCGCAGCGGCGCACTGTTCGGGCAGCGGCCCGAGGAGGCGTACTACGTCAAGTGCGACGAGGAGACCAACCCGCCGGAGTCGGTCGACGTGGGCCGCGTGATCTGCGAGATCGGCATCGCGCCGGTCAAGCCCGCCGAGTTCGTGATCTTCCGCCTCGCGCAGTTCTCCAGCGGCAGCGGCGAGCTCCAGGAGTAGCGGGCCCCCGGGTCCCAACCCCCTTGTTTCCCAGGCATTTTGAGAAGAACGGGCAGTAACACATGAGTCTCCAGCCGGGTGACGCCCTCACATCGCACAATTTCGGCCTGCAGATCGACGGCGTGATGGTCGAGTACCTCGCCGAGGTCAGCGGCATGACGATGGAGCAGGACGTCATCACCTACCAGCAGAACACGCCTGACGGGAAGAACCACGTCCGCAACCTGCCGGGTGTGAAGAAGAACGGCACCTGCACGGTCGTGCGCGGTATGACGCAGTCCTCGTCGTTCACCCAGTGGATCAACGAGTCGATCAACGGTCAGATGGCCACGGCCCGCAAGAACGCCTCCATCATCATGATGGACTTCGAGAACAACCCGGTGAAGCGCTACAACCTGCGCAACGCCTGGTGCAGCAAGATCGACACCAGCACGGTCAAGGCGGGCGAGGCGGCCGCGCTGACCGAGACGGTGACCATCACGTTCGAAGAACTGGTCATCGAGTAATGAGGCGTTCGGCTGTCAGGGCCGGGGGCGTGGGGGCGCCGCTCGCACCGGAGGAGGCGGCGCCCCAGGCCCCTCAGCAGCAGGTGTCCCAGCAACCGGAGACACCCGTCGAGGTGCTGCGCACGGAGTTCCCGTTCCAGCTGCCCCGCGGGTACGTCGACGAGCAGGGCACCGTCCACCGCGACGGCGTGATGCGCCTGTCGACGGCACGGGACGAACTGATCCCGCTGCGGGACGTGCGCGTCCAGGAGAACCCCGCGTTCCTGTCGGTGGTGCTGCTCGGCCGGGTCATCACCCGGCTCGGCACGCTCGCCTTCGTCCACGACGGGGTGGTGGAGAACATGTTCGCCTCCGACCTGGCGTTCCTGCAGGACTTCTACCGGCAGATCAACGCGGAGGGCCACACCCGGGCCGCGGTCAACTGCCCGCACTGCTCGGAGCCCTTCGAGGTGGAACTCGGCGGGAGCCGCCTGGGGGAATCGTGACGTACGCGACCGACCGGCTGCACGAGGAGATCGCGTACGTCGCCTACCACTTCCACTGGAGCCTGGAGGACATCCTGGACCTGGAGCACGCCGACCGCCGCCGCTACACGGCGGAGATCGCGTCCCTGGTGACCAGGGCGGCCTCCGCAGGGGCGGAGGGCTGAGCAGTGGGCTTGTGGGAACGGATACGGGGACGTGGGGCCGCGGAGACCGGGGCCGAGGCCGCCGTCCGGGCGCCGCGTCCTGTCGAGACACCGCGGCCCGTGGTGGCGGCGGCCTGGTCCGGGCTGCCGCCGATCCAGCGTGCGCTGGGGAGGGCGGCCGGGCCGGTCGCGGACTCGGGGTTCGGCGGCCGGCTGCCGACCTGGCAGAACCCCTCGTTCATGGGCATGGGCTCGCACGCCGTCCTGGACGGCGCGTCGAGCGCCGCCCTGTCCGGCGGCGGCCGCACGGGGCTGACGGGCACGGGTGCCGTGTCAGGCCTGGAACGCCCGGTGCAGAGGCTGCCGTTGTCGGGGCCGGCCGACTCCGCGGGCCCGGCGGGAGCGGCGGGGCCGACGGCTGCGGCCGGTGGCCGTGGACCGTCGGTTCCGGTGGTACCGCTGCGGGCGGTGCGCGCGCCGTCGGCGGTGCCGGCCGCGGGCGGTGGGTCGCCTTCGGCTTCCGCCCCCGCCCCCGCTCCGACGATGGGGGCGGTGGCGCGGGCGGGTGCGGCCACGCGTCCGGCCGGAGCCGCGAGCGGGGTGGGTTCCGTCGGCCCGAGCGGGTCCGCCAGGGCCGCCGGGCCCACCGGACCGGCGGGTGTGGCGGGTTCGGCGGCGCAGCGGGCCACGGCCGTGCAGCGGGTGCCGTCGACCGGGCGTCGCGGTGGTGGTGGGGCCGCGCGGACGGCGGGTTCGGGAGCGGCACGGAGCGCGGGGAGCGCGCCGATGCCGGTGACCCCGTCGGTCTCCCCGGCCCAGGCCCCGGCCGCGCCGCCGATGTCCTCCCAACCGTCGGTCTCCCCGATCTCGTCGGCTTCCCAGGCTTCCCAGGCTTCCCCGGCTTCCCCGAGCTCCTCGCCTTCCCCGGCCTTCTCGGTCTCATCGACCCCGCCGATCCCGCCGGCCTCGTCGGTCGAGCCGACCCCGCCGGCCTCGTCGGTCGCGGCGGCTTCCGCGGGCGGCCCGGTTTCCGCGGCCTCCCCCGCCCCCTCGGCCAGGAGGAGCTCCGTGGACGGGCCGCGGGCGGTTCCTGCCGTCCAGCGTGCGGTTCCCCGGGTGGCCGTCGCTCCGCCCGCCGTGCCGGTGGCCTGGGCGCCGCAGTCGGCTCCCGTCGCTCCCGCTCCGGCCACCGGCCCGCGACTGTCGGCCGCACCTCCCGTCCCGCCTCGCCGCAGCGCGCTGACGCAGGCGCCGGTGGGCACGGCGGTGACGGCCGTGCAACGCCGGACACTGCCGTCGGCGCCCAGGACACCGGCGAGCGGGAGCGCGGTGCCGGCGCCGGGTGAGGGTGACCGAGCCGGCGGCGGGACGACGACGGGCGGAGGCGTACGGCGAGCCGCCGACGCCGGGGAGCCGGTACCGCGCGACGGGGGCCGTACCTCCCCGGACACCGCATCGCCCACCCCTGGGGGCGCCGCCTCCCGACCGGCACGGACACCAGCGCCGGCGCCGGCGCCGGCGCCGGCCGTCGTACAGCGGTCCCTCCGCGGTGGTACGGCACCGGCCCCCGACTCCCCCAGGACGGCACCGCCCTCTCCTACGACGACACCCCGGCGCACCCCTGCCGCGTCCCCGCCGCCCACGCCCACGCCGTCCGCCGTCTCCGCGGACCGCGGTGGGCCTTCCGGCATGGCCGGCGCCGGGACGCGGACCCCGGTGCAGCGCCGTACGGCCACGGGCTCGGCCGCCCCGAACACCCCGGCTCCGGACAGCGGTCCCGCGGCGCGGGGTTCGGCACCGCGGCCCGCGACCGGCCCCACCCCAGGAGCCGCCGCCGCGACCGCACCTCCCGCCGTGCCGCGGAGTGAGCGTCCTTCGGCCGGTCCGGCCGAAGGCGGTGGCCGCGAGGCGTCCGTGCAGCGCCGGGAGCCGGAGAACGCGGCCGCCGCCGAGACGGCAGCCGGGCCGACGTCCCCGCCGGTGCGTGAACCCGACCGGGCCTCCCCGACCGCGACCTCGGCACCGATCCGGCCCGCGGTGTCGGCTCCCCGCCCGCCGCGCCCGGGCCTCGGCGTCCCCCTCACGGGTCCGGCCGGAGCCGCTTCGACGGGCGGAGGCAGGGCCGGCGAGGTGGCAGTGCAGCGACGGACGCCGGAGCGGCCCGCTGTCCCCTCCACCGGCGACACCGAGGCCGTCGGCCCGGCCACGGCGAGCAGGCCCGCGCCGGCGCCGTCAGCACCGTCACCGTCGGCTCCCGTCCCCGTCCGGCGTGCCGCGACGGCCGCTCCCGGCGTTCCCCGCCTCGGCCTCGGTGCCCCCGTCACCGGCCCGGCCGCGAGCGCGGCTCCCGCGAGGCGCACCGGTCGCGGGGCGGCGGTACCGTCCGTGCAGCGGCGGCGGACGACGGGCGCTCCGGTGGACCGGCCGGCCGCGGTCTCCCGCCCGGTACCCCCGGTACCCGAAGCTCCCCCGCGGGGACCGTCGGCCGTCGCGTCCGGCCTGCCGACACCGGCGCCCATGCCGGCGCCGACACCGACGCGACCGCCGCACTCCGAGCACGACCGGCCCACGGCCGCCGTCCCGGCCACGCCGCCGTCACCACCGGCCCCGCCCGCTCCCGTGACGACGGGTTCCTCGCCGTATCCCTCTTTCGTCCAGCGTGCCGCCGCCCCGGCCGCGACCGTTCCCGGCCTCGGAGGCCGCCCGGCATCCGTCCAGCGCCGGCCGCAGTCACCACCCCCGCCCACGGGCGCCGCCGGACCGGCCTCGGCACCCCGGCCGCCCGTCGTGCAGCGAGCGGCGACTCCCGCCGTCTCCCTGCCCGTCGGACCGAGTACCGGCACCGCCGCGCCCGCTCACCCCGTACCCCTGCGAGCCACCACGCCGATCTCCGCGACCGCTGCCCTCCCCGTCGCGCCCCTCACCACCCGTGCCGTCCAGCGCGACGCCCTCCCCACGACCACCGTGAAGGAGGTGCCGGCCACCACCAGCGGTCCCAAGGCCCCGGTGATCCGGGCCGAGCGGCAGCCGCCGCCCAGCGACCCGCCACCCTCGTACCCCGGTTCCGGTTCCGGCTCGTCCTCCGACGATCCGCCGCCCGGTTACTCGGCGGTCGCGGAGGGCGGTTTCGACCCCCGTGCCCTCACCGAGTTCCAGGTGGACGCCCTGGTGCACCGGATCATCGACCGGATCACCCGGCACGTCCGCACCGAACTCCGCCGCGACCGCGAACGCGTCGGAAAGCTCCGCGACTTCCGCCCCTGACCACGACGACCGCGCACCCACCCCACAGAAAGGCCCCCGATGGATCGCCAGGACCCGGGAACCACAGTCTGGTTCAGCCTCTCCATCGACGGCGAGGACCTCGGTTACTTCAACGGGTGCGAGGGGCTGTCGTCGCAGGTGGAGATCGAGCAGCGGCAGGAGGGCGGCAACAACGGGTTCGTGTGGCAGCTGCCGACCCGTGTCACGTTCTCCCACATCCGGCTGACCCGCCCGCTCACCCCGGACACCTCGAAGGTCGCCAAGTGGATCTCGTCCGTGCAGACGGGGATCGAGCGGCCCACCGGGCAGATCACGGCGTTGCGCGCGGACGGTTCGGAGGTGGCCCGGTGGGGGCTCCTGGACGTGCTGCCGGTGAGCTGGCAGGGGCCCTCCCTGGACGCGGGCAATCCGTCCGTGGCCACCGAGGTCCTGGAGATCGCCCACCACGGCTTCACCGACTGAGCGACGACGCCGACCGAGCGGACTGAGAGGCAGATCAGATCATGGCCAGGAGCAGCCGGGGCGCCGGCAAGAGCCTCGTGCGGGCCACCCTCGCGATTCACGAGCCGCCCGTGGGCACCGGCACCAGCCCGGGCGGCATCATCAAGACGTTCGGCTTCGAGTTCAACCCGGCGGAACTGTCGATCGCCCGCCGGGCGGACTGGAAGTCGTCGGCGGCGCCGATCGAACGGGACGGCGCCCTCCCGGAGTTCCTCGGCACCCACCCGCGCGAGATGAGCGTGGAGATCTTCCTGGACCGGTCCGACGACCCGGACAGCAACGACGTGATGAAGAAGGTGGAGTCGTTGCTGGCCTGCTGCGAGGTCACCAGCAAGAGCATCGCCGCCAAGCAGCCGTCGCCGCCCTGGGTGGTGTTCCAGTGGGGTTCGTTCTCGACCGCCCACTTCACGGCGTACGTCGCCTCCGTCGACGTCTCCTACTCCCTGTTCGGGACGAGCGGGATGCCGATCCGGGCCAGCTGCCGGCTCCAGCTGCACGAGATCCCGAGCAAGACCGCGGGCCAGAACCCGACGTCCGGCGCGCTCACCGCGCAGCGCGTGCACCGGGTCGTCGCCGGCGACTCGCTGCAGTCGCTGGCCTGGCGGGAGTACGGCAACGCGGGCGCCTGGCGGGCGATCGCGGACGCCAACGGGATCGACGACCCGGGGTGGCTGCCCGCGGGGACGGAACTGGTGTTGCCCGCCGCCGAGGAGGTGCGGTCCTGATGGTGAAGCACGCTTTCTCGAACGTCGTCAAGGTCGTCATCGGCGGCAGGGAACTGACCGCCGCCTCGGAGTACGGCCGGTATCTCGTCGACGCCCACGTGGACCAGGGCGTCGGGGTACCGGCGGCCTTCCAGCTGACCTTCCGCGACCCGTCGCGCAAGCTGCTGGGCAAGCTGGGCGTCACGTTCGGCACCCCGGTGGTGATCACGCCGGTCTCGGACGGGCAGGGCACCGGCGACCCGCTGCTCACCGGCGAGGTCACCGGGATGGAGGCCGAGTACGACGGCACCGGCAGTTACGCGGTGGTCCGGGGCTACGACTACGGGTTCCGGCTGATGCGGCAGCGCCGCGTGGTCGCGTACCGCAACCAGACCGCCTCCGACATCGCCCGCAAGCTGGCCGCGCAGGACGGCGTGCCGATCGGGCGGATCCAGGCCACCAAGACCGTCTACGAGTTCATCAGCCAGTCGAACGTCACCGACTGGGACTTCCTGGCCCGGCTCGCCGACGAGAACGAGATGGTCATGTCGGTGGACGCGGACGGCAAGTTCCAGTTCGTGAAGCAGAAGAGCGCCTCCGGGGCGCCGTCGCCGCAGACCGACGGCGACAAGAGCCCGTTCGTGCTGGAGGCCGGGCACGACATCCTGCGGCTGCGCACCGCCGTCACCGCCTCGGACCAGGTGAACAAGGTCGAGTCGCGCGGCTGGGACGTACGGACGAAGAAGACGCTCACGGCGACCGTGACCCCCGCGAGCAACACCAGCTACAGCATCGGCACCACCCCGGGCGCGGCGGCCGGCGAGTTCAAGACCACGAAGCTGGTCGAGACGCGCACGCCGTACGACAAGCAGTCCGAGGTGAAGTTCGCGGCCGACGCCCTCTCCGACGACGTCACCTCGACGTTCGCCGAGGTGGAGGTGGTCGTCCGGGGCAATCCGAAGCTGCGGCCGGGGGTCCCGGTGGCGCTCGCGGACGTCGGGGACCCCTTCGAGGGGAAGTACACGGTCACCTCGGTACGGCACGTCTTCGGGGACGCCAAGCACTACGAGACCTGGGTGACGGTCAGCGGCCGGCAGTGGCGGTCCCTGTACGGCGTGGCCTCGGGCGGTGCCTCGGACGCCGGGACGGACCGGCAGCTCAGCGTGGCGCAGGCCCTGGTCACCGACGTACAGGATCCGCTCCAGCAGGGGCGGGTGAAGCTCAAGTTCCCGTGGCTGGACGACACCTACGTCAGCGACTGGACCCGGACCATGCAGTGGGGCGGGGTGCGCGGCGGCGGGGTCTTTCCGATGGACGTCGGTGACGAGGTGCTCGTCGCCTTCGACCGGGGCGCCCTCGACCACGCGTACGTCATCGGCGGCCTCTACAACGGCAAGGACAAGCCGACCAGGGTCAAGGACGTGCCGCTGCACGACGGCATGCGCGGCCGGGCCACCCGGCACACGATCTCCGACCGGGTCGGCAACCGGATGGACCTGCTCGACCAGCGGGGCCGCAAACAGGGCGTCAGGCTGGCCAGCGGCGACGACAAGCTCACCGTCTTCCTGGACCGGCAGCAGACCGAGATCACCGTGGACAGCAAGGGCAGCGTCTCCATCAAGGGCAGCAGATCGGTGTCGGTCGAGGCCGGCGCCAACCTGTCCCTGAAGGCGGGCGGCGCGCTCAGCCTGCGCAGCGGGGGACCGCTGTCCATCCAGAGCGCGGAACTCGTCGACATCAAGGCGCCCGCCGGCGCGGTCTCGGTGAACGCCTCCGCCGTGAACGTGATGGCGAACGCCGCGCTGTCGCTGCGCGGCAACGCCGCCGTCGCGATCAGCTCCCTCGCCACCGTGGCGATCCAGGCCCCGGAGGTACCGGTTTTGGGCAACCTGATGATGGGCGGACTGACGGTGATGGTGATCCCGGCATGAGCGGACCGCAGGTCTTCCCGGAGGGGCGGGTGCGGAGCTGATGGCAGAGCAGTTCGTCGGCTCCGGCTGGTCGTTCCCGTTGCGCATCGGGCCCACCGGCGGTATCGCGCTGGTCAGCGGCGAGAAGGAGGTGGAGGAGGCGATCCGCCTCATCCTCTCCACGGCCCCGGGCGAACGCCCGATGCGGCCGGAGTTCGGCTGCGCCATCCACGACCTGGTCTTCGCCCCGGTCAACGAGCAGACCGCCGGCCGGATCCAGCACGAGGTGTACGCCAGCCTCGACCGCTGGGAGCCGCGGATCGAGGTGGAGGACGTCGAGGTGACCACCGGGGCCGACCCGAGCGTGCTGATGATCGACGTCCGCTACTCGATCCGGGGCACCAACAACCCGCGCAGCCTGGTGTTCCCTTTCTACGTCATCCCCTCCCACGACGAGCCGGACCTGCCCCCCGCCTCCTCGGACTCCTCCGAAAGCGACCGCTGATCCCGATGGCCCTGCCCTCCCCGAACCTCGACGACCGCCGCTTCCAGCAGTTCGTCGACGACGCCAAGCGTTACATCCAGCAGCGCGCCCCGGAGTGGACCGACCACAACGTCTCCGACCCCGGCATCACGCTGGTGGAGACGGTCGCGCACATGGCCGACCAGATCGTGTACCGCCTCAACCGGGTTCCGGAGAAGAACCACCTGGCCTTCCTGGACCTGGTCGGCATCACGCTGTTCCCGCCGTCCGCCGCCCGCACGGACGTGACGTTCTGGCTGTCGGCGGCCCAGGAGGAACCGGTCCCGGTGCCGGTCGGCACCGAGGTGGCGACCCGCCGTACCGAGACGCAGGAGGCGGTGGTCTTCGCGACCGAGCGTGAACTGACCATCGTGCCCAGCGAGTTGCGGCACCTGCTGCGACAGCAGGAGGGCTCGGCCGTCGTCGACCTCACCCACGAACTCGCCGAGGGCAAGGACCTGCTGTGCTTCACCGAGTCCCCGAACCCGGGTGACTGCATGCTGCTCGGCCTGTCCGCCGCCGTCCCGCACTGCGCGGTCGCCCTGGACCTGGACAGCCGGGTCGACGGTGTCGGTGTGGACCCGCGGCAGCCCCCGCTGGTGTGGGAGGCGTGGACGGAGGACGGCTGGAAGGAGTGCGAGGTCGACCGGGACGGCACCGGTGGCCTCAACCGCCCCGGCGAGGTCGTGCTGCACGTGCCCGGCGGCCACGTGCTGTCCCGCAACGGCGGCCTGGAGGCGAGCTGGCTGCGCTGCCGGGTCACCGAGCCGCGCGCCGACCAGCCCTTCTACACCACCTCTCCGACGGTCCGGTTCGTCGAGGCCTGCACGGTGGGCGGTACGACCGCCGCCGTGCACGCGGAGACCGTCGAGGACGAGGCGCTCGGCGAGTCGACGGGCCTGCCCGGCCAGCGCCTGCGGCTCGCCCACGCCCCCGTGGTCGGGGACACCCCGCCGCTGCTCCTGCAGACCGCCGAGCACGACGGGGAGGGCGGCTGGGTGGACTGGGAGGTCGTTCCGCACTTCGCGGCCTCGGGACCGGACGACCGGCACCTCACCCTCGACGCGACGACCGGCGAGATCGCCTTCGGCCCCGCGGTACGGGAACCGGACGGCTCCCTGCGCCAGCACGGCACGGTGGCCCCGAAGGGCGCGGTCATCCGGGCCCGCCGCTACCGTACGGGCGGGGGCCGGGACGGCAACGTGGCCCGCGGGGCCGTGCAGATCCTGCGCTCCTCCATCCCGTACGTGGCGGAGGTCGTCAACCGGGAGGCCGCCCGCGGCGGAGTGGACGGCGAGACGGTCGCCGAGGCGAAGGTCCGTGCCCCGATCACGCTGCGCGCCCAGGAACGGGCGGTGACCCTGCGCGACTACGAGGAGCTGGCCCGCCGCGCCGCCCCCGAGACGGCCCGGATCACCTGCCTGGAGGGCGAGGAGGGCGAGCACGGGTCCTACGCGGTACGGGTGTTGGTGGTGCCGCAGGCGGTCCCGGACCCGGGCGGCCGGCTCCGCTTCGAGCAACTGGTCCCGGGGGACGCCCTGCTGGACCGCATCACCCGCTACCTGGACGAACGCCGGCTGATCGGGACCCGGTTGGCGGTCGGCCCACCCTTCTACCAGGGCGTCACGGTCGTCGCCACGGTGCACGTCTTCCGTGGCGTGGACGTCGACCGGGTCCGTCACCAGGTCCACGACGCCCTCTACCGCCACCTGGACCCGCTGACGGGCGGCGCGGACGGCAAGGGCTGGCGGTTCGGGCGTCCGGTGCAGTCGGGCGAGGTCTTCGCGGTGCTGCAACGCGTACCCGGCGTCGAGCTCGTCGACGAGGTCGTGCTGCACCCCGCCGACCCGCTCACCGGCAAGCGCGGCGACCCGACCGACCGCATCGACCTGGAAGCCCCGTCCCTGGTCTTCTCCTACGACCACCGGGTCCGGGTGATCGGCGAATGAGAGGCTCCATCGACGGCCTCGGCTCCTCCGTCCCGATCGGCGCGATGCTCCCGGCGGTCTTCGCCGACGACGACCTGGCGCTGCGGTTCGTCGCCGGCCTGGACGACGTGATCGCCCCGATCCCGAACGTCCTGGACTGCCTGCCGAGCTACTTCGATCCGGCGCTGGCCCCGCTGGACTTCGCGGAGTGGCTCGGCACCTGGGTCGGCGCGGAGACGGACGGCACCGAATCGGAACCCCTGCTCCGCGCGGCCGTCGCGGCCGCCGCCTACCTGCACCGCATCCGGGGCACCCGCCTCGGCCTGTCCGAGACGGTCCGCCTGGCCTTCGGCGTGACCCCCGACATCACGGAGAGCGGCGGCGCCGAGTGGAACGCTCGCCCGCTGGGCCCCTTCCCCGGGCGGCCCCGCCCCGGCCTGCACGTCCACCTCGCGCTGCCCTCCCCCACCCCGGCCGACGAGGTCCGCCTGGAACACCTCGTGGCGGCCGCCCGTCCCGCTCACATGCCCTACACGGTCCAGGTGACCGCTTCTTCTCCGTCCGCCGAAAGGACCCCGCAGCGATGACGACCAACCGGAACTGCACGGAGTGCGGCACGGTCGCCGACCCGGGCCGGTCCTTCTGCGACGCCTGCGGCTCGGTACTGAGCTGGGCCGTCGCCGGGGGAGGTGCCCCACAGCAGCCGGCCGCCCCTGAGCCGGCCCCGGCCACCTCGGGCTGGGACGGCTTCGCCGGGAGGGACGGCAGCACCGGCCCTCCCCTCCGGGAGGCACGGGTGACGGCCACGACGGCGCCCCTCGAGGGGCGCGGGGAACTGAGCGACCAGCCCCCACCCGCCGCAACGTCCCCCACAGCCGAAACCACCCCCATCCCCGCCCCGCATGCCGCCGCCGACACGGTCCCCCAGCCCGCCCCGCCCCCGGAGGGCCCCGCCGGGGACGACCACGACCGGGCCCGGCGCCTCCTCGTCCCCGTGACGGACCCCACGCCCCCGCCCGCGCCGGCGGCGTCCGTGTCCCCCGTCCTGCCCGGCCGCCCCACCCCCCAGCGCCCCCAGTCCGTGCGCGCCCCCGGGGAGGACCTCGGCGCCCACGGCGGCATCCCGTGCCCCTGGTGCGCCACCCCGAACCGCCCCGACCGTCACTTCTGCACCCGCTGCGCGATGCCCATGGCCGGCAGCGGCCACGCCGCCCCCTCGGCCCCCCGCCCCTGGTGGCGCCGCATCTTCGACTTCCGCAACCGGGAGACCCCCTGGGCCGGCGACCGCCCCCGGCTGCGCCGTACCTTCGACCGCGTGCTGACCTGGACCGGCGTGGCCCTCGTCCTGGCGCTCGTCACGGTCCTGGCGATCAACATCCCGAACGCCGTGAGCGCCACCCGTGACCACTTCGCCAAGCGCGCCCAGGTCTCCCCGGACAAGGTCAGCGCGTCCCGCTCGTACGCCGGTCACAAGCCGGACCTCCTCTTCGACAAGCTGAGCAACACCTGGTGGGGACCCGGTGTGACGGGGGCCGGCGAGGGCGAGTGGATCGAGGCCCGCTTCGACGAACCGACGCGCCTGCTGAACGTCGTCGTCACCTCCGGCGAGTCGAACCACTTCGACCAGCTGAAGAAGTCGGCCCTGCCGCACCGGTTGGAGGCGGTCGTCAAGACGTCGGACGGCAAGACGGAGAAGCGGGAGATCGTCCTCGACCAGACGGCCGGCGGCCAGACCCGGAACTTCCGCGCGCAGAACGTCCTCTCGGTCCGGTTCACCATCGAGTCCTCGTACCAGGCCTCGCCCAAGACCCAGGTGGCCATCGCCGAGATCGAGTTCTTCGGCCCGTCGAGCGCCAACTCCTCCTGATGTCATAATCCGGCCATGGCCGAAGGGGATCCAGTCGTGCGGGGTGTCGCGCGCAGGGTCCGGCGCGCCACCTCGCTCGCCCACGTGGCCTGCCTGCTCGTGAGTCTCCCGCTGACCAGGTTCGTCGGCGCCGTGTGCTCCCTCACCGTCGGTCTCGTCCTGGGACATGGGTTCGCCGCTCGGGATCTGCTGCACGACGTGGACGAACTGGCGACCAGTCTGGTGTTCGCCTGCCTGTTCGTCCTGGTCGCCGCTCTCGTGCGGTCGAGGTGGAGGAGAAGGCGGCGGCCGGTCCCGGAGAGCTGAGGAGCCCTACTGCCTCATCAGGGACCGGTAGGCGGCCGTGGACCTGGGGTTGCCCCGGCAGCTCCACACCCCGTGCGGGCAGTAGTCGGTGATGGTCTGGTACAGCGGGCGGCTGTCCGCGAACCACTTCACCATGCCCTTTATGTAGGCGGGGTCGTCCCCGTTCTCGTACAGCCCCCACTCGGGATAGGAGACCGGCTTGCCGTGCGCGCGGGCGAACCTGACCTGGGCCCGCAACCCGTACGGCTCGGCGACCTGTTCCGCGAAGGACAGGCCGCGCGGGGAGTCGTAGGCGTCCATGCCGATGACGTCCACGAACCGGTCCCCCGGGTAGCAGCGGGTCCAGGGGATCGCGTCGCGCCCCCGGCCGGGCGCGAAGTCGAACCGGAACCGCTGGCCGGGTACCGACCGCATCGCCGTGACGATCCGCGCCCAGTACGCCTTCCAGGCGGCCGGGTCCGGTCCGCAGCGGTGGGTGTACGTCACTCCGTTCATCTCCCAGCCGAGCACCAGGGCGGTGTCCGGCGCCCCGACCGCCACCAGCCGCCGCGCCAGCGCCCGGAAGTGTCCGTCGTACCGCCCCCGCGCCCCGGACCCGAGCTGCCGGCGCACCTCGGCGTCGGGCAGATGGGACTCCGTCTGCTCCAGCATCGGCACGTTGAGCACCAGGAGCCGGTCCGGCTCGGCCCGCCGCCAGTTCGCCCACAGCCGGACGAAGTCGGGGGCGCCCTCGATGTTCCGCCACACGTCACCGGGGAGGTAGGTGTGCCCGACCCGGGGCTCCTCGCGCCCCAGCCAGCTGCCCATCGCGCTCACCCGGCGCACGCCTTCGGCGCCGTACCCCACGTACGCCCCGAAGGGGCCGGGAGCGGCGGGCCGGGCGGTCTCCGGGCGGGAGACGGGGAGGAGGAACAGGGCGGCCAGCGTGGCGACCAGGAGGAACCTCAGACGTGCCATGGGGTGCAGTCTGGCCGCTCAGGGAGGGCGAGTTGCCCGTTGTGGGCAACTCGCACTGCTGTGCGAGGCCGCCGCCGGACCGTCGGCGCGGTCCGGCGGTCAGAACGGGGTGTGGTGGTTGACCAGGGCGCTCGCGAGCAGCGAGAGCCGGTCGCGCTGGTCGGCGGTGAGGTGTGCGGTGAGATCGTGGATCTGCCGCTCGACCTCGGTCTCGCAGTGCCGGATGAGCTTCAGTCCCTCGGGGGTGACCGACACCAGGACGCTCCGCCTGTCGTGCGGCGAGGGGGTCCGGCGGACCAGGTCCCGGCGTTCGGCGCGGTCGACCAGGCCGGTCATGCTGGACTTGTCCAGCCCGAGGTGGTGGGCGAGTTCCTGCATGCCGGGCGTGCGGTCGCGCAACACGCCGAGCAGCCGCAGCTGGACGACCGACAGGCCGTGTTCCGCCGCCACCTTCCCGAGCGCGGCCTGCACCAGGAACGACAGCTGGGCGAGGCTGTCCACGATCCCCAGGTCCGTCACGTTCTCCGGTTCGTCCGACATGGGCGCCATCCTACGTGGATTAGTACGTGACGCCAACCACTTGACTTGGTACGTGGCGCCAACTAATTTGGTTGGTGTCACGTACTAAATGTGCGGGGCGACCCGATCTGACCTGACCTGACCTGCGACGGAGGAGTCATCATGCACGCTGCTGTCGTCCGCTCGTTCGACCACGCCCCTCGCTTCGAGGAGTTCCCGACCCCGGAGCCCGTCGAGGGCGGGCTGCTGGTGGAGATGGTCGCCGCCGGCCTGCACCCCAGGGTCCGCTCCGGTGCCGCCGGCACGCACTACACCAGCGACGGCCGGCTCCCCCTGGTCCCGGGCGTCGACGGGGTGGGCCGACTGCCCGACGGGCACCTCGTCTACTTCGTCGCCGACGACGAGGGCCCGGGCACCATGGCCGAGCAGGCCCTCGTCGACCCGCGCCGGTCCGTCCCGCTCCCCGACGGCGCCGACCCGGTGACCATCGCCGCCGCCGTGAACCCCGCGATGTCCTCCTGGGTGGCGCTGCGCCGCCGGATCACCTTCGAGGCCGGGCAGAGCGTCCTGGTCCTCGGCGCCACCGGCAACGCCGGCCGGGCGGCCGTCCAGGTCGCCCGGCACCTCGGCGCCGGCCGGATCGTCGCCGCCGGCCGCGACCCGCGCCGGCTGGAACTGCTCCCCGGGCTCGGTGCCACGGACGTGGTCTCGCTGGCCGGGGACCCGGACAAGGACTTCGCCCGGCTCGGCGAGGCCGCCGCGGACGTCGACGTCGTCATCGACTACACCTGGGGCGCACCCACCGAGCGGGCCGTCCCGGCCGTGCTGACCCGGCGCGCCGACCGCAGTGCCCCGCTGGACTGGATCCAGATCGGCTCCCTGGCCGGACCGGAGATCACCCTGCCGTCCGCCTGGCTGCGCGCCGCCAACCTGCGGTTCACCGGCAGCGGCCAGGGCTCCGTCACCGCCCGCGGGATCGTCGCCGAACTGCCCTCCCTCATGGCCGAGATCAGCCGGGGCACGGTCACCGCCGACGCCCTGCCGGTGCCGCTGTCCCAGGTCGAGGAGGCCTGGACCGCTCCCGTCGAGCCCGGCCGGCGGATCGTCCTCACGATGGCCGCCGGCTGAACACCGGGCCCGTGTCCGGCCGTACTTGCGGGGACAGCGTTCGTCCGCAGATCGGAGTCCCCCGTGCACGCATCCGCAGCCATCGGCGTGACCGGCCTCGGAGTGATGGGCCGCAACCTGGCCCGGAACTTCGCCCGGCACGGCTACCCGGTCGCCGTCCACAACCGCACACCCGCCCGCACCCGAGCCCTGGTCGCCGAGTACGCGGACGAGGGCACGTTCGTCGGCGCCGAGACCGCCGCCGACCTGGTCGCCGCCCTCGAACGCCCCCGGCGGCTCATGATCATGGTGCAGGCGGGTGCCGCCACCGACGCCGTCATCGACGAGTTCGTACCGCTGCTCGAACCCGGTGACATCGTCATCGACGGCGGCAACGCCCACTTCGCCGACACCCGCCGCCGCGAGGCCGCCCTGCGGGAGAAGGGCCTGCACTTCGTGGGGGTCGGGGTCTCCGGCGGCGAGGAGGGCGCGCTCAACGGGCCGTCGATCATGCCGGGCGGGTCCGCGGAGTCGTACGCCGTCCTCGGGCCGATGTTCGAGGACATCAGCGCGAAGGTCGGCGGCGAGCCGTGCGCCACCCACGTCGGGGCGGACGGCGCCGGGCACTTCGTGAAGATGGTCCACAACGGCATCGAGTACGCCGACATGCAGCTCATCGCCGAGGCCTACGACCTGCTCCGCCAGGTCGGCGGGTACTCCCCGGCCGGGATCGCGGACATCTTCCGGCAGTGGAACGGCGGCCGGCTCGGGTCCTACCTCATCGAGATCACCGCCGACGTGCTCGCCCACGTGGACTCCGCCACCGGCGCCCCGTTCGTCGACGTCGTCGCCGACGCCGCAGGGCAGAAGGGCACCGGGCGCTGGACCGTCCAGACCGCGCTGGACCTGGCCTCGCCGGTCACCGCCATCGCCCAGGCGACCTTCGCCCGGGCCGCCTCCGGCCGCCGCGAACTGCGGACCGCGTACGCCGGGTTGCCGGGCGGCACCACGCCCCCGCTCAGCGCCACCGAGGCCGACCGCTTCGCCTCGCGCGTCGAACACGCCCTGTACGCGTCGAAAGTCATCGCCTACGACCAGGGCTGGACGATGATCCAGGACGCGGCCGCCGAGTACGGCTGGAAGATCGACCTGGGCGCGGTGGCCCGGATCTGGCGGGGCGGCTGCATCATCCGCGCGTCCTTCCTGGACCGGATCCGCTCGGCCTACCGGGCCGACCCGGACCTGGTCAGCCTGCTGGCCGAGCGGGAGTTCGCGCGGGAGATCGCCGACGCGCAGGTGCCGTGGCGGGAGACCGTGGCCTCGGCGGCCCGCCGGGGCATCCCCGTCCCGGCGTTCTCGGCGGCCCTGGCCCACTACGACACGCTGCGTTCCGCCCGTCTTCCCGCGGCGCTTCTCCAGGGCCAGCGGGACTACTTCGGCGCGCACACCTACGGTCGCGTCGACCGCGCCGGTGCCTTCCACACCCACTGGGCGACGGAGGGCCGCCCCGAAACGCAGGGCTGAGCAACGCCCCGCAAGGGGCTCAGACGCGGACGCCGAACATGAACGGGCCGCCGATGGTGCTCATCGACTCGTAGCGGACGACCGTGCCGGTGCGCGGGGCGTGCAGGATCTGCCCGTTGCCCGCGTACAGGCCCACGTGGTGCAGGTCGTTGAAGAAGAAGACCAGGTCGCCGACCTGGAGGCCGGACGTCGAGTAGATCCTGGTGCCGATCGTCGTCTGCGACTCGGAGGTGCGCGGGATGGAGACCCCGGCCTGCGCGTAGGCCCAGGAGGTCAGGCCCGAGCAGTCGAAGGAGGACGGACCGGTGGCTCCGTAGACGTACGGCGTGCCGAGCCTGGTCTTGGCGGCGGCGAAGGCGGCGGCGGCCCGCCCGGTGGCGGAGGTGTCGCCGCCGAGGTCGACGCGCTCGCTGGAGGAGCGGCTGGCCCGGTCCTGTTCGGCGGCGAGCGCGGCCTTCTCGGCGGCGGTGAGGCTGTTCAGCAGCTTCTGCGCCTCGGCCAGCTTGGCCTGGACTTCCTTCTTCTTCTTGCCGAGTTCGGTGCGGGTGGCGGCCAGGTCCTTGAGCTTGCCGGTGGCCTCGGCCCGCTCCTGCGCCAGTTCGCGCTGCTTGGCCTGGATCTTCTTCAGCGTCTCGACCTGCTGGCCGCTGAGCTGGTCGAGGGTGGAGGCCTTGTCCAGGTAGTCGTCCGGGTCGGCGGAGAGGAACAGCTGGAGCGAGGGGTCGAGGCCGCCGCTGCGGTACTGGGCGGTGGCCATGGAGCCGATGCCGTCGCGCAGTTCGTTCAGCTCGTCCTGACCGCGGGCGACCGAGTCCTGCAGCGCGGATATCTGCTTCTGGAGCTTGTCCTGCTTCTCCTGGGCCCCGTTGAACTTCTCGGTGGCCTGCTCGGCCTGCTCGTAGAGCTTGTCGACCCGGGACTTCACCTCGTCCTTGCTGGGCTTCTCACCGGGCGCGGCGTTCGCGGCCTGCGAGGACAGGGCCACGGCGGCAGCGGCGGCCGTGGTGAGCATGGTGACCCGAGCACGGCTCGGCTGCTTGGGACGACGGTGGAACGCCACGGAGGCGATCTCCTTCCGAGCAGAGGTTCGGGTGACAGACCCTAATGACTCTCTTATGGTCGGTTCAAATCTTCGCATGAAAATTCTTGGCCGGAACTGCCCGGAGGAGTCCGCCTCTTGACGTCACGTCGAACGGATCGGGCGACGGGAGGCCGACGGAAGGGTCTGGTGATTGTAAAGAACCTTGACAGTCAATTGGTCTAGTCCAACTATGGGCGTCCATGAGACGCACTCGTGCACTGCAGGCCGCACTGACCGCAACTGCCCTGTCCACCGCGCTCGTCGGTCTCGGAACAGGCTCCGCGCACGCCTCCGCGCAGCACGCCGCGCAGCCCATGCCCGCCCGGGTCGCGGCACCCTACTTCGAGGCCTGGACCGGCGAGAGCCCCGCCGCGCTCGCCGCCGAGTCCGGCAACAAGTACCTCACCCTGGCCTTCCTCCAGACGCCCGCCGCCGGCTCCTGCACCGCCGACTGGAACGGTGACGCCACCCAGCCGGTCTCCCGGTCGGCCTTCGGCGCCGACATCGCCGCCCTCCAGGCCCGCGGCGGCAACGCCATCCCCTCGTTCGGCGGCTACGGCGCCGACACCACCGGCACCGAACTCGCCGACAGCTGCACCGACGTGGACGCGATCGCCGGGGTGTACGAGAAACTCGTCACGACGTACGGCATCTCCCGCATCGACCTCGACATCGAGGCCGACTCCCTCGCCGACACCGCGGGCGTGGACCGCCGCAACCAGGCGATCGCCAGGGCCGAGCGCTGGGCCGACCGCAACGGCCACCCGCTCCAGTTCTCCTACACCCTGCCGACCACCACCAAGGGCCTGGCACCCAGCGGCCTCGCCGTCCTGCAGAACGCCGTCGCCCACCACGCGCGCGTGGACGTCGTCAACATCATGACCTTCGACTACTACGACGGCGCCACCCACGACATGGCCGCCGACACCAGGACCGCGGCCGACGGACTGCACGCCCAACTCGCGTCCCTCTACCCGCACAAGAGCTCCAAGGAGCTGTGGGGCATGGTCGGCGTCACCGAGATGCCCGGCATCGACGACTACGGCCCGGAGGAGACCTTCACCACCGGCGACGCCGTGCGGGTCGAGCGCTGGGCCGCCGCCCGGGGCATCGACACCCTCTCCTTCTGGGCGCTCCAGCGCGACAACGGCGGCTGCGTCGGCACCGGCGGCGCCAACTCCTGCTCCGGGACCGCCCAGGACACCTGGCAGTTCAGCCACACCTTCGCCCGCTTCGCCGGCCCGCGGCGGTAGGCACCGCACCACCCGAGGGAGTTCACCCGATCCCGTACGGCCCGCGTCGGCGGCCGGCCCCTCGGCCCGGGGGTCCACAGGGTGTGGGCGCCCGGGCCGAGGTGTGTGCGGCTACGGGGTGACGACCGTCCCGCCGAGGGTGACGTCCGGCTTGCCGGACGAGGCGAAGGACCAGCCCAGGGGGCGCCCGAGTGGGAGGGGAGCCGTTCGTCCCCGTCCAGAACTGGTGGGAGCTGTCGGCGTCGCCGGCGGTCTTGTCGTCGGAGCCGTCACGGCACGCGATGACGTTGCTGCTGCGCCCGCGTGGATGCCGTTGTCACCGGCGTGCTGCACGGTGAGCCCGGACAACTGCCAGTGGTCGGCGTACGGCTGGATGCCCCGGTTCGACGAACTCCGGCTCCGGGCCGAGAAGTTGAGCACCAGGGTCTCGCCCGGGTGCCCGGAGAGGGTGGTGCGGGCGGCGGAGCTGCCGTTGGCGCCGGCCGCTCCGTCGGTACCGCTCGGCGACACGTACAGCACGGTGGACACGGCCTGCGCGGAGGTGCCGGACAGGGCGACGAGGGTGCCGGCGAGCAGGCCGACGGCGGCGGTACGGCCGGACGTGCGGGAGGAGCAGAAGCAGAAAGTGCTTTCCCGACGGAGCCGGCCGTGAAGTCAGGAGGGTGTCGCGGACCCGTCAGGAACCATGTACGTAATGGCTGTTCAGGTGAGTGTCCATCGGTCGGATCGTGGAGCCTATTTCGATGACGATCGGAATAGGTGTCGCGGAGCCCCGGTTGTCCCTTTCATGGACGAGACAGTGGATGAGACGGACAAGATCGACCTGGGCGCCGTCGGCGTGTGGCGCCACGCGGACACCGAACCCGAGCTCGCCGCCGAGCTGGAACGCCTGGGCTACGGCACGCTGTGGCTCGGGAACGTGACCGATCCCGACCTGGCCGTGGTCGAGCGGCTCCTGGACGCCACCGAGACCCTGGTCCTCGCCACCGGCATCGTGAACATCTGGTCCAACCCGGCCGACCGGGTCGCCCGAGCGTACCGCCGTGTCGCCGACCGCCACCCGGACCGCTTCCTGCTGGGCATCGGCGCGGGCCACCCGGAGGCGACCAAGGAGTTCGTACGGCCGTACCAGGCCCTGAACGACTACCTGGACGTCCTCGACGCGGGCGGTGTCCCGGTGGCGCGTCGCGCTCTGGCGGCCCTCGGCCCCCGGGTACTGCGCCTGGCCGGGGACCGCACGGCGGCCGCGCACCCGTACCTCGTCACCCCGGACCACACCCGCCAGGCACGCGAGATCCTCGGCACCGGGCCGGTCCTGGCCCCCGAGCAGAAGGTGGTCCTGGAGACCGACCGCGCCCGGGCCCGCGCGATCGGCGACGCCACCCTCGGCTTCTACCTGAACCTGACCAACTACGTGGGCAACCTGCGCCGTCTCGGCTTCGACGACGCCGACTTCGCGGACGGCGGCAGCGACCGCCTCTTCGACGCGCTGATCCTGCACGGCGAGGCGGCCCGGGTGGCGGAGGGCGTCCGCGCCCACCAGCAGGCGGGCGCCGACCATGTGGCGCTCCAGCTGCTGCACCCCGCGGACGTCGACCCGCTGCCGGGGTACCGGGCGCTGGCGGAGGCGCTGGGGCTGGGGAGCTAGGTCGGGTACCGGCTCCTAGACGACGCAGAACTCGTTGCCCTCCGGGTCGTGGAGTACGGCCGCGTAGTACTCCATGTCCGGCTCGTCCATGATCCGGAGCACGCCGGCACCGGCTGCGACCAGTCTCTCCACGGTGGCGCTGACCCGCTGCGTGCGGACCGCCAAGGGGACGTCGCGGCCGCCGCCGACCTTCAGGTCGAGGTGGACCCGGTTCTTGGCGGTCTTGGGCTCGGGAACCTGCTGGAACCACACCCGCGGTCCCTGCCCGGCAGGATCGACGATCGACTCCGGCGATTCGCCCGCACCGGGGGGCAACTCCTCCTCGGGCACCCCCATGGCCGCCCAGTACTCCCGCCACGTGGCGTGCCCGCCCGGCGCCGGTTCGGGTATGTACCCCAGCGCCTCGCTCCAGAACTCCACCAGCCTGCGCGGGTCGGCGCAGTCGATCGTCAGTTGCAGTGTCGTCTCCATGACCGGAGCCTGGCAGAGGGGTCTGACACCCACGCACCGCGCCGACCCGCGTCAGGGAGCGCCGCCCGCCTCCGCCGGAACGCCGACGAGCAAGGTGTCGAGCAGCCCGTCCAGCGGTGCGGGCACCTGGTCGGGCTCCAGGGCCTCGACGAGGACCCGGCCGTAGTGGATCTTCCGGCCCTTCTTCGTACCGAGGAAGCGGCGGAGCTGCTGCTGCGGGGTGCGGCCCTGCTGCGCGGGCTGGTTCAGGAAGGTCTGCAGGGGGCGCGCGTCTCCCTCGGCCCTGATGAGCTCCGTGACCCGGGGCGGACCGAGGGCGCGGATCAGTTCGTCCTCCAGGTCAGCGGCGCAGACGAAGAAGCCGCGCCGGGTGGCACCGGCCCGCGCCAGGCCACGGACGTAGTAGGGCCACTCCCGCTCGTCGCACAGCCCGGTCAGCCGCAGCCCCAGGCCGGGCGGTCCGAGCAGACGGGCGTAACGTCCCACGTTCATCGCCCCGCCCATCGACAGCACGCACACCCCCTCGGCCGCCGGATCCCGTCCGCGCCGCGCGGCCAGCGCGCCGACGGCGGCGACATCACTCGGCCCTTCGAGCAGCACGGCGACCCGCACCCCCAGCCGGTCACCCAGCCGCCCGGCCCGCTCCCGGCCTGGGCCGTCCGCACCCTCGCGCGCACTCCCCGCCCAGTCGGCGACCGCGTCCCGGAACGCCCTCATGTCGGCCATGGCACGAGTCTCCCTGCGGGCCGGGCGCCGATGCCAGGGAATATCCGCCGCGCGAACGGCATGGGCATCGGTATCGGTGGTGGGCGGCAGGCCAGGTGGCAGGCGGTGGGCGGCAGCACGGTCCGGCGTGCGAACCGCGGCCGGATCGGCGGCCGGACAACCGCCGGATCCTCGCCCGGCCGTTGTCCGACAGCCGTACCCGCCTGCCGCGGCGCCTTCGTGACGTCAGCTCGGGAACATCCCGGCGGTCGCGTTGACCCAGGTGCCGGTGAGAGCGACCCCGGCGTCCGGGGCGAGGAAGGCGGCCCGCGCCGCGATGTCCGCGATCCGCGGGGAGCGCTTCGTCATCCGCAGCGAGTCCAGGTGGGCACGGACACCGGCCAACGCCGCCGCGTCCGTCGCCGGGGCGCCGGCCGCGCTCGCCAGGCCCGCAGGAACGTCTCCTGGGTGAGGTCGCCGGCCTCGTCGCAGGACCCGAGCAGCCGGTAGCAGTGCACGCGCGGCTCGCGGCGGTGGCCCTCGACGAGGGTGGTGAAGCCGGTGCCGTCCGAATCCGTCACGGCGTCGGGAGCGACGCGTTCGGCGTCGGCGGCCGTTCCTGCCCTCCTCCTTGCCCTGCCCTTGCGCCTGCCTTCGTGGCGATGCGGGTCCCGGTCCGAGTTCCGGCTCCGGTCCGCGACCCCCTTCCGCCCCCTGTCCCGCCTTTCGGGCGAGTCGTCGTAGCGGGGCGAAGCGGGTGATGAGGCCCTCCACGTCCGCGTGGAAGGCGGTGCCCGGCGCCAGTCGTACCCGCCCCAGCCGGTCCCCGAGGTGCGAGAGCAGCTCCCTGGCCGGGGGGCGTGCCGGTCCGCCCGTCGACGCTGCCGGTAGGCCCGCTGGCGGCATGCCCGTGAGCAGTACGACGCGGTACGGCCGGGGCGGCCGCCGCTCGCGACCGGGTTGCCGCGGACCGGGCAACTGCCGTTCACGCCCGGCACCTTACGTCCGGCCCAGCCCCGTGACGAGAAGCGAGACCAGGCGGCGGGCGTCGTAGCCGGGGTCGTTCTCCGCGCCGATGCAGAGGTTGCCGACGCCGCGCATCAGCTCGACCGCGGCCAGGTCGGTGTGGACCTGGCCCGCCTCGGTCGCCGCGTCGAGGAGCCGGGTGCAGACCGGGACCAGGCGGTCCAGGAAGTAGGCGTGGAGGGCGTCGAAGCCCGCCTGGTCCGAACGCAGGGCGGCAGCGAGTCCGTGCTTGGTGACCAGGAAGTCCACGAAGAGGTCGATCCACCGGCGCAGCGCGTCGTACGGGCTGGGCGCCTCCGCCAGCAGGGCCGGGCCGGCTTCGGCGCAGGCCTCCACCTGGTGCCGGTAGACGGCGATGATCAGGTCCGCGCGGGTCGGGAAGTGCCGGTAGACGGTCGCCGTGCCGACGCCCGCCCGGGCCGCGATGTCACGCAGCGGGGCCTCCACGCCCGCCGCGACGAAGGCCGCCGCGGCGGCCTCCAGCAGGGTCGTCTCGTTGCGCCGGGCGTCCGCCCGGCGGTGCCGTACCGCCTGCTCCTCGTTCTTCATCGACCGTCCTCCATCGGGTGCTCCCTCCGCCGTCACCCTATCGGGGCGTTGCTAAACGGGACGGCGTTCCGTATCGTCGCAGACGTGAAACGGGACATCGTCCCACTTGTCTTCCCGTCCGTTTGCCTGCTTGAAGGAGACTCGGTCATGCAGTACCGCACCTTGGGCCGTACTGGTGTACAGGTCAGCGCGCTCGCGCTCGGCGCGATGAACTTCGGCGCGATCGGCCGCACCACGCAGGAGGAGGCGACGGCGATCGTCGACGCCGCCCTGGACGCCGGCATCAACCTGATCGACACGGCCGACATGTACGGCCAGGGCGAGTCGGAGGAGATGGTCGGCAAGGCGATCGCCGGCCGTCGTGACGACGTCGTGCTGGCCACGAAGGCGGGACTGCCGATGGGTGACGAGCGCAATCACCGCGGCGGTTCGCGGCGTTGGCTGGTCACCGAGCTGGAGAACAGTCTGGTCCGGCTCGGCGTCGACCATGTGGATCTGTACCAGATACACCGCTGGGACCCGGCCACCAGCGACGAGGAGACCCTGTCGGCGCTGACCGATCTGCAACGCGCGGGAAAGATCCGCTACTTCGGCTCCTCGACCTACCCGGCCTACCGGATCGTCCAGGGCCAATGGGCCGCACACCGGCACCACCTGGGCCGTTACGTCACCGAACAGCCCAGCTACTCCCTCCTCCAGCGCGGCGTCGAGGCCCATGTGCTGCCGGTGACCGAGGAGTACGGGATGGGTGTCCTGGCGTGGAGCCCGCTGGCCTCGGGCTGGCTCTCGGGGGCCGTGCGCAAGGGCCGGCCCATCGCCACCAGCCGGTCCGTGATCAGTCCCGACCGCTTCGACCTCGCCCTGCCCGCCAACCAGGCCCGGCTCGACGCCGTGGAGCGGCTCGCCCTCGTGGCCGAGGAGGCCGGACTGACCCTGATCCAGCTCGCACTCGGTTTCGTCACCGCGCACCCCGCCGTGACCAGCGCCCTCATCGGGCCCCGCACCAGGGACCACCTGGACTCCCAGCTCGCGGCCGCCGACACCGTGCTCTCCGCCGACGTCCTCGACGCGATCGACGCGATCGTCGCCCCGGGCACCGACCTGGCCGCCCACGAGAAGTACGACACCCCGCCTGCCCTCCTCGACCCGGCACTGCGCCGCCGCTGACCGACGGCAGAGAGGCCGACCCATGGCATCCATGACCACGACCCCACCCAGCTTCGGGATCATGACCGCTCCCATGCAGGTGTCGTACGACGACATCCTGCGGGTCTGGCAGGAGGCGGACGCGATCCCGCAGATCGAGCACGCCTGGCTGTTCGACCACCTCATGCCGATCGGCGGCGATCCCGAGGGGCCGATCCACGAGGGCTGGACCCTGCTGTCCGCGCTGGCGGCACAGACCCGTCGGCTGCGGCTCGGGCTCCTGGTGACCAGCAACCGTTTCCGTCCGCCCGCGGTACTGGCGAAGATCGCCACGACCGTCGACACAGTCTCCGGCGGGCGGCTCGACTTCGGTATCGGCGTCGGCTCACGGCCGCACCCGCCCGAGGCCCGCCGCGAGTACCCGGCGTACGGCCTGCCCTTCGCCCCTCCCGCCCAGGCCGTGGAGAGCCTCGGCGAGGCCTGCGCCCTGATCCGGCGTCTGTGGACGTCAGCCGGACCCTTTGACTTCCACGGCACCCACCACCGGCTCACCGGCGCCTTCGCCAACCCCAAACCGGTGCAGCGCCCGCATCCCCCGATCCTGATCGGCGGCCGGGCTGCGGCGACCCTCCGGGTGGCCGCCGAACACGCCGACCTGTGGAACATCCCGGGCGGCGACATCGAGGACTGCGTCCGGCGCAGTGCCCTGCTGGACCGCTACTGCGCGGAGATCGGCCGCGACCCGGCCGGGATCACCCGCTCCATCCACCTCCCGGTGTCCTACGACCACCCGGAGACGACCCGCGCCGCGATCGCCGAGGCGCTGACCGCCGGCTTCGGGCACATCGTCCTGGGCCTGCCCGCCCCCTACCCGGAAGGAGTCGCGCACTGGGTGGCGGACGAACTCGTCGGCAAGGAGGCCTGACCTCCCGGGACTTTCCGGACTTCCCAGGTGCACCGGACCGGTGGGACGCGCATGCGTTGCGTACCGGTTGTCGCCGGGCAGCCCCGCGGCGACAACCGGCTGAGCGGGGCGTGCCGGGTTCGCGCGGTGCACGGCTCGTGGCTGAACCGTCAGCCGCTCCTACCGGAGTCCGGCCCGCTCAGGAGTCGGGTGCCACGTCTCCGGCTTTCCAACCCACGAACCGCGCGGTTCGCGCGGTCGCCCGGCGGACGTCACCAGCCGAGGACGCCCTCGTCGGTCCGCGCCTCCTGGGGCGGCGTCACCGGGCGGGGGTCATGGCAGCTGAAACCGAGCCGGGTCAGCGCGCGGCGCATTTCGAGGGTGGTGAAGTCCCGGCGGTTCTGCCGGGTGATCACCTCTCCGACCTGCATCACCGGGTAGATCCGGCCGTCGATGGTCACGCCGACGCCGGTGACGGGTTCGGGCGTGTGACTGCTCATCGAGTGTTCGACCTCGCTCTTGGTCAGGTCGAAGGGGAAACGGGCGATGACAACACGCATGGATGCCTCCTCAGGGGCGACCGCGGGGCGCGGCGGGGACGGGGGTTTCGGACGGCTGTCAGAGGGTGGGGGCGAGAACGCCCGGGGATATCCGTGGTCGTCGATGACGGGGGACACGTCCGGGGCGCGCTCCAGCGTCGCGACGGGCGTCGGCTCGGCCCGTCCGCCAGGAGCGCATCCCCCTGCCCCGGCCGTGAACCGGTCCTTCTGCGGCTACGAGTCGGTCCGTGAGGTGGAACGGCGTGTCCGGGCGGCGGACGACCGGCCTCCGCGGCCCCGGCCCCGGCCGCCGGATCGTGTGCCCTCGCGTGGTGTGTCGGCGGTCGGTGCGGTGAGCGTGACCGGCACGCCCGAGGGGGTGCGGGCGCCGGTGATGCGGTGCAGTTCGTCCTCGCCGGGGCGGACCTGGACGGCACGCGCGGTGATCCCGGCATCCGTCATCAGGCGGTCCACGGCCCGCCGTTGGTGCGGCAGGACGAGGGTGACGACGGTGCCGGTCTCTCCGGCGCGGGCGGTACGGCCGCCGCGGTGCAGGTAGTCCTTGTGGTCGGCGGGCGGATCGAAGTTGACGACCAGGTCGAGACCGTCGACGTGGATGCCGCGGGCGGCCACGTTGGTCGCGACCAGGACCGAGACATGGCCGTCCTTGAACTGGGCGAGTGTCCGGGTCCGCTGCGACTGGGACTTGCCGCCGTGCAGTGCCGAGGCCCGCACGCCGACGGCGAGCAGCCGCTTGGCGAGCCGGTCCGCCGCGTGCTTGGTGTCCAGGAACATCAGCACGCGTCCGTCCCGGGCGGCGATCTCGGTGGCGGCGGTCTCCTTGTCGGCGTCGCGCACGTGCAGCAGGTGGTGCTCCATGGTGGTGACCGCGCCCGCGGACGGGTCGACCGAGTGCACGACGGGGTCGTGGAGGTAGCGGCGGACCAGGAGGTCGATGTTCCGGTCCAGGGTGGCCGAGAACAGCAGTCGCTGGCCGCCGGCGGGTACTTGGTCGAGCAGTGCGGTCACCTGCGGCATGAAGCCCATGTCGGCCATCTGGTCGGCCTCGTCGAGGACGGTGATGCCTACCTGGTCCACCCGGCAGGCGTCGCGCTCGATGAGGTCCCGGAGGCGGCCGGGCGTCGCGACGACGACCTCGGCACCGGCCCGCAGGCTGCTGATCTGGCGGCCGATCGACATGCCGCCCACCACGGTGGCGAGCCGCAGCCGCAGGGCCTGCGCGTAGGGGGTGAGCGCGTCGGTGACCTGCTGGGCCAGTTCCCGGGTGGGGACGAGGACCAGGGCCAGCGGCTGCTTGGGCTGGGCGCGCTGTCCGTCCAGCCGGGCCAGCAGCGGCAGGCCGAAGGCGAGCGTCTTGCCCGAACCGGTGCGGCCCCGGCCCAGGACGTCCCGGCCGGCCAGTGCGTTCGGCAGCGTGGCGGCCTGGATCGGGAAGGGGACGGTCACGCCCTCGGCGCGCAGGGCGGCCAGCAGCCGTTCCGGCATGTCCAGTTCGGCGAACGTCTCGACGGCGGGCAGCGGTTCGGTGAGGGTGACCGGCAGCGCGAACTCCTGGCGACCGGGGGTGGAGCGCTGGCCGTTCTTGCGGCCGGTGCCGGTGCTCTGACGGGGACCCTGGTGGCCGGACCCCTGGGAACGGAAGCGGTTGCCGGACGGGGCGCCTGCCGAGCGTGTGGTGCTCCGGTCCGTACGGGGGCGCCCGGAAGTACCGCCGTTGCGGCGGGTGCGGTTCATGAAGGAACCTTCCTCGATGCGGCGTATCGAGGAATTCCGGCCGGCGGGCAGATGGCCGCGCGAGGAATCACAAGAAACAGCCGGAGAAAAAAGAGAAAAGCTGGGGCCCGCACCCCAAGAGCGCGGGCCCCAGCCTCAAAACGCGCGAGAACGTGACTCGCAGCGGTTCGCGTCAGCTTCAGGCGGGAACGATGTTCTCGGCCTGCGGGCCCTTCTGGCCCTGCGTGACGTCGAAGGTCACCTTCTGGCCTTCCTGAAGCTCGCGGAAGCCCTGGGTGGCGATGTTCGAGTAGTGGGCGAAGACGTCGGGGCCGCCACCCTCCTGCTCGATGAAGCCGAAGCCCTTTTCCGCGTTGAACCACTTCACGGTGCCAGATGCCATATTGAATCTCCCTTGAGGGGCAGTGCCGGACTCCGCACTTTACGAAGCCGAGTCGCCGCGATGATCACCCCTCCGGAATGATCCGGAAAGCTTTACAAAGAAAAAATTTCTCTGGCAACCAAAACTGCAACTGCTATCACGCTAACACAGGCAGGCGGTAAGCGGCCATGTGTTTCCGGTGCAGCACGCGAATTCTAGTGTCGCCGCCGGGGTTATTTCTGTACTGGCGGGACTAGGTATTCGTGCCGTACCCGTCGAGCCTGCGGCTGATTTCCCGGTTCAGCCGGAGGGCGTCCGCCAGCTGGTTCTCCAGGGAGATGATCCGGCACGCGGCGTCCACGGGGGTGCCCTGGTCGACCAGTTCCCGGGCGCGCGCGGCGATGCGCAGCTGACGGCGGGAGTACCTGCGGTGACCTCCTTGCGAACGCAACGGAGCGATCAGCCCGGCCTCGCCCACCGAGCGGAGGAAGGCGGGGGTGGTGCCGAGAACGGCGGCGGCCCTTCCCATGGTGTAGGCCGGGTAGTCGTCATCGTCGAGGTTGTCGGCGACCGGGGCGTTCTCAGCGGGCATGACACCTTCGTTTCGGGGACGCGGCGGGGGACCCGGGCGGGCCTGGCACCGGTCGGGGAAGGATCCGCCGCCATCCGCGTCGCACGGCAACCCTAACGCCGTCGGTCCTGGAGATGTGACTCCGCCGTGACAGATTTCCGTCAGCGGCCTGGCCGGTGCGCGGCGTGGCCGGCCGCCCGCGCCCGGCACGTGATCAGTCCGTTCGGCGTATCGCCGACGCCGCGGCGGCGCGTCCGCCGAGCGCGTCGGCGATGTCGGGCTCCGCCGCCCGCGAGGTCGCGGGACCCACCGCCTCCTCGAATCGGGGCACGGCACTCGGGATCGGCTCGGGATCCGCCACGAACACGTCGACGGCCGGGCTCATCGCCACACGATCACCCCGGGTGCGGCCCCGGCGTGTCCCCATGCCGGCCGCACAGCGTGCCCCGCCCGGTGATCTTCCCGGCCTGTCGGTCTGCGCCTCCGGTCGGGCCTGCGGGGATCCGTCCGCGGCTCTCGGCGGCGACCGTCGGCCGCGGCGGGTCCGGTTCGCCCGGCGCGGTGTCCGGGGCGGTCCGCACGGCGTCGGCGAGGCCGTCGTACGCGCCCGTTCAGCGTGCCGCGCGCAGTTCGGCGTAGAGCTCCCGGCCCTGCCAGGTGCGCGGCGCGGCCTCCGCCGCCCGCACCAGGGTGACCAGCCGGGCGTTCGCGGGGGCGGTCCGTCCGTGGGCGGCGGCGAGGGCGACGATCTCGCCCTGGAGGGAGTCGATCTCGGTGGCCCGGCCGCGTTGCAGGTCCTCCCACATCGAGGAGCGGGCCTGCGCGTCGATCCGCAGGGTCGCCCCCGCCAGCCGCCGGAACAGGCCGTCGGGCAGCGCCAGGACGTAGGGGGTGACAGCGGGCGCGGTGGGGCCGAGGCGGGCCGGGGTGAGCCCGGCGGCGCGGTAGGCGGCGAGGGCCTCCCGCTGGCACAGGGCGAGGCAGCGGCGGTAGGCCCGCTCGCCGAGCTGGTCGCGGAGCGGCAGCCCGGACAGGGCGTTGACCGCGTTGTTGAGGTTCAGCAGCAGTTTGGCGTGCTGCACCTCGGACATGTCGGTACGGGCCTCGACGGCCAGGTGCGCCGCGCGGAAGGCGGTGACGAGCGTGGCGTCCGGCTCGGTCATGAGTCTGCCCGGCATGCCCTGGTGCACGGTGCCCGGCCCGGACCGCACCACGTTGTACGGCACCATCCCGGCCAGCACGGTGTGACCGGGGAGAGCGGCGCGCAGGGTGGCGGGGTTGCGCAGCCCGTTCTGGAAGCTCACCACGACCGCGCCGGGGGCGAGCTGCGCGGCGAGTTCCCTGGCGGCGGTCGCGGTGCCGGCGCTCTTCACGGTGACCAGCACGTAGTCGGCGTCGGCCGCGGCCTGCGCGCCGGTGGCCAGCGTGAGCCGCTCCGGCGCGAGATGGACGGGCGGCCGGACGGAGGTGCTGAGGGTCAGTCCCCGCTCGCGCAGCACGTCCATGGCGGCGGGCCTGCCGATGAGCGTCACGTCGTACCCGGCGGCGCGCAGATGGCCGCCGAGGTGACACCCGATGGTGCCGGCACCGAGAACGGCGAAGCGGGGCTTGGACAGCGGAGGCGCGGGAGGCTGGGGAGGCACGGGAGGTACGGAGGGCATGGGGGCTCCTGCGGAAGGCTCGTGATCAACCGTACTCACGTTCGTGCTCTCCTGGCGATGGCGTCACACGTTCCGGCCGGACGGCGTTTCTCCCCGCGGCCCGTGCCGCCCCGGTCTGGTACTGCCCCGGCCCTGATCGGCCGTCCGTTTCCGTCGGAGGAGCCGCCGTCATGTCCGCACCGGAGAACATCGCCCTCGTCCGCCGCTTCTACGCGTCCAGGGTGGCGCCGGAGGTCTTCCAGGAGGTCATGGACCCGGAACTCGTCTGGGGCATCACGCCCGGTTTCCCCGGCGGCGGGGTCCATCACGGCCCGCAGAGCGTGGGCCGGGACTTCTCCGGCCCGCTGATGGAGAACTTCGACACCTTCTACCCCGTGGGCGAGGAGTACTTCGCGGACGGGGAGGACCATGTCTTCGCCCTCGGGCACTACCACACCGTGAGCAGGCGGGGGGGCGACGGCCGACGCCAGGTTCATGCACCTGTGGACCGTCCGTGACGGCAGGCTGGCCGCGCTCCGGCAGGTGAGCGACACCCTGGTCGTGGACCGGGTGATCAGCGGCTGACGCCGCCGAGCCCTTCGAGACCGTCCAGCAGCATGCCGAGCCCGCCGAGGAACTCGCGGTCGGCTTCGACGTTCCGGGCGTCGTGGGCGGTCTCGGCCATCAGCGGGAAGTCGTCGGACGACAGTTCGGCGATGGCCGCCGTCCCGGGACCGGCCAGGGAGCCGAGATGCTCCAGCTGGATCGCCCCGTTGAGGTAGCTGAGCAGCGCGCGCAGGGCGACGACCCGCCGCTCTCCCGTCACGCCCGTCCCGCCGAGGACCACGAGCACGGTCTCCGACCAGCGCAGCACCCCGAGGGAGTGGTGGCGGTGGGCGATGATCAGCGGGACGACCGCGGGATGGGCGCCCACGGCCTCGCGCATCCGTCGCACCAGGACCGTGATCCGTTCGCGCCACGGGGCGCCGGGGTCGGGCGGCTCGGTGTCCACGGCGCCCAGGACGAGCTCCACGACGAGCCTCTCCAGCTCCTCGCGGTCGCGCACGTACCGGTAGAGCCCCATGGTGCTCATGCCGAGTTCCCTGGCGACGGCGCGCATCGACAGTCCGGCGAGCCCCTCGCGGTCGATGACGGCGAGAGCGGCCGAGGCGAGCTGGTCGGGGGTGACGGAACGCGGTCGTGGCATGGCGGTTGACAGCGTACGGCATACGCCTACGCTGGTAGGCGTATGCCGTACGCTTACGGAGGGGAACAGTCATGCGCACACCCCGTAGCCCCATGGGTCCCGGCTCCACCGTGCCCCGGCGCGGTCTCAGTACGGTCTCCGGCGACCCCGTCACCGTCCCCGACCCCACCCGCCCGGTCCACCTCCAGTTCCGGCGCTTCGCCGGATGCCCGGTCTGCAATATGCACCTGCGCTCGGTGGTGCGGCGGCACCACGAGATCGAGGCCGCCGGGATCCGCGAGGTGGTCGTCTTCCACTCGCCCGCCGAGGAACTGCGCCGCCACACCGGAGACCTTCCGTTCGCCGTCGTCGCCGACCCGGACAAACGGCTGTACCGGGAGTTCGGCGTGGAACAGTCGCCCCGCGCCCTGCTCGCGCCGCGCGCCTGGTGGCCGATCGTCCGAGCGGTGGTGAGCGGCGCCTGGCACGTCGTCCGCGGACGCGAACACCTGCCCGCCAGCAGCCCGCACGGCGGCCGGCTCGGCCTTCCCGCCGACTTCCTCGTCGCCCCCGACGGCCAGATCCTGGCCGCCAAGCACGGCGAGCACGCCTACGACCAGTGGTCGGTCGACGAACTCCTGGAACTGGCGGCGCGCGCGGCCCGCACGCCCCCTCCCGCGCATCCCGCGCCCGCCGAACGGCCGTGACCGGCCACCACCGTCCAGGGAACGGCCGTGGACCAACGGCCGTGGACCAACTCGACGGCGTCGAAGCCGTCGAGCACGACGCCCGGGCCGGGGAACAGCCGGAACAGGACGTGCGGACGCGGTATCAGGGCACGGCCCGAGCGCTTCGCCCGGCGCAGCAGGTACTCGGGTCGGTCTGAGTATCCGTGCTCTGTCCGGCACCCGGACCGGCCGCGACGCTGAACGCATGAGAATTCACAAGCCAGTTCCTCAGGCCGTGCTGCCGGCGCTCGCGTCGGCCGGGGCGTCGGCGGCGGCCTGGGCCGGGTGGCTGGGCTGGGACCAGCGGTACGACGTGCAGGCAGACGGATCGACGAGCGGGCCCTACGAGGTCTGGCAGGTCGGCGGGCTCGTGCTCACCCTGCTGGTGGCCGTCGGCTGGACGGCCGTCCGGGGACACAGCGCGGCCGCCGTGGGCGGTACGACCGCGGGGCTGACGCTCGCCGCCTGCGTCGACTGGTCGGACGACGCCAGCGGCCTGTTCATGGTGGGAGTGGCCCTGGTCATGGTGGGCACCTTCGTCGCCTCGGCGGTCGTCTGCGCCGTGATCGACGTGCTGCGCCGGGACGTTCCCGTCCCCCACTAGGGCCTGCCCGGCGGATCAGGCCGCGGGAAGTCCGCGCCTCATCGGCGCCGCAGGCGGGCCCGGCGGCCCCTGCGTCCACGGCGTGATCCGCCGAGCGGCCTCAGGGTCTCTCCGCATCAGGGTCTCTCCGCCCCAGGGCCGCCCGGCGACTGCCGTCCGGCTCGCGGGGCCGTGCACGCGCCCGCTAGACGAGCGCCGAGGCCGGCAGTGGCTGTTCCGCCCAGATCGTCTTGCCGGTCGGCGTCTGGCGGCTGCCCCAGCGTTCCGAGAGCTGGGCGACCAGGAGCAGACCCCGGCCGCCCTCGTCGTAGACCCGTGCCCGGCGCAGATGCGGGGCCGTGCTGCTTCCGTCGGAGACCTCACAGATCAGGGACGCGTCGCGGATCAGGCGGAGGGCGATCGGGCCGTCGCCGTAGCGGACCGCGTTGGTGACCAGTTCGCTGACGATCAGCTCCGTGACGAAGGCCGCGTCCGTCAGGCCCCAGGCCTCCAGCTGCCGGGTCGCCATCTTGCGGGCCCCGGCGACCGCCGCCGGATGCCGCGGGAGCTGCCAGGTGCGGACCTTCCCGGCGCCCAGGGCACGGGTGCGGGCCAGCAGGAGCACGATGTCGTCGGCCGGGCGGTCGGTCAGCAGCGTGTGCAGGACGCGGTCGCAGGTCTCCTCCAGGGGTGCTGCCGGGGCGGCCAGGGCCCGGCGGAGGAGGCCCAGGCCCACGTCGATGTCCTGGCCGGTGGTCCCCACCAGGCCGTCGGTGTAGAGGGCGAGCAGGCTGCCGTCCGCCAGTTCCACCTCGGTGGACTCGAAGGGCAGGCCGCCCAGGCCGAGCGGCGGGCCGGCCGGCAGGTCCAGCAGACGGACCTCGCCGGCGGGGGTGACCAGGGCGGGCGGCGGATGGCCGGCCCGGGCCATGGTGCAGCGCCGGGTCACCGGGTCGTACACGGCGTAGAGGCAGGTCGCGCCGACCTCCCCCGACGTGGTCCGCGGGTCCTCCTCCCTGGCGAGCCCGATGACGAGGTCGTCCAGCTGGGTGAGGAGTTCGTCGGGGGCGAGGTCGACGTCCGCCAGCGTCCGTACCGCCGTGCGCAGGCGGCCCATCGTCGCCGAGGCGCGGATGCCGTGGCCGACGACGTCCCCGACGACCAGGGCGACCCGGGCGCCGGACATCGGGATCACGTCGAACCAGTCGCCGCCGACCTCCGCTCCGGACCCCGTGGGCAGATAACGGTAGGCCACCTCGGTCGCCTCCAGGTCGGGCGGCGGCCGGCCGGGCAGCAGGCTGCACTGGAGGGCGAGCGCGGTGCGGCGCTCCCGGGTGTAGCGGCGGGCGTTGTCCACGCACACCGCGGCGCGGGCGACGATCTCCTCCGCGAGCCGCTGGTCGTCCTCGGTGAACGACTCGGGCGTGCGGTGCCGCAGGAAGTGCACCAGGCCGAGGGTGACACCACGGGCGCGCAGCGGGACCATCAGCACCGAGTGGATCATGGGTCGGGCGACGGTGCCGGCGCGGGCCTGGAAGGCGCCGATCCACTCCGTCATGCCGGGGTCGCCCGGCCGTTGGCGGGTGCCGTGACCGGCGAGCAGGGTCCACATCGGAGGCGTGTCCACCGGGTAGCGGACCGGGTCGCCGGGGTCGGCCACCTTCTCCGGGCAGCCGGCCAGCACCGAGCGGTGCGCGATACGGCGTACGGTGACGGGCTCGTCGGTCGGCAGCGGTACCGGCTCGTCGCCCTGGGCGACGGACTCCAGCAGATCGACGGTGACGTAGTCCGCGAACCCGCCCACGGCGACCTCGGCCAGCTCCTCGGCGGTCCGGGTCACGTCCAGTGTGCTGCCGATACGCAGGCTCGCGTCGTTGAGGACGGCCAGGTGGCGGCGGGCCCAGTACTGCTCGGTGGTGTCGAAGACGATCGCGGACAGGCCCTGCACGGTGCCGGACGCGTCCTTCAGCGGGGAGAGGTACATCGACCAGGCGTGCTCCCGGGTCTCCCCGGGCGCCTGGGCGTGCTGCTCGTGGAAGACGGTCCGCCCGGTGCGCAGGACCTGCCGCTGGAGGCGGTCGTACTCGTCGAAGGGCGGGCCGGACTCGATCTCCCGCAGGGTCAGGCCCCGCATCTCCGCCACGGGCAGGCCCATGACCTCGGTCATGACCTCGTTGGCGGCGACCAGCCGGGCCTCCCGGTCGTAGATCGCCACCGGCACGGGCAGCTGGGCGAGCGTGAAGTCCCACAGGGTGGCCGCCCCGGGCTGGTCGTGCCCGGACACGGCCGTCCGCACGGCACCGCTCACCAGCCAGAGCGGCCGGTCGCCCGCGTCCGCGAGAGGGATGCCCTGGAGGCGTACGACGATCCGGTCGCCGTTGCGGTGCCGCAGAGCCACCTCCGTGGACCAGCGGTGCGCCGCGGCGATGTGGCGGCGCGCGGAGGCGGGCAGGCCGGTGGCGAGCAGGTTGCGGGCGGGGAGGCCGACGATCTCGCCGGGTTCGTATCCGAGCAGCCGCCGGGCACCGGCGCTCCACACCAGGACCGACCCGTCGGCGTCGACGACGACCGCGAGGTCGTCGGGTACGACTGCCGGGCCTTCCGGTTCCCGTCCCTCCATGGTGCCTCCGGGTGCCCGGCGGCCCGCGCGTCCGGGATGCCCGCACCCGCTCCCAGCATCCCGCCGCGCGGTGCGCCCTACAACCGACTCCGGAGTACGGCGGCCGGTGCCACCCCTACGGCCCGCGGCCGTCACCACGGGGTCCCGCACCCCGGCCCGGCCCCGCCGCCACGGCCGTCCGCAGCAGGAGCACCGCCACGTCGTCGGTGTGGCCACCGGCCGGCCAGGTGTACTGGACGAGGTCCTCCATCAGGCGTTCCAGGTCGTGCGCGTCGGCCCGGGCGAGGTGGGCGGCGAGGTCGGCGGTGGCGTGCTGGACGTCGGTGCCGGCGCGTTCGATCAGGCCGTCGGTGTACAGGGCGAGGACGGCACCGGCCGGCAGCGCGGCGCGGGTGACGGGATAACGGGCCTCCGTGTCGACGCCCGGGGGCGGGCCGGGGTCGACGTGCAGGCAGTGGGCCCGGCCGGGCGCGGGGCGCAGCAGGGGCGGTGCGTGGCCGGCACTGGCCATGGTCAGTTCCTGGCCGAGCAGGTCCAGGTGGACGTAGAGGCAGGTCACCAGGAGGTCGGAGGAGAGGTCGGCGAGCAGCCGGTTGGTGCGGGCGATGACCTGGTCCGGGGCGGCTCCGGTGGTGGCGTGGGCGTGGATGGCGGTGCGGACCTGCCCCATCAGGGCGGCCGCGGCCATGCTGTGGCCCTCCACGTCACCGATGACGGCCGCCGCGTGGTGGGCGTCGAGGCGCAGCAGGTCGTAGAAGTCGCCGCCGACGTCGATGCGCGTCGGGCCGGTGTGTGCCGTGCGGACACGGCCTAGGATCCTGGCCATGGCCCAGACCATGAGCGAGGTGGACCGGTTCGAGGCGGCCAGGCCCCGGCTGGCGGCCCTCGCCTATCGCCTCCTCGGCTCCGCGAGCGAGGCCGAGGACGCCGTGCAGGAGACGTACCTGCGCTGGCAGGCCGCCGACACCGGCCGTATCGAGGTCCCCGCGGCCTGGCTGACGAAGGTGCTCACCAACCTGTGCCTCAACCAGCTCACCTCGGCCCGCGCCCGGCGCGAGACCTACGTGGGCCAGTGGCTCCCCGAGCCGCTGCTCGCCGGAGACCCGATGCTCGGCCCTGCCGACACCGCCGAGCGGCGCGAGTCCGTGTCGTACGCCGTCCTGACCCTGCTGGAGCGGCTCACGCCCGGCGAGCGGGCGGTGTACGTGCTGCGGGAGGCCTTCGACTATCCGCACCGGGAGATCGCCCGGATCCTCGACATCACCGAGGCCGCCAGCCAGCAGACCTTCCACCGGGCCAGAGGGCATGTCGCGGCCGGCAAGGCGCGTGCCGAGGTCGACGAGGCCGCCGCCCGGCGGATCATCGAGGAGTTCCTCACGGCCGCCACCAGCGGCCGGACCGAGCCGCTGGTCCGGCTGCTCACCCAGGACGCCGTCGCGGTCGGCGACGGCGGCGGGAAGGTGCCGGCCCGGGCCAAGGCGTTCGAGGGCGCCCTCGCGGTCGCGACGTTCATGCGGGGCCTGTTCAAGCCGGGACCGGCACAGCGGGCCCTGGCCGGCGGCCCGGTCGAACTCCACGCCGCGACCGCCAACGGCGGCCCCGCCCTGGTGGCGGTCGTCGACGGGCGGGTCTTCGGGGTCATGTGCCTGGAGATCACCGCCGAGGGCATCGCCGCGCTCCGCAACCAGGTCAACCCCGACAAGCTCGAACGCGCGACCAGGCAGTGGACGGCCACCGGCCACGGCGAACCCCTGCTCCGGCTCTTCTGACCGGGTGTGAGCCGCTTCACTCCGCGTTCCTGTCAGGAAACGGCGGGCTGCCCGGTTCAAGGGGCGACCCGCTCGACCCGCCGTTTCCCGACAGGAGCACGGACATGCAGCACCGCATCGTCGTCCTCGGCGCCGGATACTCCGGAGCCATCGCCGCCGGCCGTCTCGCCAGGCGGCTGCACCGCGAAGACGTCGCCATCACCCTCGTCAACGCCGAACCCGACTTCGTCGAGCGTGTCCGGATGCACCAGCTGGCGACCGGCCAGGAGCTCAGGTCCCGGCCCCTCGCCGAGATGTTCGCGGGCACCGGCGTGCGGCTGAGGTTCGCGAGGGTCACCGCCGTGGACGCCGACCGGCGGACGGTCACCACCGTCGACTCAGGCGACAGGGACGGGAAGACGGAGGTGCTGGAGTACGACAGCCTCGTCTACGCCCTCGGCAGCGCCTGGAACGACCAGGGCGTCCCCGGCACCGCCGAGCACGCCCACCAGATCGCGAGCCGCGCCGGCGCGCTCCGGCTCCGCGAGCGCCTCGCCGCCCTGCCGGCCGGACAGCCCGTGCTCGTGGTCGGCGGCGGACTCACCGGTCTGGAGGCCGTCACCGAGATCGCCGAGGCCCGCCCGGACCTGGCCGTCGCCCTCGCCGCCCGCGGTGCCCTCGGTGACTGGCTCTCCCCCAAGGGCCGCCGGCACCTGCGGAAGGTCCTCGACGGGCTCGGTGTCGCCGTGCACGAGCACAGCGCCGTCACCGCAGTGGCGGCCGGCCATGTCACCACCGCCGACGGCGCGACGATCCCCGCCGCGGTCACGGTGTGGACCACCGGCTTCGCCGTCCACCCCGTCGCGGCGGCCGGCACGCTGGAGGTCACCGGCTCCGGCCGGATCGTGGTCGACGGGACCATGCGGTCGGTCTCGCACCCGGACGTGTACGCGGTCGGCGACGCGGCGCTGGCGGCGGGCCCCGGCGGCAAGCCGCTGCGCATGTCGTGCGCCACGGGCGCCCCGATGGCGTGGCAGGCCGCGGACGCCCTCGCGGCCCGCCTGACCGGCGGAAAGCTCCCGAAGGTGCCGCTGCGCTACTTCAACCAGTGCATCTCGCTGGGCCGCGGGCAGGGCCTGATCCAGTACGTCACCGCGGACGACCGCGCCGTACGGCAGGCCCTGACGGGACGCACCGCCGCCCTCTACAAGGAACTGGTCTGCAAGGGCGCGGCCTGGGCGGTGGCCCACCCGACCCTCGCCCTTCCGACCCGCACCCGCCGCACCCTGCCCGCCCCGGCCCGCACGCCGGAGAGGACAGCCACCTCGGCCTGAGCCACCGGTCTCCGTCCGCCGGCTCCGCACGGCCCGCCACCACGGCGGGCCGTGCACACCCGCACGGACACCGGTCGCTACGCGCCCTTCGGCCCCGCCGACTGCACCACGTCGAAGGACCACAGCGTCGACCCGGAAGCCGCCGGCTTCGCCCGCTCGCCCTCGGCACCCCCCTGATGCGCCGTCTTCATCGGCCCCTCCATCCACGCCTGGAAGGCCTCCTCGTCCCGCCACCGCGTGTACACGAGATACTGATCGGTCCCCTCGACCGGACGCAGCAGCTCGAACCACTCGAACCCGTCCGAGTTCTCCACGGCGTGCGCCCGGGACGCGAACCGCTTCTCCAGCGTCTCCCGCTGCTCGACGGGCACGGCCAGCACGTTGATCTTGACTACGCTCATGCGCCCATCCTGCCGCAGGGATGATCAGGAAGGCGTGAGCGGCCGGGAGGCTTTGTCCGCGCGCGTTCTGAAGGCGGCACGGGAGGCGACCGCGCAGACGGTTTCGACGAAGGAACGGATCCGCGCAGTGACACCGTTGCGTGGCCGGAGTCGGCCGTACTCGATCGGTCGTGCGTCACGGAACGGTACGAGGACGATGCCGTTCCGCGCGTGGTACCGCCGGGCACGCAGTGCGGCGGGCGAAGCGCCGCGGCCGGGCCGCGGCGAGCGGGACCACCTGGAACGAGCCCCGGGGCCAAGCCGGATGGATCGTGCTGCGGGAAGTGAGCCGCAGGTCAGTGCAGGTCCACCTGGAACGCGTGACGGTGGTCGGCGGGGCAGGTGAAGATGCGCAGGTCTCCCCACCGGCCGACGACAACCCCTGTCTCGTCGTCGCTGGCCACGGTGAACAGGAGCGTCATGGCCGTGCCGCAGTCATCGCAGGCAAGGACCGTGGGGTACGTCAGGTGCCAAGTCGGCCAACCGCCGAGTTTCCAGCCGGCGACGCGGGTGATGACGTCACCGCCGTCGCCGGTCTCGCGGATCAGGTTCTCAAGCCGCGGACGGAGCTCTGCCGGCAGTTCCTCAGGGAAAGGGAAGTCGGTCACGCGCTCGGCGCTGATGGCGCACGCCTGCGGAAGGTAGCCGTCCTCTTCGTAGCGTGAGGGCGGCGGCGGAGTCGTCCCATGGCTGATCACGTCAGCGGCCCGACGCCACCGCACCTCGACCACAGGGCTGATGTCGGCCTGCCGGGCCGGAGGATCCCAGTGTTCGTTGGGACACCAGAGGATCTGCAGGAGGTCGATGCCTGCGGGCCACCAGGGACCCGGCGCGTCGCGCTGAAAGATCTGTGCGACCGGCACCATGGCGGTGGCGGGCTCGCCATCAGGGCTGTTCACGTCGGGCAAGGAGCACTCGGGCCACGGTTCGTCACCCGGCCACAGCAGTGGTCCGCCGATGGAACTGGTCCGGCAGTCCGGCTCTGCCCGCTCGGGATGGAACAGGACCGCGTCGCGCGCGTGGGGAGCGAGTTCGGGAAGAAGGGCGAGTATCGCTTCAGCCGTCGGTCTGGGGGTGGGGGTCATCATGCCTTCCGGTCAGCCGGCCGTAGATCGCTCACAGCGTAGGGGCCGGCTGCGACAGTCGCCCCAACCAGCGTTCCCAGACCGTCTTCCAGCCGCCCAGGCGCGTGGGCAGGCCGCGCCACGCCACACCGGTTTGGGGAACGATGAACGGAAACCACGATCACCGACCCACGGGGCAGGCCTCGGTAGTACTTCAGCGCACCCGCTGCGGCCGCAGCAGCTCGAACCACTCGAACCCGCCCGAGTTCTCCACGCCGTGCGCCCGGGACGCGAACCGCTTCTCCAGCGTCTCCCGCTGCTCGACGGGCACGGCGAGCACGTTGATCTCGGCTACGCTCATGCGCCCATCCTGCCGCAGGGATGATCAGGAGGGTCTGAGCGGCCGGGAGGCCGCATGTTCCGGTGCGGCACGATGACGGTCCGGGAGCCGAGCCGGTGTCACCGGCGCACGGTCACCCCACCGGCCCGGGCGCCGGTGTCCGTCTCCAGGACCTGTCCCGCCGGCCGCGGGCATACTGCCCGACGTGCCCCTGTCGCTGCACCACATCGTCATCGACGCCCACGATCTGCCCGCCCTGGCCCGGTTCTGGGCCGAGGTACTCGGCTGGCGGATCCTGTCCGAGCGGGAGCGGGAGGTGGTGATCGGGCCGGACGAGACCGCACCGGTGGGCATCTGCTTCATGCCGGTGACCGACGGCAAGACCGTCAAGAACCGCCTGCACCTCGACCTGACGTCCGCCGCGGAGGACCGGGAGGCCGAGATCGAACGCATCCTCGCACTCGGCGCCCGCAGGGCGGACGTCGGGCAGAGCGGCGACGAGTCGTGGACCGTGCTGGCCGATCCTGAGGGCAACGAGTTCTGCGTGGTCCGCCCGAAGCAGACCCTCGTCGGCTAGCGGTGCGTCAGCTCCCGTCGCGGCCGCACCGCTTCTCCGGTCCGGCGGGAGTCACAGAGTCCTCACATCTTCACCGCAGTCATGTACAACCCTTGCTCCTCGGTGCGGGTCTTCTGACCGCTGGACACCATTGACTCCGGCCGCCCGCCGGGAGGCGGGCGGCCCCCGCATGCCGCAGGAGACAACCCGCATGCACACGTTCCCGCGACTCGCCCTCGCGACGGCCACCGCGGCCGCGCTGACGGGCGGTCTGCTCACGTTCTCCGCCGCCTCGGCCACGGCCGCGGACTCGTTCAAGGTCGCGCGCGCCGACTTCAACGGCGACGGCATCGGCGACATCGCCACCTCGGCCACCACCGCCTACGTCAGCGGTCACAAGGGCGCCGGCCAGGTCGTCGCCCTCTACGGCTCCGCCTCGGGCATCACCACCACCAAGCGCACCACCCTCAGCCAGAACAGCGCCGGAGTCCCCGGCACCGCCGAGGCGGGCGACAGCTTCGGCGAGACCCTGGCGTACGCCGACTTCAACGCCGACGGCTACGACGACCTGGCCGTCGGCTCCCCTGAGGAGAAGGTCGGTTCCGACACCGACGGCGGCACCGTCACCCTCCTGTGGGGCTCCAAGAGCGGCCTCACCGGCAAGGGCGTCGACATCAAGGACCCGTCGCCGAGCAGCCACGACTACTGGGGACTGCAGCTGGCCGCCGGCGACTTCGACGGCGACGGCAAGGCCGACCTCGCCGTCGGCAGCTCCGCCGCCACCCTGTGGGTGCTCAAGGGCGGCTTCTCCGCCAGCGGCACGTCCGGCGGCCGGTACACCGTCAAGCCGCCGATCGAGCCGGGCACCAGCTCCTACCCGTACGGCCCGATGAAGCTCACCGCCGGCGACGTCAACGGCGACGGCCGTACCGACCTGATCGTCGACGGGTACGAGACGAAGACCAGCAGCCACTGGAACACCAACTACTGGCTGCCGGGCAGCTCCAGGGGCGTGACCGTGACCGGCGCCAAGTCACTGAAGAGCGGCATCGTCACCGGCGTCGGCGACATCAACGGCGACGGCTACGGCGACATCGTCAGCGGCGCCTCCTGGGACGCCAGCAGCGGCGGGACCGTCTTCCCGGACTCCGCCACCGGCGGCCGGGTGGCGATCACCTACGGCAGCGCCTCCGGCCCGGCCAAGGCCACCATGTTCAACCAGAACTCCGCCAACGTCCCCGGCACCTCCGAGAAGGGTGACGGGTTCGGCTGGGAGATCGACCTCGGCGACGTCAACGGCGACGGTTACGCCGATCTCGTCGTCACCACCCCGAACGAGGACATCGGCAGCAACA
Organism: Streptomyces sp. NPDC059224; assembly: GCF_042754285.1. NCBI lineage: Bacteria > Bacillati > Actinomycetota > Actinomycetes > Kitasatosporales > Streptomycetaceae > Streptomyces > Streptomyces sp. NPDC059224. The sequence continues at coordinate 177,616 of NZ_JBHZAN010000006.1, forward strand.
CCAACACCGGCCAGGTCACCGTCGTCTACGGCTCGAAGACCGGGATCAACCTGGCCTCCGGCGCCCAGTCCTTCGCGCAGAGCACGGCCGGCGTCCCCGGCGACGACGAGAAGAACGACCTCTTCGGCGCCGACGTCAAGCTCGACGACGTCACCGGCGACGGCCGGGCCGACCTGATCGTCGGCTCGTACGAGAACGCCGGCGACGGCGCGGTCACCTACCTGCCGTCCAACGGCTCGAAGATCACCACGACCGGTTCACGGGCCCTGTCCACGAGCAAGCTGGGCGTCTCGACGACCGGCACCCCGCAGCTCAGCGCCATCTTCGCCGACTGACCCGCGGGTCACCGGAGTTTCTCCGGACGGCGTACGGGCAGGCCCGCCGGTCGCACGACCACGGGCCTGCCCGGTCCCGCGCGCCCGCTCCGGCACCAGGCACCGCCCGCCGCACCGCCTCCGCGTCTCCGCTCCTCACCACTCACGTCTCCTCACCACTCACGGGGAAGTCCATGCCCAAGCGCACCACCCTGCTGCTCGCCACGGCCCTCACCACGGGCCTGCTCACCGCGCTGCCCGCCGCCACCGCCACCGCCGCCCCCTCGGGCCTGTCCGGCGACTTCAACGGCGACGGCTACCGCGACCTCGCGATCGCCGCGCCCGTCGCCAAGGTCTCCGGCAAGTCCGGCGCCGGATACGTGGCGGTCGTCTACGGCACGAAGAGCGGCCTCGACACCGCCAAACGCCAGATCATCAGCCAGGCCACCACCGGCGTCCCCGGCAACCCGGCCTCCGGCGACTACTTCGGAGACCGGCTCACCACCGGCGACCTGGACGGCGACGGATACACCGACCTGGTCGTCGGCGTGCACAGCGAGCGGATCGGCAGCACCGACTCCTACGGCAACGTGACCGTCCTGTGGGGCGGCGCGAGCGGCCTCAAGGGCGCCAGCAACCTCTCCTCACCGATGCCGAGGTACCGCAACGAACTCGGCTGGGCACTGGCGGCGGGCGACTTCGACGGCGACGGGCACACCGACCTGGCCGTCGGCAACAACGCCACGCCCTCCCTGAACGTCTTCCGCGGCCCCTTCACCCGCAAGGGCAAGGCGGCCGCCCTGGTCGGCATCGACACGATCGCCCAGACCACGATCTACGCCGACAAGCTGATCGCCGGCGACGTCAACGCCGACGGCAGGAGCGACCTGCTGGTCATGGGCCAGGAGGAGACCGACTCCGGCGACTACCGCACCCGCAGCGTCCTCTACACCGGTTCCGCCACCGGCACCCTCAAGGTCGGCAAGAAGCTCGCGGGCGGCTACGACGCGGTCATCGCCGACGTGAACAAGGACGGCTACGGCGACATCGTCACCGGCAACTTCATGGAGAAGTCGGCCACCGAGCCGAACGGCGGCCTCGGCGGCGCTGTCACGGTGACGTACGGCGCGGCCGGAGGCCTCAGCAGCCGTAGCCCGGTCCGGATCACCCAGGACACGGCGGGCGTCCCGGAGAAGGGCGAGAAGGGCGACGGCTTCGGCTGGAGCCTGTCCGCCGGGGACGTGAACGGCGACGGATATGCCGACATCGCGGTCGGCGCCGAGGACGAGACCCTCGGCTCGGCGCGGAAGGCGGGCACGGTCACCGTGCTGCGCGGCTCGGCCTCCGGCCTGACCGGCGGCGGCGCCAAGGTCTTCTCCCAGAACACGGCGGGCGTCCCCGGCACCGCGGAGACCCTCGACTACTTCGGCGGGGCCGTCCGCCTCGTCGACGCGAACGGCGACGGCCGCGCCGAACTGGTCGCCTCCGCCTCGAACGAGGACAAGGGCGCGGGCGCCGTCTGGTTCTTCAAGTCCACCACCGCCGGCATCACGGCGGGCGGCTCGAAGTCCTGCACCGGCACCACCCTGGGCGGCCCGTCGGGCACCGCCTACTTCGGCGACGTCCTGGAGGGCTGATCATGCGTGTCCGTACGGCGGCGACCCTCGCCGCCCTCCTCACCGCGGGCCTGGTCCCGCTGGCCGGGCCGGCCTCCGCCGCGCCCGCCAAGTACGCGGACGACTTCAACGGCGACGGCTACCACGACCTCGCCACCGCCGCCCCGGGCGCCACGGTCGGCGGCAGGGCGGACGCCGGCGCGGTCGTCGTCAGCTACGGCTCCAGGTCCGGGATCAAGGCGTCGAACCGTACGGTCGTCACCCAGAACTCGGCGGGCGTTCCGGGCACCGCCGAGAAGTACGACGACTTCGGTTCCTCGCTGGCCTTCGGTGACCTGAACCGGGACGGTTACGCCGACCTGGCCGTCGGTGCCGAGGGCGAGGACGGCGAAGCCGGGTCGGTGACGATCCTGTGGGGGAGCAAGAAGGGTCTGTCCGGCGGGCGGGCCGTCGCCGACCCGGCCCGTTCCTCCCACCACCGCTTCGGTATGTCCCTGGCGATCGGCGACTTCACCGCGGACGGCCGGGCGGACCTGGCCGTCGGCAGCACCGGCGCCGACGTCCAGATCTTCCGGGGCGGCTTCACCAGGACCGCCGGGGCCGCGTCCCGCACCTGGGTGGTTCCCTCACTGAGGACCGGCGACAGCTACGGCTCCCAGTCGCTGGCCGCCGGCGACGTCAACGGCGACGGCGTCGACGACCTGGTGGTCAGCGGCACGATCCACTCGGGGACGGGCGAGTGGATCGACGGCAACCTGGTGTACCTGGGCGCCGGTTCCCGCCCCAAGCCGCTGCGGACGCTGGAGAGCGGCGGCTACGAGCGGGCGGTCCTTGGCGACCTCAACGGGGACGGCTACGACGACATCGTCACCTCCTGCTCCCCGGTCAACGGCTCCACGGTCGGGCCCGGCGTCGTCAAGGCCTACCTGGGCGGCGCGCACGGTGTGGGCCCCACCCCGCAGGCGGCCCTCACCCAGGACAGCCCGGGCGTCCCCGGCACCACGCATGCCTCCGGCACCAGCTCGTTCGGCAGCTCGCTCTCGGTCGGTGACGTCAACGGCGACGGCTACGCCGACGTCGCGGTCGGCGCCGAGTTCGAGGGGGTCGGCGCGGCCTGGCAGACCGGCACCGTCACGCTGCTGCGCGGCTCCGCGGCCGGTCTGACGGGCGCGGGCTCCACCCGCTGGACCCAGAACACGCCGGGGGTGCCGGACTCGAACGAGAAGAACGACTTCTGGGGCAGCGCCGTCCACCTGGCCGACCTCAACGGCGACCGCAAGGCCGACCTCGCGGTGGGTGCCCGGTACGAGAACGGCGGGCGGGGCGCCGTATGGGCCCTGCGCGGTTCGTCCTCCGGCCTGACGGCCACGGGCGCGGTGAGCTTCGGGGCGGCGCAGGAGGCACTGTCGGGCACATGGTCGCAGCTGGGCTTCCTGTTCGCCCAGTGAGCGGCGCCGAGGGGGCGTCGGGGGTGGCCCTGATCGGCCCTGACCGCCCCCGGGGTTCCCCTTAGGGGATGTCACAGCTCTGCGGCAATGGCGGGCTCGGAAGCCCGAGCCCGCCACACGGATCTCCGGGACCAGGTACGTTCGAAGACGTGGCTGGATTCAGGAACGGACGCGGCGGCCGGGACGACCGTGCCCCGCAAGCGCGACCGCAACAACCCGCGTACGGGCAGCAGGCCCCGCCGCAGAGCTTCGGCGGGCAGCCGGCGGGACCGTCCTACGGGTACCCGTCGGCTCCGCAGCCGTACCCGCAGCACGGCGGCGGGTCCGGCTGGCCGCACCCGCAGGCGCGCGGCGGTCACCCGGGACAGGGCGGCGACGGCCCGGAGTACTTCGGCGACGATCACGGCTACGACGGCGGCTACGGCGGCGGCAGCCCCGACCCGTACGCCGCGAACCAGCCGGGCCACACCCAGGCCTTCTCGGTCGACGAGGCCGGCGCCTACACGCAGGGCGCCACCTATCACGCCGGTTCGGCGGCGCCGCCGGGCCCGATCGGCCCGCGGCTGCACTGGAAGGACCTGCTGAAGGGCATCGTCCTCGCGCCGAACCAGACGTTCCTGCAGATGCGGGACTACACGATGTGGGGCCCCGCCCTCATCGTGTCCTTCCTCTACGGCCTGCTCGCGGTCTTCGGCTTCGACGGCGCCCGCGCGGACGCGATCAGCGCGACCCTGACCAACGCGGTCCCGATCGTCCTGGTGACGGCGATCGCGATGGTGCTCTCCGCCTTCGTGCTGGGCGTGGTGACCCACACCCTGGCCCGGCAGCTCGGCGGCGACGGAGCCTGGCAGCCTACGGTCGGCCTCTCCATGCTGATCATGTCGGTCACGGACGCGCCGCGTCTCCTGTTCGCGATGTTCTTCGGCGGCGACGCCGGCTTCGTCCAGCTCCTCGGCTGGGCCACCTGGGTCGCGGCGGGCGTCCTGCTCACCCTGATGGTCGGCAAGTCCCACGACCTGCCGTGGCCGAAGGCCCTGGGCGCGTCGGCGATCCAGCTGATCGCCCTGCTGTCGATCGTGAAGCTGGGCACGTTCTAGCACCGGACGGACATGTGAAGGGCCCCGGCAGCCGTGCCGGGGCCCTTCGCCGCTGGTGCCTGCCTGTGGCCAGGAAGTCCGTCCGCGGGCAGCACGGCGGGCACGACGCAGGCTCCACGACACGGACGGCGTGATCACTCGTCGGGGCGGACACGCATCGCGATCCGAAGCAGTTCCTCGACCGCGCCCGTCAAAGCGGTGTCCTTCGGCCACACCGCGCGAAGACGCCGGTGCAGGTCCGTCCCCGTCACCGGGATCTCCACCATGCGCCCCTCGGCGAGGTCGTCCTGGACCGTGACCGCGCTGAGCACCGCCGGACCGGCGCCTTCGACCACGGCGCTGCGCATGGCGGCGTTGGCGTCCAGGACCATCAGGGGCCTGACCTGCTCGACGCCCGCGCCGGCGAGTACACGTTCGAGGGTCTCGCGCGTGCCCGACCCCGCCTCGCGGACGATGAGCGGAGTCCGGGCCAGCTCGGCCAGCTCCACAGGCTCCCGCCGTCGTGCCCAGGGATGGTGCGGGGCGACCACGACGACCAGACGGTCGGCGCCCACCTGGCACGAGCTGAGCCCGGCCGGCACCACGGGCGCTTCGATGAACCCCAGGCTGATCCGACCGCTCGCCACGAGCGCGGCGACCTGTTCGGAGTTGGTCACTTTGAGACTGACGTAGACATCGGGCGTGCGCCGCTGCAGCGTGCCGATCCAGCGCGGTACGAAGTGTTCGGCCAGCGTCATGCTCGAGGCCAGGCGCAGGTCGACGGCGCGGTCGCCGCGCAGTGCCGCGACACCCGTCATCAGCGAATCCACTTCGGCCAGCACCCGCCCCGACCACTGACACACCGACTTGCCCTCCACGGTCAGCACGGAGCCGCGGGTGTCGCGATTCACCAGCGTCAGCCCCAGGCGCCGCTCCAGCAAGGTCAGGCGCTTGCTGGCGGCGGGCTGGCTGATCCCCAGCAGCTCGGCGGCCCGACCCAGGCTGCCGAGTTCGGCCACCAGTGTCAGCAACCGGAGACTGCCGAGGTCGGGCGGGGACTGGCTCATAAGCACAGGCTATGAGCAGATTCCCGGTTGGGCACTACCGGGTCGCCGCTCACACGGCAAGGATGAAGTCGTCCGGAAAACAGCAGACAAGTTCGAAATGTCGCGATCTCCAGGTGTGATCGGCACAGTGATTGACATGGACTCCGTCGCTTCCCGCGGGAACAGCACGCACCTGCCGGTCAGGACCGGATTGCGCCATCGAGGGCGGTCGTGCCACGGCGGTCGGCTCCGATGGTCGGGTCTGTACGACGGTCCAGGTGTACGGCGGCTCACGTGAGAGCGTCCCGAGCCGATGAGGACGACGGCGCGCAGCCGGTTCGCAATCCCACGTCCACAGGGTGAAGGGCGGACGGATCCGTCCGGCACCCTCCCCGAAACGAGATCCAGAGCAGTAAGGAACCCTCATGTCCCACCACCTCGACACTCCGCTCGCGGCCCAGAACGGGCAGCTGTTCATCGACGACCTGTACGTCTTCCCCGGCGAGAACAGCACGGTGTTCGTCATGGACGTCAACTCCGACATCACCGGCGTCTACGCGCAGCCCGGGTTCCACCCGGAGGCGCGCTACGAGTTCAAAGTTCACTTCGACGGCGCCGACTTCGAGACCCTGACCTACCGGGTCTCCTTCGGTGAACCCGACCCGGACGACGGGCAGACCCTGCGGCTGCACGTCCTGACCGGGGACGAGGCGCGGGAGGACTCCGCCGAGGGAAACCTCGTGCTGGAGGGCCGCACCAGTGAGACGGCCGTCGCCGACGGCACCCGCATCTGGGCCGGGCGCATCTCCGACTCGTTCTACATCGACCTGTCCCTGCTGGCCGTCGTCAACGGGGCGGTGGCGAAGGGAACGGCGGTGGACCTGTCGGAGTGGCACCCGCACAAGGCGCAGAACAGCTTCTCCGGCACCACGGTGGAATCGATCGTGCTGGAGGTGCCCCACGACCACCCGCAGCTGCGACCCGGGGCCCGCACCGGCGTGTGGTGCGCGACCAAGCTGGCCACCGACGCCGGTGGATGGCGTCAGATCAACCGCGGCGGGCACCCGATGATGTGGCCGATCTTCTGGCCCGGCGACACCGACTTCACCAACCCCGCAAACAAGCGGCATCCGTCCGAGGATCTCGCCGCCGCCGGCGAGCTCATCGCCGGCCAGATCTCCGCCGTCGTCGCAGCCACCGGGACCTGCGCCGATCCGGACGGCTACGGCCAGACCGTGGCCCGGCAGCTGTTCCCGGACGTACTGCCCTACGTCGTCGGCACCCCCGCCACGTACGGCTTCGCCACCCGCAACGGCCGGACCCTGGCCGACAACGCGCCCGAGGCGATGCTCTCCGTCGTGACCAACACGGCCGTACCCTCCGGGCTCAAGCCGTCGGTCGCCCAGCATGCGCGCACGGACCGCTTCCCCTACGTCGTGCCCGCCTGACCATCGGGGACCGGACACCACTGAGCCCCTTCCCGATCAGGGAAGGGGCTCAGTGGCGACAACGCCGTGCGGACGCCACCGGCGGCGTCAGCTGCCGGAAGGAGCCACGTCAGAGTGCTTCCCCAGACGGAGTGGTGGGCTCACCCGACCTACGTACCACGGGCAGAACACTCCACGGGAAGTTGATCCACTCGTCGGTCCGCTTCCACACGTACTCGCACTTCACGAGGGAGTGGGACTTCTCGTAGATCACCGCGGACCGCACCTCGGCGACCGTTTCGAGGCAGAAGTCGCGGACCAGCTTCAGCGTCCTGCCGGTGTCGGCGACGTCGTCGGTGATCAGGACCTTCTTGTCGCTGAAGTCGATGACGTTGGGAACGGGAGCGAGCATGACGGGCATCTCCAGGGTGGTCCCGACCCCGGTGTAGAACTCGACGTTCACCAGATGCAGGTTCTTGCAGTCGAGCGCGTAGGCGAGTCCACCGGCGACGAAGACGCCGCCGCGCGCGATGCTGAGCACTATGTCGGGCTCGAACCCGTCGTCGGCGATGGTCTGCGCGAGCTCGCGCACGGCGACGCCGAACTGCTCGTAGCTCAGGTTCTCCCGCAGGGGACTGTCGCCGCTCATGGCCGGCCCCTCACACCTGCGTCCGATGGAAGCTGAGGTAGGAACGCGAGGCGGTGGGCCCGCGCTGCCCCTGGTATCGGGAGCCGTAGCGCTCGCTGCCGTAGGAGTGTTCGGCGGGGGAGGAGAGCCGGAACATGCACAGCTGCCCGATCTTCATGCCCGGCCACAGCTTGATGGGGAGGGTCGCGAGATTGGACAGCTCAAGGGTGACGTGCCCGCTGAACCCCGGGTCGATGAACCCGGCGGTGGAGTGCGTGACCAGCCCGAGCCGGCCGAGCGAGGACTTCCCCTCCAGCCGGGAGGCCAGGTCGTCGGGGAGCGAGATGACCTCGTACGTCGACGCGAGGACGAACTCGCCGGGGTGGAGGATGAAGGGCTCGTCGCCCTCCGGCTCCACCAGCCGGGTCAGGTCCGGCTGCTCGACGGAGGGGTCGATGTGCGGGTACCGGTGGTTCTCGAACACCCGGAAGAGGCGGTCCAGCCGCACGTCGATGCTCGACGGCTGCACCATGGATTCGTCGTAGGGATCGATCCGTACCCGCCCGGCGTCGATCTCGGCCCGGATGTCCTTGTCAGAGAGAAGCACGCCCCGAGGATACGCAAGGCGCGCGGACCCGCGACAATCGCGACAGTCCGCGCGCCCCTGCCGGCGTCCCCGGCTACTGCTGCTGCTTCTCAAGGGCGACCGGCACGACACTGCGCAGCCGGGCGCACTTGGGACACCGGACGAGCCGGCCGGGGCCGAGCCGCTCGGCCTGCTGCATCGGGAACGAAGTGGTGCTGAACACGTGCCCTTCGGCACAGCGGACGACGGTGCGTTCCATCAAGTCCCTAAAATCCCTTCCCCAGGAGCCGCGTCGGGCTTACTGCCGTGACGACGGAAAGCCACATTACGGGATCTAAGGGACGGCTCTCCAGGCGGCGCTCCGGCACGCCCGGCCCCTCTCTCGCGCCCTTACCGTACGCCCCAACTCCGGCCGCCCGCACCCGTATCCCACCCCGTGAAACGCACCCGGACCCCGCGGTCCGAGCATCGGGGGTCCGTCATGAGGTACAGTGAGCGAGCGTTCGGACCCCGACGTGGTCGGCGTCTTACGCGGGTGTAGTTTAATGGTAGAACATCAGCTTCCCAAGCTGAGAGCGCGAGTTCGATTCTCGTCACCCGCTCCATGGAGAAGGCCCAGGTCAGGGACCCGGGCCTTTTTGCTGTCCATCGTGATCGGTCGTCGCGTGCCGGATTCATGCCGCAAGGCTTTTCAGGTGCTCTCTGCGCGGCAGCGGTCCATGCCGTACGGACGCGCTCGGTGCCATCTCGCCAGTACCCGACCTGGATGCTTCGGGCGAGGTCCGGGGCTTGGCGTCACGGCAGCCGCGCAGAGCCTCGTCGGTGAGCCTGTCGTTGTCAGAGCCAGTCCTTGTCATCGGCTGCGGCCGCGGTTCCTTCCCCCGGTTCCGCCGCACGCAGCCGTGCCTGGGCGGCGAGCCGGTCTTGATGCCGCTCACGTCATGAGGGCCTCACCTCGGGGCAGGAGCCCCGTGATTTTTTTGTCACTCCTTGATCAGATGCGTCTCCGGACGTGAACTGCCGTCTGTGTGGCGATCCTATGATGGCCAAAATTGTTGGCCTGAGGGGGAGTTGTTGAGGGTGTCACGAAGATCGCTCGCTTTCGTCGGGGTGGCCGCGCTGGTACCGCTGCTCGCTTCCGCCGCCGCGCAGGCGGCATCGGGCTCGCTGACGGTCACCACGCTGGGGCGGCACGGGGCCAAGGTCTCGACGACCGTCACCGTCGTCGCCGTGCCGTCCGGTCAGACGTACACAGTCAAGTCGGGCAAGCGGATCAGCCTGCCGTCGGGGCGCTACCTCGCGATGACCGACATATACGAGAGCGCTACCGAGGGTCTGGGCACCGACACCATCGGCGCGCAGGTCGTGACGGTGTCGGGCAGCAAGTCGGTGACGCTCGACGCGCGCAAGGGCAAGCCTGTCAAGGTGTCACTCGACACGCCTGCCGACGTGACCGGGCCGCCACGAGTCAGCGCGCAGGTGTGTGCCGCCACTATGGACATGCCCTCCGCCTTCAGCGCGGGTGGCTGGAACGACGAGGGAGCCCTCTACGCCATCCCGAACTCCTCCAAGCTGCTGCAGTTCGGGTACCTCGCGCAGTGGTCCGGCAACGACAGCTATGTCGCCGTGAAGAAGACCACGGGCATCCCGGCGGCGCCCGGCGGCTCGTTCAAGCGGTCGGGGCTTGCGACCATGCGCTTCTCGGTGCGCGCCGGAACGCAGATGGGTACTCAGGTCGACACCGCGCTCCAGGCGGTGCCGAAGACCGATGACTGCACGACCGACCTGATGGCCCAGGTGCGCGACGACGACGCCCCGTACAGCGCCACCGTCCATCTGACTCCCGGAACCTGGCAGCCGCGCGACGACATCTTCGGCAGCAACGGCGACGACGTCAGCGGCGGGTTTCCGAAGCTCAGGACTCTGAAGGCGGGGCAGAGCCTCACCCAGTCCTTCGGCCGGGCTGCTTGGGGCCCCATGCGCAATCTGCCGCTGCTCGGGCAGAAGTCCGTCACCTTCTCTGCGGACGCACTGATCGGCGACCTCGACATCGGCGGCGACTGGGGGGACGTAACGAAGGAGACGGTGGTCCTGTCCAAGGGCGGCACCACCGTCAAGAAGCAGACTCTGACCGACTGGCGCACCGGGCCCGCCGAGTTCGACGCCCCTGTCCGCTCGGCCGGCTGGTATCGCCTGACCGTCGACGCCCACCGTTACCGTCCGGGCATCACCTTCCCGGCCGGCATGCTGTCCCCGCGGGCGACCCTCGACTGGCACTTCAAGGTGTCCGACCCGGCCAAGGCGATCGTCGCTCCCGTCTTCCTGACCCGCTTTCTGCCCACCGGGCTGAACAGCCACAACCAGGCCGCGCCGAACAGCACCACGACGGTCGACGTGAGTGCCGGACGCGCCTCCCAGGGCCCCGACACCAAGCTCACCAAGGTGACCGCCAAGTCCGTCCGGGTCTGGTCGTCCGCCGACGGCGGCAAGACCTGGAAGGCGGCGACTGTCAAGCGGGCCGGATCGGCCTGGCAGGCGTCCGTCCGCAACCCGGCGTCCGGAGCCGTCGCCCTGCGCTCCGAGGTGACGGACTCCGCCGGGGACAGCTCGGTGGAGACGGTGTACCGGGCGTACGCCATAGGCTGAAGGCGTTGCTCCCCTGATGGTCCGCCGGCCCGGAGGAATCCGGCATCCGGGCCGTGCCCGACTGACAGGGTCCGCCGCTCCGCCGCTGCCTGATGTGCCCGTGCAAGGCCGTCTCGTCGGCCAGCGCTTCCTTCCGGACCCGGTCGTGCATCCGCCACAGAGGAAGGCTTGCGGCGGCTCGTCTCGGAGGGCGTGCCCGGAGCGTGCCCTCCAGGCCGGTCGACCACGGTGGGCAGCAGCGCGAACCTGCCCGCTGAGGGCGGCACATCGGAGCGCGGGCGCCTAGAAGAACCCCGGGTTTCCGGAGCGCCGTCGCTTTCCGAGCTGAGAGCGCGAAGTTCGATTCTCGTCACCCGCTCCCTGGAGAAGGCCCAGGTCAGCGACCTGGGCCTTTTTGCTGTCCATCGTGATCGGTCGTCGCGTGCCCGATTCGTGGCGGAGCGTTGATCGTCTGGATCGACGGCACCGTCCGTTTCGTGCGCCAGCCGCGCCCGCAGACCGGACAGGCCCGTCTCGGCCCACGCCGTCGAGTGCTCCCTGATAGTCGGTTCAACGCGTCCGGGTATGTGGTGAGACCCGGCGACCGACAGTCGCGCCCGCCCGCACCCGAATCCGCGACGCGTCGGGCCCTGAGCGCGGTCGCGTGGGAGGTCGGCTCTACGATTGGCCGACCCGTGGCGCACCGCGATCGCCGCTGAAATGGCGTGGGTGGTACGGGTATTCGCATATTCTGGGGGATTCGTCGAGTGAGACTTCGTGCTGTTCTGCCTGCCCTGACAGCCGGTGCGCTGCTGACAGCCGTACTGGCCCTTCCGGCAGCCGCCGCCGACTCCGCGACAGCCGCGCCGCATGAGCCGGTGTCGGGTGCCGCTGCGAGCCCGTCCGTCGCCGCGAGCCCGGGCCCACCGGACACACCAACGGGCTCCGCGGTCGCCACACCGACCGGCACCGCCGGCCCGGTCCCGTCCGAGACCGTGACGTCCGCGCCGACCGCCGGCAGCCCGGATCCGCACCAGTTCGAGGTGTACGGCGTCGGCAACTCCTCGTCGGACCACTGGAAACTCTCGCTGTCCGTCTACAGCGCCACCGCGACGGTCACGGGCATCACCGCCCGCTACCGGCCGCACGGAGCGCCCGCGGACGCGCCCTGCGTCGCCACGACGTCGGACTTCGTGCCGAACCCCTACTACGGCGGCCAGGTCTCGGCCGACCGGCCCGTCCTTCCCGCCATGGGCGTCTACGACGTCTCCGTGGACGTGACGGACAGCTCGGGAGACGTCGAAGACTTCCCCGACGTCGGCGAGTTCACCTACGCGGCGCAGGTGTCCGTCGGGAAGCTGGCGTCCGACCGGAGTTCCGTGGACTACGAGCACCGCTCGTACACCGTCTCCGCCCCAGTCACCGTCACCGACCCCAGCACCGGCGCGGTGCTCGACCCGGCCGGTGTGTCGGTCGCCCTTGCCGATCCGGAGGCCGGCGTCCCGTCGGAAACGGTCGCGGTCGCCACCGCGCGGGCGGACGGGCGGGTGGCCGCGCCGGTCACGGTGAAAGATCGCGTCACCTACCGGACGGCCGGCGCCGACGGCACCGCCACCGCGGGATACCCATACTTCCTCGACACCGGCGATCAGACGTCGCTCACCGTGCCGGCGACGGCGGAGACCACCCGGATTCGCGTCCTGAGCAAGACCGACGTCGACGTTCCCAGAGGCGGCCGCACCACGATCACCGGTGTGCTCGAACGGAAGGTCGGGTCCACCTGGATGGGCACGCCGGACCAGAAGATCTACACCATGGGGCCGGCCTCCTTCTCCGCCACGGTCAGGACCACCGCCACCGGCACCTTCGCCGTCAGCACCGGTACCGCCGGTGCGTACTACTTCAACAACTACTGGGACTACGATCCCTTCCTCCTGAGCACCGACAGTGACGCGACACCGGTATACGTGCACGTCCCGGCGCCCAGCCGCGTCACCCCGTTCCACGTCAGCGAGGACGAGTACGGCGAGGCGGTGATCGACGGCCGTCTGGACCTCCACGGGACGGAGTTCGCGAGCAACACGCACTCCATGACGATCCAGTACTCGTCCAACGGCAAGACCTGGCACACCGTCGGCAGCACCCGGATCGGCCGGTCGGGTCTCGCCGGTGATGAGTTCATGACCTACGCGACCTACGACGGCCAGGCGAACGGCTACTGGCGGGCGTACTTCCCGGGCACCCCGGACTACTCGCCCTCCTACAGCGCGGCGGTCAAGATCTACCGCACTCCCACCCGCGTCACCGGGGGCAAACCCAGCCACACCACGGTGCGCAAGAACACGTACGTGACATTCGGCGGCCACCTGCAGCAGCGCGGTCCGTCCGGCACCTGGTCCGGCATCTCCCATACCTACGCGTACCTGGAGTTCCGGGCGACGGGAAGCAAGACGTGGCACTACGTCACGCGCGTGAAGACCGACACCAAGGGCGCCTACCACCTGAGCGGCAAGGCGACTCACGGTGGCACCTGGACCGTCGTGTGGTTCACCTCCGACAGCCACCACGTCGACTCCAACGGCCCGGAGAAGTACGTCCACGTGCGCTGACCTGTTCCTCGGGCCCAAGCCCGAGGGACAAATCGGGTCATGACACCACCACATCCCGGACCGCTCCAAGGCGGGAGCGGTCCGCGGCATCCGGCTCGGCCGAGGACTGCGCGTACGCCCGGATCGCCGTTCTCCGGCGCCTGTCGTGCTCGGAGACCGGGCGCGTGGGAGGCGCGTGCCCTGCGGTCGCGGGCCGTTCACCGTGCCACACCTCGTTGACCTGTGGCTGCACGCCAACCGGTCAGTGGTTCGCACAGGTGGGAGCACTCGGCCTGCCTGTCCCGAACCGCGCCGGGCATCTGCCGGCCGGGGCGCATCCCGGCAAGAGGGAGGGCGACGTCTTTGCCGAGCGGGCACTTGGCCGCCAAGGCTTTCGCGTCAGAGCCGTAGTTCGCCGGGGAGCGGCCGGAACTCCTGGAGGATCGTGGCCGCCTCGGGCGGACGGGGATCGAGCCGGGCGGCGGAGGCCCACGGCGTGGGAGCGGCGGGGCCAGCCGGAGTGGCGGTACCGGGGAATCCGCGGAGGCACAGTCGTGTCGGCCGTCCGGGCGGGTACTCGGTGGGGGACCATCGGGACACCGACGGCACCATCGCCCGGGGTCGAGGGCCTGAGGTCCGGTGGAGAGCACGAGAGGCGGCTGTCGGCGGTGGAGCCAGGTCTGTGGCAGCAGGTGGTCGAGCAGATGGGCACGGCCGTGGTCGTGATCGGCCCGGCCGGACGAATCGCCGCGGTCAACCCGGCCACCGAACGGCTGATGGGCCGGCCGGCGGCGACGATGGTTGGCCGGGACCTGCACGACCTGTGCCACCGTGACCCGGGAGGCGCCCCCGTCCCGCGAGAAGGCTGCCCGCTGCTGCGGGTGTTGTCCGAGGGCCGTCCGGCTCGCGGGCACGACGACAGGTACCTGCGCGGCGACGGCCGGCTGATCCCGGTCTCCTGGTCGGCCACGCCCCTGACGGACGACGGCGTCTCCGGTGCCTTCGCGGGCATGGCCGTACTCATCGTCGAGACGGCGGCGGACCGCGGTGCCCCCGGGGAACGCGCGGAGCGGGCCGAACGGGCCGCTCGTACGAGCGCCCTGGAGAGTCTCACCGAGCGGCTGACGCTCGTCGCGGAGATCACCGATGTGCTCGGTCAGACCCTGGAGGTCGACGAGGCTCTCGCCCGGTTGAGCCGGCTCCTGGTTCCCCGTCTCGCCGACTGGGCCGCGGTGGACCTGCGGGTCGGCTCGGGTCAGGTGCACCGGGTGACGGTGACCGGCCCCGACGGCCGTGACGCGGGGCAGGAGGACTGGCGCGGTCAGCTGCCCCCTGCCGGGGAGTCGGCGCAGTCGCCCCTGGTCCAGGTGCTGAACGGAGGAGGTCCCGTCCTCCAGGACCGGGCGGTGCCGGAGGCGGCGTCCGACTCGCCGCTGGCCGCCGTCCAGGACGACTTCCTCAGAACGACGGGCGCGGCTTCCGTCATCACGGTGCCGCTGGGAAGCGGACGGCGGGTCACCGGCGCCCTGACACTGGTGCGCACCGACGCGGCACGGCCTTTCGGCACCGGCGACCTGGACGTGGTGAGCGACGTAGGCCGCCGGGTCGGCCTGGTCATCGACAACGCCCGCCGCTTCGGCCGGCAGCGCGCGATCGCCGAGGCCATGCAGCGCAACCTCCTGCCCCCGCTGCCCGAGCACGGCCGGATCCGGCTGGCGGCCCGGTACCAGCCGGCGCCGGCCGGTTCGCAGGTCGGCGGGGACTGGTACGACGCGTTTCCGTTGAGGGACGGCTCGCTGGCTCTGGTCATCGGCGATGTGGTGGGCCACGATCTGACCGCCGCGGCCGGCATGGCGCAGTTGCAGGGCGTCCTGCGTTCCCTTGCCTGGGACCACACCGGGCCGACCGGTGCGGTAGTCGACTGTCTCGACGACGCCATGCACGCCATCACGACCGTGTCGATGGCCACCCTCGTCCTCGCCCGTGTCCAGGGTCCGGACTCCGGTCCCTGGACGCTGAGCTGGACGAGCGCCGGGCACCCGCCGCCTCTGCTGCTCACCCCGGAAGGCAACGCGCAGTACCTCGAAGCAGGGCAGGGACTCATCCTCGGGACCGATCTCGGCGGCGGCAGCCGTCGGCCGAGCGCCGAGCACGCCCTGCCACCGGGGTCCACGCTCCTGTTCTACACCGACGGCCTGATCGAGTCCCCCGGCAGCGACCTGGACACCGGGCTAGGCCGGCTGCGCCGCCACGCCCTCGGCCTCGCCCACGAACCGCTGGACACGCTCTGCGACCGGCTGACGGCCCGGATGCCGCCCGGCAGCACCGACGACGTCGCCCTGCTCGCCCTGCGCCTGCCGGTGCCCGCGAGGTGATCCCGAGGATGCCTCCGCTCACGTCCCCCTCGTCGGTACCAGGACGCGGAACGGCTCGGGCGGCACGGCCGGCACCACGGGCGGGCGGTCGTCGTCTCCCGCGTTCCGCCGCCAGGGCTCTGTGCGGTCGTACGACCTGACGGGAGACGAGTGTCCGGCCGGGCGCCGCCGACCACTCCCTTCCTTCGACCGTGGCGCCGGTGACACGGCCCCACTCGCGCGGCACCAAGGCCAGCGGTCGCGGGAGTTCCACGAGGAGGTCGCGGGAGCGCGGCCGCCGTGCCCCGTCGACGGACCGGGCCTCGTGGTGCGGGGAAGCGGCCGCCACGGAAGGGGAGCGCCGGGCGACCCGGGGCGGCACCGCTGCCGTCCCCGCAGTCAGTAGGGACTTGAGCCGCTAGCGGTGTTCGGGGTTCTCGTGGTCGCGGCGGCAGCCGGCGTCCCAGGCGGTGCGCTGGTTGCCGTAGGCGGGGATGCCGCCGAGGTCCTTCAGTGCGCGGGCCAGGTGAAGCAGGTTCCAGGTCATGAAGGTGGTGTTGCGGTTGGTGAACTCGTTCTCCGGGCCGCCCGAGCCGGGATCGAGGTACGACGGTCCGGGGCCGGCCTCGCCGATCCATCCGGCGTCCGCCTGGGGAGGGATGGTGTACCCCAGGTGTTGCAGGCTGTAGAGGACGTTCATGGCGCAGTGCTTGACGCCGTCCTCGTTGCCGGTGATCAGGCAGCCGCCGACCCTGCCGTAATAGGCGTACTGGCCGGCGTCGTTGAGCAGGCTGGAGCAGGCGTAGAGGCGTTCGATCACCCGCTTCATCACGGAGCTGTTGTCGCCCAGCCAGATGGGGCCGGCGAGCACGAGGACGTCGGCCGCCAGGACCTGCCGGTACAGGTCCGGCCAGGCGTCCGTCTCCCAGCCGTGCT
Organism: Streptomyces sp. NPDC059224; assembly: GCF_042754285.1. NCBI lineage: Bacteria > Bacillati > Actinomycetota > Actinomycetes > Kitasatosporales > Streptomycetaceae > Streptomyces > Streptomyces sp. NPDC059224. Next base: position 194,260 of record NZ_JBHZAN010000006.1, read on the forward strand.
CCGTCATGTCGGGCCAGACCCCGGTGGCGATGTCGTGGTCCACTGCCCGGACGACGTCGACTCGCACCCCCTGCGCGTCCATGACGGCGGTGCTGCGGTCGATCAGCCCCTGGGTGTTGCTGATGCCGGGCGACCGTTTGAGGGTGCAGTTGATCACCAGGGCACGCAGGTCGTCGTACCGGGCCGGCGGTGCGTCGGTGGCGGGCGACGAAGCGGTCACACAGTCCTCCCAGAGCCTGCCGCCGCCAGGCGTTCGGCGGCGCGTCCACATCCGGGTCCAGCGTGCGGGCCGCCCGCGGCAGGCGCCACCACAGTGCCTCCGAACGGCCCTGGCGGTGCTCGGACTCCGGCGCGGGCCGGTACCCGCCACCGGTCTCCGGATGGCGGCCGGTGAGTGGCCGGGGCGGGCGGGCGTGCCTACGTTCGCCTCATGGGCACCGAAGGCGCGACCGGGTCACGGGACACCGAAGCAGTCGATGACGTCGCGCACCTGTTGGTGCGTTGTCTGCGGGCCGAGGGCGTGGAGTACGTCTTCGGCATCCCGGGTGAGGAGAACATCCGTTTCGTCGACGCGCTGAAGGGCTCCGGGATCCGGTACGTCCTGGTGCGTCACGAACAGGCCGCCTCGTTCATGGCGGAGATCTACGGGCGGCTGACCGGCCGGGCCGGTGTGTGTTCGGCCACGCTGGGGCCCGGCGCCATCAATCTGCTGCTCGGCACCGCGGACGCCATGACGAACAGTGCGCCGATGCTGGCCCTGGCCGCGCAGGGCTCCCTGCGCCGCATCCACAAGGAGTCGCACCAGGTCATCGACCTGGTGTCGATGTTCACCCCCGTCACCCAGTGGTCGGCCTGTATCGAGTGCCCGGACGCGGTGCCGGAGATGACGCGCAAGGCGTTCAAGACGGCGCAGAGCGAACGGCCCGGCGCCGTGTTCCTCGCGGTCCCGGAGGACGTCGAAGCGGAGCGTCCGGCCGCGCCACTGGAGCCCCTGCAGATCGACACGGTGCGGGCCGACGCACCGTCACCCTCGCAGATCGCACGGGCGGCCGACGTGCTTTCGGCGGCCCGGCACCCGGTCGTACTGGCAGGCCATGGCGCCGCCCGGGCCGGGGCCTCGGCCGCCCTGGTGCGGTTCGCCGAACGGCTGGACATCCCGGTCGCGACCACCTTCCACGGCAAGGGCGTCTTTCCCGACGACCATCCCAATGCCCTCGGCGCGGTCGGCTTCATGCGCCACGACTACGGCAACTTCGGCTTCGACGCGGCCGATGTGCTGCTCTGCGTGGGCTACGAGATCCAGGAGTTCGACCCGGTCAAGATCAACCCGAACGGCGACAAGCGGATCATTCACATCCACCGCTTCCCCGCCGAGGTGGACACCCACTACCCGGTCGCCGTGGGTGTCGAGAGTGACCTCTCACAGGCGCTGGACGCGCTCGGGGCAGCACTGCCCGAGGGACTCACCTACGAGTCGGGAAGCAGCGAGAAGATCCGTACCCTGCTCGACGAGGAACTGCGGTACGGACGTGACAACGATGCGTTCCCCCTGGTACCGCAGCGCGTCGTGACCGATGTGCGCACCGCGCTGGACCGCCACGACATCGTGCTCGCCGACACCGGTGCCGGAAAGATGTGGATGTCCCGTCTCTACCCCACCTACGAACCGGACACCTGCCTGGTCTCCAACGGCCTGTCCACCATGGGGTTCGCCCTGCCGGGGGCCATCGCCGCCAAGCTGGCCCGGCCGGACCGGCGGGTCCTGGCGATGATGGGCGACGGCTCGTTCCTGATGAACTCCCAGGAACTCGAGACGGCCGTCCGTGAACGCGTCCCGCTGGTCGTCCTGGTCCTGGTGGACGAGGAATACGGCCTGATCACCTGGAAGATGGAACTCGAACTCGGCCGCCACAGCCACACTCGGTTCACCAACCCGGACCTGGTCGCCTACGCCGAGAGCTTCGGCGCACGCGGCTATGCGATCGAGACCGCCGGCCAGCTGCTGCCCGTTCTGCGCCGCGCCCTCGACGACGACTCGGTCTCCGTGATCGCGTGCCCCGTCGACTACTCCGAGAACCTGCGGCTGACCGACAGACTGGGCACTCTCCACGGCCCGTTCTGATCCGGCGGCCCAGAGTCTCCCGGGCAGGTTCGAGGCTGTCCGGCGCAATGCGGTGGTTCGGCTGCCCTGCGTGTCTCGGGTCATGGAAGTCGCCCTGGCGAAGGGCGACGAGTTCGCGGCGCCGAGAGCGGGGGCGGTCAACGGCCGGTGCGGCGGCCCGTCGTGGACGCTGCGTGACGAGGACCTCTTCACCGGAGCCCGGACACCGAAGCCGCGGGCGGACTCCCGGGGCCGGGCTTCGCGGATGATGGTGGTCATGCGTATCCGTATCGAGGCCGTCGACCTGCCCGGCCGCGTCCGCCCGGCTCCCGCGGGCGGCGAGGGCCCGGTGTTCGCCGACGTCCATGTCGCCGTGCAACGCCGTGACCGTCCGGGCGAGCTCCTCGAACCGCATCCGGGCGACGCCGCGTCCGTGACGTGGACCCTGGAGTGCGCCGCGGCCGTCACACCCGACGGCGTCGATGTGACGGGTCCGTACGTGCAGCACCGCCTCGGCCGCCGGTTCATCTACCTGTCCTGGTGCACGCTCGACGACTCGGGCGTCTTCACCATGTTCCGCCGTGCCAAGCTCATGCTCGACGCCGTCCCCGCCGACGTGCTCGCCGCCGCCGCGCACCACGGCCTGCTGGTCGGGCGTCTCGGCCTGACCGACGCCGCCGGCGGCCCCCTGTGCGCACGCGTCGAGCCTCCGCACATCACCTGGACCGCGGGCCCTTCCTCGTGAGCGCGAGGGGGCATGCGGGGCCCCGGTCGGTGCGGTGTCCGGATTGCGGGCGTCGGCGGCGCCGGTCCGACGCGCCCGGGAAGCCGTCGCGTTGACACCCGTCGCCGCCGGACGTTGACTGGCGGGGCGGCCACGGGCTCTGAAGGGCGGCGTGGGCCGGGGCTCGGGAGTCTGTGACAGGCCGTCGGGAAGGCGCGGGGCGCCTCCGGGCGGTGATCCCCTCGCAAACGGAAGCGGTACACATCACGATGTACGACCAGACACGCGCCCAGCAGCCCGCTGACCGGCCTCCGGGCTCGGGCGGACATCGCGCCTCGGGACCGGAGCCGCTGCTCCCGCCGGAGGAGCGGGACGAGATCGTGCGCCGCCTCGGGCATGCCGTCAACACCTTCGCGGACACCCCGCGCGAGGCTCTGGAGGAGGCTGAAAGCGCCTTCGACGAAGCCGCCGCCCAGCTGGCGAAGGCCCTGGCGGAGGCGCGGCAGGTCCTCCGCGCCGGCTGGCAGGACCAGGATCCCGAAGCGGACTCCGCCGAACACCGGATCGCGCTGCGGCAGTACCGGGAGCTCACCCAACGGCTGCTGCGCACGTAGGCGGCAGGTTCCGCCGGCCCGTTCGCCGCCCTCCTCGCCGTGCGGGGCCGCCGGGTCACCGCATCACGGAGGAGGAGGGCCTCCGGTCCGGACGTGAAGGCGGTGCCCCGGCTCGGCGATCAGCCCCAGGGTGTGGTCTGCGGCACACGTCCCGGGAGCTGGCCCCGGCCCGGCGGCACGGTCCACACCGGCGGGGTGGTGGTCGGTTGCTGAGCGGGCTGGTTCGACGAGCCCGGGGCCTGTGCGGCTCCGTTGGCCCACAGCTGGTCGACGCGGGCGCGCTCGGTGGCGTCCGGGGTCCGGTTGGTGCAGGACGGGCCGGGGCCGCCGCCCGACATCAGCTCGCTGCACGGCCCGCTGTAGTCGTCCGGCAGGCCCAGCACGTGTCCGGTCTCGTGGGTGACGACGCGGACCGAGTCGTTCTGCCGGGTCTGGGAGTAGTCGAGGAAGATGTAGCCGCTTCCGTGGCCGTTGGTGGAGGCGTAGGAGCCGCGCGAGTCGTTGCCCTCGTAGTAGGAGAAGTCGGCACCGCTCGACGCCGCCTGGAGTTTGACGTTGGACTCGGAGCTGTTCCATATCGAGGCAGCGCTCGATATCTGCGAGGCGAAGCTCGGTGCGTGGGAGGCGTCGTAGTAGACGGTCACCGCCTGCCCGGCGGGCTGGGCGGCACTCTTCTCGGCGACGGACTTGAGCACGGCCTCGAAGAACGCCTTGTTGTTCGCTTCCTCGTTGGTCGACCCGTCGTACCGCGCCTTGGAGGTGCCGGCGGGGGCGGACGGGGTGGCGGCCGTCTGGGCGCTCGCCGGCACCGCTGCGCCCAGCGCACTGGAGGCCAGGCCGAGAGCGAGAGCGAGGAGTCTCGCGGACGTTCGGGACGACTTCATGTGGGGGGCTCCTACTCACTCGGTGACGCCGAGCGCCCGGTGCGCCGTCGACTCTGCGCGCCTACCGGTACCGAACTGCGGCGACGTCCTGTGGGTCGACATTCTTAGGACCGCTTTACAGGGAGCGCAAAGGGTCCCCACCACTACGCAGCCTCGTAGGTCCCGGGACCTCGCCGGGGCGGTGTTCGGGTCTCCGGTCCGCACATGGCGGCGGGAGGAGGACCTGTCGCGACGTCAGAAGCCTTACGGCGTGCGGCAGTGGGCGTGCGGACCGCCGAGCGGGGAAGCCGGGACGTGTGCGCGGGATTACATCCGGGCCAAGACGGACAAATGCCTAGATGTCCGCCACGTCATATCTACTAAGCGTGCCGGTAGATTCGTGAAGGCCTGTGACCGACGTCATAGATCAGGAGTATTTGTTTCTTCGTCGGGGCCCGGTGTCCTCTCTCGGAGAGGTCGAACCGGTCGTCACCTTCGGGGCGTCCTGCCTGTTCCTTCCCGGGGAACACGTACTCGTCCAGGACCAGGACGTCGACGGTGAACCGCAACGCCCGCGGCACGATGAGGTAGTCCTCCGCGCCCCGGAAGGTGACGTGGAACACGCCCGCCGCGATCGCGACGGGCAGGGGCGCGGACAGGGCGACGAGGCTGACGACGGTGCCGGCCAGGGTGGAGCCCACGATCGGGATCATGTCCGTCAGGGCCGTGAAGATCCCCGGCGCGGCGGCGTACGGGACGCCGGTGGCCACGCACCAGTCGAAGGTGGCCGGCCCGGCGATCCCGAGGCGGCGAGGCTGCCGGGCATGAACCTGCCTGTCCGGTTCATGGTCTCCAGACGCCCGACCGTCGACCGAGGGTCGTGGACCTGCTGCAGCCGGCCCGGTACGGCGTCGACCGGCGCGGAGACCTCCTTGGCCACCGGCGGGACGACCAGTGCCAGGAAACCGCCGGGCACCACGACGAACCCCGTCGGCACGATCGCGACGGCCGGCCGCGCCTGAGGCCTCGGCGCGTGAACCACACGAGGAGCGGTTCCAGGCTGATCGCGATGAACACGGCCGGCAGCAAGGCCGGCATCGAACTCACCCGCAGGACCGTCTGGACGGGCAGCCGTGCCAGGCTCGCCGCCAGGCCCGGCGCGAACCCACGGTCACCCACGAGCGCGCGGCGAACCGGCCCACCACGCACCGCGGTTGGACGGCCCTGAGGGACTCGGCCGGCCGGCTGCCGTCCTCGGCGCACACGACCGCAGGGGTGGGTGTGGATTCAGGTCACCATCGGTACCAGCGTCCGCGGCCACCTCCGGCGTTCGTGGAACGCATCACGAATCCGAGCAGCCACAGCACCAGCACGGCTATGGCCACCCACCACAGAATCTTGACGGCGAACCCGGCGCCGAAAAGGATCACTGCGAGAAGCAGAACAAGAAGCAAGGGAACCATGATTAACGACCTCCTTGCCGCTCCGAGTGCCCCGCTATTTCACCGCTACTCACCATCACTTCCTTGTTTGTGAAGAGAAAGCGCGGGAAGGGGCGGCCACTGAATCGGCGGGCGGAATGGCCGGGGAAAGTCGATTTGCCGGGTCGCTCATGAAAGGGGCGAGTACGGGTAAACGAAGAACCGAAGAACCGAAGAGCCGAAGAGCCGAAAGGCCGAAGAACCGGAAAGACAAGGACGACCCACGGGAAGAGTTCTATGGTCACCCCGCTGAAGAACCGGGCATCGGACGAACAGGAACCCGCGGCACCCCTGCGGTACAGCACCGCCTGGGAGACGACGGACGCGTCGGTCGCCGACGCCCGGGCGGCCGTGCGCGCGCTGCTGGCCCGCGCCGGCCACCACCCTGCCCACCGGCCGAGTCAGGACGCCCAGCTCATCGTCAGTGAACTGGTCACCAACGCGCTGCGCCACGCGCCCGGCCCGGGCGGTCTGGCGCTGGAGGTGTCACCCGACGCCGGCGTGCTGCGCATCGCGGTGCGCGACGGTTCCCCGCACCCACCCGAACTGCACGCCCACGACGCGTGCCGGGTCGGCGGGCACGGCCTGCACCTGGTCGTCCGGTTGTGCGGCGGACTGCACACCGTCGTACAGGGCGCCGGCAAACAGGTCGTCGCGCACCTCCGACTGCGCCGGCCGGCGACCTCGTGAGCTCGCGGGCGGGAACTCCCGGCCGGGGAGTTCCCACCCGCGAGTCCTCAGCTGAGCATGCCTTCGCGCAGGCGGGCGAGGGTACGGGACAGGAGCCGGGAGACGTGCATCTGGGAGATGCCCAGACGCTCGCCGATCTGGGCCTGGGTGAGCTCCTCCATGAACCGCATGTGGATGATCTGCCGCTCACGCTCGTCGAGTTCGGCGATCAGCGGGGCCAGGGTGTGGAAGTCCTCCACCAGTTCCAGCCCGGTGTCCTCGGCGCCGATGAAGTCCTGCAGCGCGCTTTCGCCGTCCTCGCCGCCGCTGATCGCGGCATCCAGGGAGGAGGAGTTGTAGCCGTTGGCGGCCAGCCGGGCCTCGCGCACCTCGTCCTCGGGCAGGCTCATCAGCTCCGAGAGTTCCCTGACCGTGGGAGTGCGGTCCAGGCGGCTGCGGAGTTCCTCGGTGGCGCGGGCGAGCTGGACACGGGCCTCCTGGAGCCGGCGCGGGACGTGCACCGCCCAGGTGGTGTCGCGGAAGAAGCGCTTGATCTCGCCGACGATGTACGGCACGGCGAAGGAGGTGAACTCGACCTCGCGGGAGATCTCGAAGCGGTCGATCGCCTTGATCAGGCCGATCATGCCGACCTGGACGATGTCCTCCATCTCCTCCGCCCCGCGGCTGCGGAAGCGGCCGGCCGCGAAGCGCACCAGGGACATGTTCATCTCGATCAGCGTGCTGCGGGCGCAGCTGTATTCGGGCGTGCCCTCCTCCAGCACCGCCAGCCGGTCGAAGAACAGCTTCGACAGCGCCCGTGCGTCCTTCGGCGCGACCTTGGACGGGTCCGCTATCGCGGGAACGTCCGCCGTCTGCTGGGCGGTCTCAACGGTCGTCGTCGGCATGATGGGCCCTCCCGGTCGATCACCATCGTCCTCGCCGGGTCCGTCGCCCGGCAAGCCCGCGCCTACCCCGGGTTCCGACCGGCATGCCTCGGTGGCGAACCCGGTTGGAACGGCCCGGTCCTCAGACGGTGAAACGGTCGGGATCGGCGGCCGCCCAGTCGGCGGCCCAGGAGGCCGGCGGGCCGTCGAGCAGCTGCCCCGGCGCGAGCCACTCGTACAGCTCCGCGAAGGAGCGCTCGGTGCCGGGGTCCACCCGCCGGCGGAGCATGTGCGGGGCCAACTGCCCGGGATCGGTGACCCCCATGGACGCCATGATCTGCAAGGCGGCGGCCACGGTGGCCTCCTGGAAGCGCTGGACGCGTGCCGTCTTGTCGGGGACGTCGAGGGCGCGGGCCCGGCGGGGGTCCTGGGTCGTGACGCCGGTGGGGCAGGTGTTCGTATGGCACCTCTGTGCCTGGATGCAGCCGACGGCGAACATCATCGCCCGCGCGGAGTTGCCGTAGTCGGCGCCCTGGACCATGCGTTTGACCAGGTCGCTGCCGGTGGCGATCTTGCCGCTCGCGCCGATCCTGATCCGGTCGCGCAGCCCCGTGCCCACCAGGGCGTTGTGCACGGTGTGCAGGCCCTCGGTGAGCGGGGTGCCCACATGGTCGGCGAACTCCAGCGGCGCCGCCCCGGTCCCGCCCTCGGCGCCGTCCACCACGATGAAATCCGGTGCCGTGCCCTCCTCCAGCATGGCCTTGCACACGGCCAGGAACTGCCGGCGCGAGCCCACGCACAGTTTCAGCCCGGCGGGCTTGCCCCCGGCCAGCTCGCGCATGCGGGCGATGAAGAGCACGAGTTCGCGCGGGGTGGAGAACACCTGGTGGTACGGCGGGGAGACCACGGTCCGGCCCTCGGGCACGTCCCGGACCCGGGCGATCTCGGCGTTCACCTTGGCACCCGGCAGGACGCCGCCGATGCCGGGCTTGGCACCCTGCGACAGCTTCAGGGACACGCACTTGACGTGATCGTGGGCGGCCTTCCCGGTGAACTCGGCCGCGTCGAACCCGCCCTTGTCGGTACGGCAGCCGAAGTACCCGGTGCCGATCTCCCAGACGAGGTCGCCGCCCGGACGGAGGTGGTACTCGGAGAGTCCGCCCTCGCCGGTGTCCTGGGCGAAACCCCCGGCCGCGGCACCCCCGTTCAGCGCGAGGACCGCGTTGGCGGAGAGCGAGCCGAAGCTCATCGCCGAGACGTTCAGCAGCGCCATGTCGTAGGGACGGCCGCAGTCCGGTCCGCCGATCCGCACCCGCGGCGGGGCTTCCGGTACCGGGCACGGCGCCATCGAGGGGACCAGGAACTCGTGACCGGGCCGGTACACGTCCCGTTCGGTGCCGTAGGGCTCCTCGGCGTCGGTGCCCTTGGCCCGCTCGTAGACGATGCTGCGCACGTCCCGGTCGAAGGGGCGCCCGTCGTAGTTCCGCTCGATGAAGTACTGCTGCAGCTCCGGGCGGACGCGCTCCAGGAGGAACCGGGCGTGGCCGAGGACCGGATAGTTGCGCAGCACCGTGTGGCGGCGCTGCACCAGGTCCCGGACGCCGACAGCGCCCACGCAGGCGAGCGGGACGGCCGCGAACCACCAGTAGGGCGAGAGGCCGGCCGCCGCGGCCACCGCCGCGACGGCCGCCACCAGGATCAGGACGATGATTCCGACGCGTGTCACACCTGGCGGATTGCCCGGTTGGCGGGAGCCATGCGCGAGGGCCGGAACCCGAACCGGCGTCCCGTGCCCCGGGATGGCCCTGTCCTTCGGGGGCAACCGGTAGGGCATGGCTACTGGATCGGCAACGGCAGACGGACGCGCTCGGGCCCGACGAGCGGCGAACAGCAGAGCGGTCGCGGTGGCGGCCCGGGCGGGCTTCGCGGCCCGCGGGGTCATCTACGCGCTGATCGGCGTGCTCTCCTTGAGGATCGCCTTCTCCGGCGGGGGCGAGCAGGCAGACCGGGGCGGCGCGATCGCCGAGATCGCCCAGAAGCCCTTCGGCACCGTGCTGCTGTGGCTGCTCGGCATCGCCCTGGCCGGGATGGCCCTGTGGCGGCTGTCCGAGGCCGCCTTCGGGCAGGCGGGCCCCGACGGCGACAAGCCGGGCAAGAGGGCGATGGCCGCGGGCCGTTGCGTCTTCTACGGATTCGTCACCTACTCCGTGCTCTCGTACGCGGCCGGGGACGAGAGCAGCGGCAGTGGGAGTTCCGACCGCAACTCCCAGGACGTCACGGCGAAGGCGCTGGACTGGCCGGGCGGGCAGTGGATCGTCGGCGTCGCGGGTGCGGCGGTGACCGCCGCGGGCGTCTGGATCGCCGTCCGGGCCGTCATGCGCAAGTTCGAGAAGCATCTCAAGATGTCGGAGATGTCGGAGAAGGTACGTAAGGTCGTCTCCTTCTTCGGTGTCTTCGGCGGTACGGCCCGGGGCGTCGTGTTCGCCACCGCGGGCGGCTTCGCCATCGCCGCGGCCGTCCAGCACGAGCCCGGCAGGGCCAAGGGGACGGACGACACCCTGCGGACGTTCGCCGGCACCCCCGCGGGCCCCTGGCTGCTGGCGCTGATAGCGGTCGGCCTCATGGCCTTCGGGGTCTTCTCCTGGGCCAACGCGCGCTGGCGCAAGGTCTGACGGGCGAGGGGACGTCCGGCGGTGTGCCGGTCACGGGGCGGAGGTGGCTGCCGCCACGCCGGCCGGCTCCGGCCGGCGCACCCGGCTCCGGCCGCGGCGCAGCAGAGGGCGTTCCAGCAGGGCGTACGAGGCGAGGGCCGCGACGAGGGTGGCCAGGAGGCCGACGGGGACCAGCGGAGCGCCGCGCACACCGAGGTCGTGGAGCAGCCGGATGACGGGGTAGTGCCACAAGTACATCCCGTAGCTGAGGTTGCGCCCGACCCACGCGGGCGCGGACAGCGACAGCAGGCGGGAGAGCCGCGACCGCGGGCACAGCTGCAGTGCGGCCACCACAGTGGCCGACAGCACGGCCGCGACCAGGAATCCGGCCGTGTACCAGACCGGGCTCCACCCGTTCGTCTCGGTGATCGGGATCCGCCAGGCGATCAGCACCAGCAGCACGGCCGCGGGCCGGCAGAGCCGTCCGGCCCATCGGCGCAGCAGCGCCAGGCGGGGGTCGTCGGCGCGGAGCCGGGCCAGCACGAGGGCCAGCAGGGCACCGACGAGGAGCTGGTCGGCGCGGGTGTCGGGGCCGTTGTAGATGCGGTGCACCGCCGCGGGATCCCACAGGACCGTCCGCCACAGCACCGGCAGCACGCACAGCGCCGTGACCCAGCCGAGCACCGCACGCGGCGCCGAGCGCCGGAGCAGCGCCAGCACCAGCAGCGGCCAGGCCAGATAGAACTGCTCCTCCACCCCCAGGGACCAGGTGTGGCCGAGCGGCGCGGTGAGGTCCGGCGAGGTCGCCGACGCCCCGGCCCGTACGAGATTGACCGCCGAACCCGCGGCCAGCACCGCCGCCACCCACGTGCCGCGGAACAGCGGCAGCGGGAGGGCCAGGGACAGCAGGGCGGTGAGCGCGCACATCACCAGCAGGGCCGGCATCAGCCGCAGCCACCGCCGCCGGTAGAACGCCCACAGCCCGATCCGGCCGGTGCGGGCGTACTCGGCGACCAGCAGCCGGGTGATGACGAAGCCGCTGATGGTGAAGAACACGTCCACGCCCACCGAGCCGCCGGGCACCAGGTCCGGCCGCACGTGATACACGATCACCAGCACCACCGCGACGGTCCGCAGTCCGTCGATCCCCGCGACCCGCCCGCCACCGTGCAGCGCCGACGAGAAGCCCCGTCCGCCGGTTCCCTCCGCTGCGCCCCGTCCGGCCGCGGAGGGTACGAGCGGCGGCGCCGCTCGCACGTCAGATCTGTACCGGGTGGCCTCGTCCGCGGTGCTCCGATGGAGGGTGCTCATGATGAGCCGCGTCTGCCCCGGCGATCCGGGATCACACCATTTCGCCTGTTCCCCGCAGGTCAGCGCCGCTCTGCGGCCGCTGTCGCTACGGTGGGGCACGTGAGTCTGGAACCGGGACGGCGTCTGCTGTGGTACGGGTCGGGGGTGCTGGTGACGAGTGTGCTCGGCTCGGCGGTGGCGCTGGAGGTGGGGACCGGTTCGGCCGGGCGGCCGTGGGTGGCGGCGGCCCTGGTCGTGGTCCAGGTCTGTGCCTTGTCGCGGGTCCTGCGCAGCCCGGCCACCGTGCTCGCCGTGACGATGGTGACGGGGCTCGCGGTATGGGCGCTGTCTCCCGCGGTGAGCCTGACGGGCGCGTTGCTCGCCGCGCAGATCGCGCTGTGCGTGCTGGTGGCGACCCGGCCCGGGCGGATCTCCCGGTGGGGCGGGACGGCGATGTGCGCGCCGGCGCCGCTGGCGCTCCTGGCCGGCGACCGGCTCGGTGTGCCGCTCTATCTGCTGGCCGTGGCCCTGGCCTGGACGGCCGGTGAGCTGTACCGGACGCGGCGGGCCAGGGCGGCGGCCGAGACGCGGCGGGCGGTGGCGGAGGAACGGGCCCGCATCGCCCGCGACGTGCACGATGTGGTCGCGCACACGGTGTCCGTGATGGTGATCCAGGCGAGCGCCGCCGAGGACGGGTTCGCGGCCCGTCCCGAACAGGCCCGGCAGGCGCTGCGGGACATCGAGGCCGTGGGCCGCTCGGCGCTGACCGAACTGCGGTGGCTGCTCAGGGCGTTCCGGGACGACGCGCAGGAGGACGGGCCCGGTCGGGGGCCGGTGGGGCTGGGCCGCCTCGACGAACTGGCGGACGCGGTGCGCGCGGCCGGTCTGTCGGTGGTCGTACGGCGCGACGGTCCCGGGGAGGTTCCCGCGGGGAGCGGGCCGCCGGCGGCCGTGGATCTCACGGCGTACCGGATCGTCCAGGAGGCGCTCACCAACGTCCTGCGCCATGCCGCCGACGCCGACGAGGTGCGGGTGTCGGTACACCTCGGCGCGGCGGCGCTGGACATCGAGGTGGCCGACAACGGCCGGCCGACGGCGCGGACGCGGGCGGCCGTGCCGGCGGGTTCGGGGAACGGCCTGACGGGCATGCGGGAACGCGCGGCGCTGCTCGGCGGCAGCCTCCGGGCCGGTCCGCTCGACGGCGGCGGATGGAGCGTGCGCGCGACACTGCCCACCGGTGGCGCGGGACCGGCCGTGGGGGGCTCGTCGTGACGATCCGTGTCGTGGTGGCCGACGACCAGGCCCTGGTCCGCACGGGCTTCCGTATGATCATCGACGCCCGGGACGACCTGGAGGTCGTCGGCGAGGCGGCCGACGGCGACGAGGCGGTCCGGCTGGTGCGCCGGACGCGGCCGGACGTGGTGCTGATGGACGTCCGGATGCCGGTCCTGGACGGCATCGAGGCGACCCGGCAGATCGTGGCCGACGGCGGTACCGCCCGGGTTCTCGTACTGACCACGTGGGATCTCGACGAACACGTCCTGGCCGCGCTGCGGGCCGGAGCCTGCGGATTCCTGCTCAAGGACATCCGGCCCGCCGAACTGGTCGACGCCGTCAGGGGCACGGCACGCGGCGACCTGCCGCTCGCGCCGAGCGTCACCCGCCGCATGCTCGACCGGCTGCTGCGCACCGCGCCCCGCGTACGCCCGCCCGAGGGGCTGGAGAGCCTGTCGCGGCGGGAGACCGAGGTGCTCACGCTGGTCGGGCAGGCGCTGTCCAACGCCGAGATCGCCCGGGAGCTGGACCTGTCGGAGGCCACCGTCAAGAACCATGTCTCCGCGGTCCTGCGCAAGCTGGGGCTGCGGGACCGGGTCCAGGCCGTCGTCGCGGCCTACGACTGCGGACTGGTCCGGCCGCGCCGCCCCTGACGTCATCCCTGAGGAGGAGCCCGGCGATCACTCCACCCTGCCGCCCAGTGCGAGTCCCTCCCCGGGGCCGATCAGCGACGGCCGGGACGGGCCTAGCGTCGGTGGTATGACCGACGCGCTGCCCTACCGGATGTATCTGCTCGCCCACGACGGCTCGGCCCGGGGCCCTTTCGACCGCCGCCGGACGGGGTTCCTGATCCGGGCCGCCGTACTCGTCGAGCTCGCCCTGCGCGGGCACGTCGTACAGGGCGACGACGGCGCCGTCCGGGTGGCCGCGGCCGGACCGGCCGGGGACCCGGTGCTGGACGCGGTCCTGCGGGAGGCCGCCGACGCCCCGCACGGCTGGGGGGCCCTGGTCCGGCGGCATCGCGGATCGACGCTGCGGGCCGTGGAGGACCGGCTCGCCGCGGACGGCCGGGTCACGCTCGACGAGCGCAGGGGGCCGTTCTCCACCCGCCGGGTGACCGTGGCGGACCCGGCAGCCGTCCAGGCGCTCACCGGCCGGGTCTCGGCCGTCCTGCGCGGCGGCGGCCCGGTCGCCGAGGCCGGTCTCGCCGACGCCGCCCTCGTGGCGCTGTGCGCGGCGGGCGGGGTCCCGTCCGTCGCCCCGCGCCGGGAGGCCCGCGTCCACCGGGCCCGGGTCGACGCCCTCACCGGCCGGCTCGGCTCGCTCGCGCCGGGTCTGGAGAAGGCCGTACGCGGACTCCGCACCACCGTGATCGCCGCGCAGGGAGGCATGGGCGGCGGCTGAGCCACGACCAGGGAAGGACCGCACCGTGACGGGGGAAACGATGGGAAAACCAATGACGGTACGAGCACTGACCGCGGCCCTGGCGTGCCTGGCCGCGGTCTGGACCGCGGCGCCCGCACGGGCCGCGCTGCCGGCGGCGCCACCCGCGCCCGTCGTACAGACCCGCGACGGCGCCCTGCGCGGCAGCGCCGAGGACGGCTACCGCACCTTCCAGGGCATCCCCTACGCGGCCGCCCCCGTCGGCGACCTGCGCTGGGCCCCGCCCCGGCCGGCGTCCCCGTGGACGGGTGTACGGGACGCGACCCGGCCCGGCAGTGCCTGCCCGCAGCAGGCCGGCGAGGTACCCGGCGGCAGCACGGACGAGGACTGCCTCCACCTGAACGTGACCGCGCCCGCGGGCACCTCGCCCCGGACGCCGAAACCCGTGATCGTGTGGCTGCACGGCGGAGGGTTCACCACCGGGGCGGGCAGTTCCTACGACGCCCACCGGCTGGCGGTGCGCGGCGACGCCGTGGTGGTCACCGTCAACTACCGCCTGGGCGCCCTGGGTTTCCTCGGCCACAGCGGACTGCCCGGCTCCGGCACCTTCGGACTCGCCGACCAGCAGGCCGCGTTGCGCTGGGTGCGAGGGAACATCCGCGCGTTCGGCGGTGACGACCGCAACGTCACCCTGGCAGGTGAGTCGGCCGGCGGCTTCAGCGTCTGCGCCCAGCTCGCCTCGCCCTCGGCCGCGGGCCTGTTCGACCGCGCGATCATCCAGAGCGGGCCCTGCACCGGCCGGCCGGAGCGCCCCTTCGCACCCTCCGCGGCCCCCCTGTCCACGGTGCGGGCGGCCGGGGCACGGCTGGCGGCCGAGGTGGGCTGCGCGGCCGCCAGCTCCGCGCTGGCCTGCCTGCGGCACGTGAGCGTCTCCCGGCTGCTCGCCGCGCAGGACACCGACCAGCAACCCGCCTACGGAACACCGCTGCTGCCCGACGACCCCGGTCCGGCCCTGGCGCGAGGACGGTTGAACCGGGTGCCGGTGCTGATCGGCAGCAACCACGACGAGGGCAACGGCTGGGCCGCCGGAATCATCCAGGCCGGCAACCCCGTCACCCCGGAGACCTGGCCCGACACCGTGGCCGCCTTCTTCCCCGATCCGGCGCGGACGGCGGCGATCGTCCGCACCTACCCGGTCACCGGATCCGACGGCGGCCCGGTGTTCGGAGCGGTCATCGGCGACAGCAACTTCGCCTGCCCCACCCTGCGCACCGCCACCCTGCTCGCCGGCCACGTCCCGGCGTGGCGGTACGAGTTCGCGGACGAGCACGCTCCCCCGCTCACCCCGGGCACACCGCCGTTCCCGCTCGGCGCACCGCACGCGAGCGAACTCCCTTACCTGTTCGACCTGGGCGGCCGTCCCCGGACCATGACCCCGGCCCAGCACCGCCTGGCCGACCTGATGATCGACTACTGGTCCGGCTTCGCGCGCACGGGCGACCCGAACGACGTCTCCCCGCCGGCCGCGGCCCCGCCGTCCTGGCAGCCCGGCGCGGTACAGTCCCTGGCCCCCGCCCACACCGGTCCGGCACCCACCGCGACCCGCCACCACTGCGCGTTCTGGGCGCTGCCGTGACCGCCGGCACCGGACAGGACACCGTCACCGGCCTCCGGGCTGTGGCGACGATGCTGGACTACGCCGTTCAGGCCGCCGTCCGCGGACCGGCCCGGCGCGGGGGACGGTGAGCCCCGCAGGCCCGCGGCGGCCGCCACGGGCCGATGCCGTGCGGGGAGTCCTCGACGTCCAGGCAGTCGCCGGGCGGGACGCCGATCCGCGCGGCCGCGTGGAGGTGGGCGGGTGGAGGTGGGCGCGGTGTGCGGGATCCATCGGCCGCCCGCGGCGCGGACTTGAGACCCGGCGCGGCGGCGCGTGCGGCAGGACGCTGCACACGCGTCCACCCGGAGTGCGCCGGCGCGCACCGGCGCCCCCCTACGGCTCACCCGATGGTTCACCAGGCAAGGGCGTCCTCGGCGTTGTCCTGCCAGTAGGTCACGGTGGCCGCGCTGTTGAAGAAGACACCGCCGCCCGGCAGCGTCAGGGTCTTCTCCTTGCCGGCCGCCCCGCCGTTGCGGTCCGTGAAGAACACGCCCAGGGTCTTCTCCTTGGCGCCGCCCTCGCCCTCGGGGGAGGACGTCGTGATGCCCGCGTACGCGGACTTGCCGGGCTCGAGCGTCACCACGGCCTGCGGAGTGGTCTCCTCGGCCCAGGCGAGCGGTGCCTGGGCGTCGGCGCCGGCCCGCAGGAAGGGGGCGATGTAGGCGTAGCAGGGCTTGGTGCCGGTGTTGGTGGCCTTGAGCAGCAGGTGGTTTATCGGGCGGGACACCTCGGTGACGGTCAGCTTGGTGTTCGCCGTGGTGCAGGTGACGACCGGGGCGGCCTTCTCGGCGGTGGCGGCCGAGGCGGTCTGCTCGGTGGCCTGGAAGCCGACGAGCGCGAGGGCGGCGGCCACGACCAGGGAGGAGGCGGCGGCGCGGGAGGCGATACGGGTGGCGATACGCATGAGTGGGCTTCTTTCCGTGGATATCCGGGAGTTGACGTGCTCGGACGGCCACAGCCTGTGCCGGATGTCGTCCCATCCGCCACGACTCACCGCAGGTCAGGGAAGCTGGAACGCTCACACCGCCCCTGAACTGCGCAAACGCGAGCTTCCTGGAACGCCGGACGGGACGCGGCACGGTGGCGAACGGCTCTGTCTCCCGAGCGGCAGGCCCTACTCTGATCCCCGTGAGGCAGACGGGAGCTGGGAAGGACGATCGGCGATGACGCCCCTGAGTACCGGGGACCCGGAGTCCATAGGCGGGTACACCCTTCTCGGCCGGCTCGGGGCGGGCGGCATGGGAGTCGTCTATCTGGGGGTCTCCGCCTCGGGACGGCAGGTCGCGGTCAAGCTGGTGCGCGGGTCGTATGCCGAGGAGGAGGAGTTCCGGACCCGATTCCGGCAGGAGATCGCGGCGGCGCGCAGAGTGAGCGGCGCCTTCACGGCTCCGGTCGTGGACGCAGACCCGGACGCCGAACGGCCGTGGATGGCGACGCTCTACGTGCCGGGGGCCAACCTCGCCGAAGTCGTCGAGAAGGAAGGGCCGCTGGGCCCGGGGGAACTGCGCGCGCTGGGGCTGGGGCTCACCGAGGCGCTGCGCGACATCCATCGGGCGGGCCTGGTGCACCGGGACCTCAAACCGCGCAACGTCCTGATGACCGAGGACGGGCCGCGCGTCATCGACTTCGGAATATCGCGGGCCGCAGACAACCAGAGTCTCACCACGACCGGGCGGATGATCGGCACTCCGCCCTTCATGTCGCCGGAACAACTGGCCGCTCCCCGGGACGTCACGCCGGCCTCGGACGTGTTCTCGCTCGGGTCGCTGCTGGTGTTCGCGGCCGTCGGTACGGGACCGTTCGACGCCGACAGCCCGTACATAACCGGCTATCAGGTGGTGCACGGCACCCCGGACCTGGGCGGGGTGCCCGAAGCGTTCCTGGACGTCGTCCGGGGCTGCCTGGACAAGGACCCGGCCGCCCGGCCGGACCTGACGGACATCCACCGCATGCTCCGGGCGCTGCCGGAGTCCGGCACCGCCGGGGCGGCGGCGACCGGCACCGGGCGGTCCGTGCACCCCGGACACCGCACCGCTTCCGGGGCCCCGGCGACCCCCTCGGCGAGCGCGTCGCCTCCGCCCGGGGCCGGTACCGGCCCCGGGCGGAGCCGACGGGGCCGGATGCTGCTCACCGCTCTCGCCGCGGTGCTTGCCCTCACGGGACTCTGTGTCGGGGTGGGTGTCCTCGTCTCCGCTCCGGACGCTCCCGCCGGCTCCGGGACCGCCGGCGCCCGTGCCGCGTCCCTGCCCGACGGCTGGCGGCCGTGGCGCACGAAGCTGCGGTACGACGTGCGGGGCGTCCCTCTCGACTACGACGACCCCGGCTGCGTGGCGGAGGGGAGCGCCCTGTTCTGCGGCGGTACGGGGTTCACGGCCGTCAGGATCGACGCGGCCACCGGCCGTACCGGGTGGCGGACCGGCACCCGCCCTCAGGGGGCGCGGCCGATCGGCGTCCGCGACGGGCTGGTCTACGTGTACGAGGATCCGGACGACCGGACCAGGCGCGTGGTGGCCCTCGACGCCGCCACCGGGCACCGGCGGTGGCAGCGCGACATCAGCAAGTCCGAGCAGGCGGTCCTCTACGACGGCGGGTTGCTCACCCTGGCTCCCGACTACTCGTCGTTCGTCGCCTACGGGCCGTCCGGCAAGGAGCTGTGGCGGGCGCGCTCGCTGGACGAGTACTGCACGCCGTCGGTGCTGGGCGGCGCCCCCTACGCCCTGTGCTCGGAGGGCACCGAGGCCGGCCAGGCCCCGGTCGGGCTGATGAAGCTCGGCCCCGGCAGCCTGACCGAGAGGGCCACCCTGCCCGAGAAGTCCGAAGCGCTCGGCGCCGTCGACGGACAGCCGCTGTTCCTCGCCCCCCAGACCGCGAAGGACGTCTACGAGGCCGGGTACGAACGGCCGTACAACGCGTTGCTGCGGGTGGCCCCGGACACCGGGCGGGTCAGTCGGACACCGCTGGCGCGTCCGCTGGCCGGCGCGGCCACCCTGGTGGACGGCGTCGTCTACTTCGTCCGGTCCGACGGGCTGGTCACCGCGGTGTCGGCGGACAGCGGCCGACAGCTGTGGCAGAAGGTCACGGACGTGGAGAGCCTCTCCGCGCCCGCGGTGTCGCGGACGTACGGACGGGTCTACTTCGCCAACCGCTTCGGCCGTCTGCTGGCGCTGGACAGCCGCACCGGGGCGGCGCTGTGGCGCACCTCCGCGCTGGCGGACCCCGGGGACAAGGCGCAGGACCACCCGCCGTCCGTGCTGCTCGTAAAGGACGCGATCGTGGCGACGGCCGGGGACACGGCCTTCTCCCGGAGCCCGGACAGCCCCAGCTGACCCGTCCTCAGCTGCGGGGAGGTTCGCAGAGGTCGAGGATCTTGGTGAACGGTCTGCGGAGCAGTACGGCCACCGGTGCCGTGTCCTCCTCGGCGTAACGGGCGACGGCGGCGCGGGCGACGGAGGTGTCCGCGGACGGGTCCCGTCCCTCGAGGAGGGCTTTCAGGGCTCGCGCGGTGGCCTCGGCGACCGGGAGGAGACCGGTGCGGGCCCGGGTGAGAGCCGCGGTGGGACCGTCGCGCGCGGTGAAGAAGTCGACCTCGGTGGCCAGGGCGAGGAGATGGGGGGCGGCCAGGGCGGCGCGGTCGATCCGGTCGCCGAGTTCGGCCACCTCGCTCCGGTGCCGCCGGCGCAGCGGATTGAACCGCATGGCCTTCTCCGCGTCGCGGGCCTGCTGCCCGTAGCTCCGCAGCCTGGCCGCCTCCGCCAGGGTGTACGTCCGGTTCGCGTAGGCGGCCTCCGGTGAGCCGATCGCACGGGTGCCGCGGACCAGGCCCGCCGTCAGATCGGCCGCGCACCGGCGCGCCAGCGCCGCCGCCTCCCGGCGGGGGTCGCGCGGCCAGAGCAGCGGGCCCAGGACCGCGGTGATCGCGCCGCCCAGCGCGTTCTCCCACAACCGGGCGAAGCCGTAGGACTCCGGCGAGGGGTTGGCGAAGACCAGCAGCGAGGTCACCGCTACCTGCACGTTCAGTGTCGTGCCGGAACTGATGACCGTCCCGCACAGCAGGGCGAGGCCGATCACGACGGCGAGGACGGCCGTGGTCGGCCGGAAGAAGTGGACCACGGTGACGCCCAGGGCCACGCCGGCCAGCACGCCGAGGATCCTCAGCAGCAGTGCCGTCAGGGAGGAGGCGGAATCGCCGCGCAGGCACAGCAGCGGCACGATGGCGGCGAACACCGGCGGCTGATCGGCACCGGCCCACAGCGCGGCCTGCCAGCAGATCACCGCGATCACCAGGATCCGGGCCGCCGTCGGCCCCTGCGCCGAGAGCCTGGAGCGCACCCGCGTCCACGGCGAAACGCCAGTCACCCGCTCACCATAGGCACACACCGGGCCCCGGCGCCCTGCGGTGCCGACGCCCCCCGGGCTACCGTCTCGCTTCGGGCTGAAGGGGCTGACGGGATCTCAGGGGAGGGTCCTGCACGGTCTGCTGCTGTGTCCGTACGTAGCCGTAGACGGCCGAGGCCAACGCCAGCAGGAGCAGCGGTGCGGACACCCACGGGTACCTGGCCATCTCCGACGGCAGCCAGCGGTACGACACCAGGAGCGCGGTGAAGACCGTCGCGCCGTAGGCCGCGAACCGGAGTCCCCGCCGGTCCCAGCCACGGTCGAACGAGCGCAGCGTCGCCTCGACGGTCAGCGTGAACACCACGCCGGCGATGAGGTCGACGCCGTAGTGGTAGCCGAATCCGAGCGTCGCGGTGAGGGTGGCGACCAGCCAGAACGCGCCGGCGAAGCGCAGCACGCGCGGGCCGCTCCGGGAGTGGATGAAGATCGCGACGGCCCACGCCGTGTGCAGGCTGGGCATGCAGTTGCGCGGGGTGAAGGCGTCGAACGGCATGGGGTGCGGGGGATCGACCGGCGGCATGGTGCGGGGCCACAGGTCCGCCACCTCCCAGTGGCCGACGTCGTGGCCGTGGCCGCCGACCGGTGCCTCCGGCCACAGGCTGACCGAGGCCCAGTGCTCGACACCGGTGCCGTAGGCGAAGACCGGCCCGACCACCGGGAAGATCATGTAGATCGCCGGCCCGAGGAGACCGATCACCAGGAAGGTGCGCACCAGGTGGTGGCGGGGGAAGCGGCGTTCGGCCGCCACATGGCGCAGTTGGTACAGGGCGACGACGACCGCGGCCACGGCGAGCTGGCCGTAGACGATGTCGAGCAGGTTGAAGCCCACCGGACCGGCGGCCGTGACGATACGGCCCACCAGCCACGACGGGTCGCCCAGCGCGTGATCGGCCGTGGCCACGTACTGGTCGAGTACCGTCGGGCGGGTCTTCGAGGTGAGGAGCAGCCAGGTGTCGCCGGTCTTGCGGCCGGTCACCAGGAGCAGGCCCAGCCCGACGCCCTTGAGCAGCAGGACCCGTTCGCCGCCGGTGCGGCGGGTGACCGCGACGACGGCGGTGCCCAGGATCACCCACAGCGCGCCGTTGCCGAAGGGATGCCCGTCGCTCACCTGGATGCCGAGCGCCCAGCGGCCGGCCGCGATGACGACGTCGATGCCGACCGCGGCCGCGACGGCGACGGCGCGTTGCCGCCAGGTGAGCACCGTCATCATCAGCGCCATGCCGGCGTACAGCAGGAAGCCCGACTTGGGGGCGAAGACCACCTCCCGCGCCTGGTTGGTCAGCGGCCCCGGCAGGCCGTAACGTCGTGCCGCGATCTCCATGGCCAGGAGGAACCCGAGGACCGCGACACCCGCCACGGCCCAGGGTCTCGCCCCGGGACGACGCCAGAGGGAGAGCGGCGTTCCGTTGCTCGTTCGCGAAGGAACCCGCGGTGGTATGGATCTCAATTTCCGGCCGATTCGCTAGACGACGACACCTGCCCGATCGGGGAAGACGGAGGGAGCACCCGCCGGGTTCCGGTCTCGTTCAGGAAAGACCTCCGGATTGTTCACCCTCGGGTCTGTCCGGGGCCAGAGGCCCCGTGCCCCTTCGCGAGATCTCTGACCGCGCCGCAGCGGTGTCCGGACACGCGGATCGACCCGCCGGCGGGGTGTGGCCGGCGGGCCTGGGCGTCGCGCGGCGTCCCGGACGGGGGGCGGACCGGGCGGGGGCGGACCGGGCGGGCGGGGTACCCTCAGCGCGCCGGTCCGCCGCCGGGCCGCCGGCTCAGGGCGTGACGATGACGAAGTCCGGGTCGGGTGTGCCCAGGCGGCCGACGAGTTCGGCGATCCGGCCCGTGTCCCCGGTGATCCCGACGGTGTCGCGGGCCGCCAGGCCGGCCGGGGCGACCGTGCCGAGCAGGAGGGCGCGCAGGTCGGCCTCGGTGAGGGTGATCTCGACGTCCGGACCGGCCGCGGCCGGTCCGGTGCCGGTGACGTGGGTGAGGACGCCGTTGCGCAGCCGCATGGTCACGGTCTCGCCCTCGGCGATGTTCCAGCGCACGGCGACATCCACGTCCCGGCTGCCCGGGCCGTCCACCCGGATGGCGAGCGCGTCGAAGAGCTGCTCCAGGGAGAGTGCCGCCAGCACGTCGGGCGAGGCGCTGACGGTGGGCGTGCCGACGGAGCCGTTGCGCAGTTCGTGGGCGCCCATCAGGTAGAAGTTGCGCCAGGTCCCGTTCTCGCTGCCGTGGCCGAGCTGTTCGAGGGCGTCGGCCTGGAGCCCGCGGGCCTCCGCGTGGTCCGGGTCGGCGAACACGACGTGCCCGACGGTCACCGGGCGGTCGCCGCGGTGGGCGCGGTACAGGGCGAGGGCGGCGGCCGCGGTCTCGGCGCACAGCAGTGTGTCGATGACGAGGATCCCCCGCTCGCCCTCGACGATCGTCATGTTGGACAGGTCGAAGCGCCGGACCTGGTAGATGCCCTCGGTGACCTCGAACAGCCCGTGGTCCGAGCAGAGCCGGCTCTGCCGCCACGGGCTCGGGTTGGCCGTGGCCGGGCACTCCCCGTCCAGGAACCCGTAGGCGTCGAGGTCCCAGACCGTACGGCCCTCGGCGTCCTTGACGACGTTCTCCGCGGCGGTCCCCGGGAAACCGCGCCGCGCGTCCCGCAGGTCCCGGGTGTCGTCGAACGGGAAGCGGTCCACGACGGCGGCGTTGGCCCGCTGGACGGCCGGTTCGGCGGGCTTGGCCTCGGCGACCTCGGGCATCGGCGGCGTCTCCTCCGGGGGCGGCGGGATACGGGCCGGCGCCCCTGCGCGGACGCGGCCACCCTCACCCGCCCCGCCCCGCCCACCCGCACGAGCGGACCGGCACCGTACGGGTGAGAGGCGGTCGCGGGTCAGAACCGCGGGGCCCTGGCCCCCGCCGCGGTCAGGACGAACTGGGCGTAGGAGTCGGCGTTCATCAGGGCGCGCCGGCCCATGGCGTACCAGTTGGGCTGCCGGTTGGAGTCGTTGTTCCCGCCGCTGTACGTGGAGGGGTCCCGCAGGGCGCGCTTGGCGAGCGTGGTCGCGTCGCTCGCCGCCGCCGCCTCGGGCGCGACGGCGGCCATGTCGGCGTTGAAGCTCTCCTCCTGCAACTCCGAGTCGCGCGGGCTGTACTGGTAGTCCAGCGTGCCGGCGAACCGGTGCGTCGCCTCGTGGACGACGTACCAGGCGTTCTGGCCCTCGTTCGTCAGGTTGATCGGGCCGCTGCGGCCGGTGTCCAGTGTCGGGAGCTCCTCGCTCCTGTGCTGGTCCGGGTTGGTCACGCGGCTGTACACGTCGTGCCAGGAGGAGCCGACCCACCCCGCGACTCCGCGGGGCACGCTGCCCTCGCCCACCAGGGCGATCTCCGCGCCCTGCGCGTTCAGCCCGGCCTGGATGCGCCGTAGGACCTCGACGATCCGCGGCAGGAAGGCGGCGACCTGCTCCGGCGTCGCGGCCCGGAACGCGGGGAAGCCCGACTGGAGCGCCGTCAGCAGCCGGCCGCCCGGCGTGTCCCCCGCCGACGTCAGCAGGCCGAGAGCCGTCGCGATGGCCTGCTTGGCCTCGACCAGGGCCCGGCGGGTCCGGGTCTCACGCTGCGGGTACTCCCGGTCCGGGATGGTGCCCTTCCTGGAGAACCTCGCGTTAGCGCTGCTGTGCACCTGCTGCGTCGCGTCGTCGTAGACGTCCCCGTGCCGCGGTGTCCCGGGGTTGGCGATGCCCAGCTGGGCGGCGGTGCGGACGTCGTCCCGGTCGGCCCTGTTGCGCCAGCGGGTCTCCTGGCCGGAGCGGGGGTCGCTGAAGCTGGCGGCCTGGTCGAACTCCCACACCGCCCGCTGGACCGCCGGGCCGTCCTGGGGGACGGCGTCCGCCGCCGGGGCGACCGCGCGCTGCGTGACGGCCGACGGCGCGGTGGCCGCGCCCGCCGCGAAGGCGGCGCCGTCGGCGGCGGCCGCGCGCTCCGAGCCCTGCCCCGGGTCGGTCACCGTGACACCGGCGCCGTTGTCGTTGCCCGTCTCGCGGATGCCCCGGAGGTTCTTGTCGAGGTGACTGGTCTCGTGGGCGAGGATCTCGGTGTCGCCGACGGCCGACGAGCCGAGGAAGATGTGGCTCCCGATCGTCATCGCCTGCGCGCCCAGCGCCGCGGTCGCGCGCTGGGCGGTCGCGTTGTCGTGGACGCGGCCCGCGGAGAGGGCGTCGTTGCCGTAGAACGACTTCGCCCTGGCGAGGAAGGGGCCCGGGAGCGGGCTGCCCGGCGTCGCCATCGCGGCGGCGATGAGGCTGCGATGCCCGGCGCTCTCCTGGTCGTCCCCGCTGCGCTGGACGGCCGTGTCCGGGTGCGCGCATCCGGGGCCGTGCCGGTGCTGCTCCTGCTGCCGCTCCTGCTCGACCATGCGGGCCACCGCGGTGTTGCCCGCCGTCTGCTGGAGGTCCAGCATCCGCTGGACCAGCGCACCGGGCCGGGTCACGCGCTGGGCGGTGTCCCGTTCGTCCGACGACCGGTCCCGTTCTGCCCGCGCGTGCATGAAGTTCCCTTCGCCCCCGTACGACTTGCCGTCCCATCCTCACCGGAACCCCGCCCCCGCCGACAGGTCCCCGAGGGCAGTCCCGGGGGCAGCCGCCGGGGTCTCACCCGGTGTGTCAGCCTGCTCCTGGTCTTCGTCCTGGACCGTCCCTTCGCAGGCGACCTGAGCGTCAGTCCCGCCCCGTACCGGGAGGGCGCCCTCGCCCAGTACCGGACCCGGTGAGGATCATGGTCATCCGGACCAGGGAACGGATGAGGAGTCGTCGGTGACAAGCGACAAGCGCACAGGACCGCCCGCCTTCGCAAGCGAACGCGACATGCTGCGGGCCTTTCTCGACTACCACCGGGCCACCCTCGCCATGAAGTGCGAAGGGCTCACCGACGAGGAGCTGCGGCGGCAGTCGGTGCCGCCGTCCACGCTCTCGCTGCTCGGCCTGGTGCGGCACCTGGCGGAGGTGGAACGGGCCTGGTTCCGGCGGGTGTTCGAGGATCACGACGCGCCCATGGTCTGGTCCGACGAGATCGACTTCCAGGCGGCGTACGACGCGAGCGGCTCGACCCGCCACGAGGCGTTCACGGCCTGGGAGGCGGAGGTGGCGGCCTCGCGCCGCATCGAGCGCGCGGCCGGCTCCCTGGACCAGGCCGGATATCAGCCGAGGTGGGAGGAGGAGGTGTCGCTGCGGATGGTGATGATCCACGTCCTGCTGGAGTACGGCCGTCACAACGGGCACGCCGACTTCCTGCGGGAGGGCGTCGACGGGACCGTGGGAGCCTGACCGCCCGGCTGGATGATGTCGAGGAAGTCCAGGAACGGCGTCGCCGCGGCCGCGTCCCCCGTGCGGCAGCGGTCGCGCCAGGGTCTGCGGGTGGTGGCCCAGGCGGCGAAGCCGACCGCGGTGCTGTGGATCCGGGTCGTCGCGTCGGCGCCGGGCACCACGGTCAGCCGGTCGTCCGGCCCGGTCGCGGGGCAGACGGTGACCGTGGTGGCGCCGGGACCGGTCAGGTCGAGGACGAGGGGCCTGCCGACGGTCGCCGTGAGGCCGGGGCCGTGCATCCGGGGGAGCCCGGCGAGCATGGAGTCGACCGCCGGGGCGACCGGTTCGCCGGCCGGCTACGGCAGCGCGAAGGGGAGCGGGCCGTCCGGGGCGAGCAGGTCGTTGCGCAGACGGCAGAAGACGTTGAACGCCATGGTGTTCGCCGGCAGGTGGCGCGGACACGTCCCGAGTCCGGTCACCTCGACCGGCTCGCCGGCGCCGGGCGGTTCCCGGGCCGCCGCCAGCAGGTCCAGCCGACGGGGGGTGCCGCGCCGCCACTCGTCGAGGACCTCCGTGTGGCTGTGGGCGCGGCGATCGTCGACGCGCAGGTCGTGGTACCGCTCGCGGTCGCGCGGCAGCGAGGGGCCGGGCGGCGGCGGAGCCACCGCGTCGGAGACGAGGGCCGCGAGGTGGCCGGCACGTCGATGACCCGCCAGCCGGCGCACGCCGAGGGCAGCTCCCACCGCTCGTCGTCCGTCCGCGCGACGATCTCCGCCAGGTCCGCCGTACCCGCACGCGCGGCGGCGACGCCGGCACGGGTCGTGGCCGCTTCCTCCGGGTCAGGTGTCCTGGCCGATCCAGACGGTCTTGGCGTTCATGAACTCCCGCATGCCGAGGTCGGACAGCTCACGGCCGTAGCCGCTGCGCTTGGCTCCGCCGAAGGGGATCTCCGGGTAGCTGGTCGTGTTGCCGTTGATGAAGGCCATGCCCGACTGCACGTCGCGGACGAACAGGTCGCGTTCGGCCTCGTCCTCGCTCCACAGGTTCGAACCGAGGCCGTAGGGATGTCCGTTGGCCTCCCGCAGCGCCTCCTCCAGGGAGGACACCGTCCACACCTGGGCCACCGGTCCGAAGACCTCCTCGTGGTACATCCGCATCCCGGGCGTGACGTCGGTCAGCACGGTCGGCGGGTAGAACCAGCCGGGACCGTCCGGGATCCGGCCGCCCAGCAGTACCGTCGCCCCCTTGCTCACGGCGTCGTCGACGTAGGCCGCCACGTCCTGCCGGCCGGACTCGGTGGCCAGCGGGCCGACGTCGGTGTCCTCGTCCATCGGGTCGCCCACCGTCAGCGCGCCCATCTTCGCCACGAACATCTCGATGAACCGCTCACCGATGTCCTGGTGGACGAAGAACCGCTTGCCGTTGATGCAGGACTGCCCGTTGTTGAGGCAGCGTGCCTTCACCGCGACGTCGGTGGCCCGGTCCAGGTCGGTGGAGGGCATGACGATGAACGGGTCGGAGCCGCCGAGTTCGAGGACCACCTTCTTGATCTCGTCGCCGGCGATGGCGGCCACCGACCGTCCGGCCGGCTCACTGCCGGTCAGCGTCGCGGCGGCCACCCGAGGGTCGCGCAGCACCTGCTCCACCCGCCCCGAGGAGATCAGCAGGGTCTGGAACACGTCGTCGGGGAAGCCCGCGTCACGGAAGAGCTCCTCCAGGTAGAGGGCGCACTGCGGCACGTTCGAGGCGTGTTTGAGCAGCCCCACGTTCCCCGCCATCAGCGCGGGCGCGGCGAACCGCATCGCCTGCCACAGCGGCAGGTTCCACGGCATCACCGCGAGCACCACACCGATCGGCTGGTACGTCACGAACGTCCGCTTCGCCTGCACGCGCTCGGCGTCACCGTCCAGGTCCCGCAGGAACCCGGGGCCCTCGGCGGCGTAGAAGTGCAGCCCGTGCACGCACTTGGCCACTTCCTGCTCCGCCGCGCGGAAGGTCTTGCCCATCTCCTCGGTGATCATCCGGCTGACGCTCTCGACCTCCTTCTCCAGGCGTTCGGCCGCGTGCTGAAGCCATCCCGCCCGCTCCTCGGCGCTCGTCAGCCGGTACGAGGCGGCCGCGGCCGCCGCCCGGGCGAGCTTGTCCTCCAGCTCCTCGGGGCTCAGTTCGCCGAACGTCCTGAGGACCTCACCTGTCACCGGACTCGTCGTTGCGATGGCCATGGGTCATTCACCCGTCCGTCGTGGCCAGAACCTCGACGAGTTCCTGGGCGAGGGGGCCCGAGGAGGCGGGGTTCTGCCCGGTGTAGAGGTTGCGGTCGGCGACCGTGTACGGCTCCCAGGCCGGGCCTCGTGAATAGTCGGTGGGCAGCTTCTTCAGTTCGTCCTCCAGCAGCCACTTGGCCTTGTCGGCCAAGCCGACGCCGGCTTCCTCCTCGTTGCAGAATCCCGTCAGACGGAAGTTCGCGAAGGGCGTGTCGCCGTTCGCGTCCCGGGTCGCGAGGAGAGCGGCGGGGGCGTGGCAGACGATGCCGAGCGGAATGCCGGAGGCGAGTGCCCTGCGCAGCAGTTCCCCGGATTCGGGATCGACCGCGAGGTCTTCCATCGGGCCGTGTCCGCCCGGGTAGTAGACCGCGTCGTAGTCCTCGAGCCGCACGTCCCGCAGGGATATCGGGTGCCGCAGCTCGTCCGCCGACTCGATGAGGGCCTCCTCCTCGAGGGAGTTCTCCTCGCCGCCCGCCATCCGGGGTTCCAGGCTCATCGTGTCCACAACGGGGACGACACCGTGCGGTGTTGCCACGGTGACGTCGTGTCCGGCAGCGGTGAACACGCTGTAGGGGGCCACGAACTCCTCGGCCCAGTAACCGGTGGGATGCCGGTGTCCGTCCTTCAGGGTCCAGTAACTCGCGCCGGTCAGCACGCACAGGATCTTGGCCATGGGAAACTCCGGGGACGCCGCGGATGAATTGACCATATGAAACAAGTCTGAGCGGGCCTCCGGGCGGCAGCAACTCGTGGCCGAAGGCGTAATCCGCGCGGCGTTCCATGTAATTGCGGTGTGCCTATGAGTAATGGTTCCGGTTTGACCGCCGTCCATACGGGACTACGCTGATCTGGCTCCCGAAATGACCTTTCGGTCCTCCTTTTTCTCCTTTGCACGCCGAGGAAGTGGAAGCACATGACCGCCTCTGGGATCTTTAAATCGGGCAAGGGCAGGCTGGCCCTGGGGGTGACGGTGCTCGCCGCGCTGACCGTGGTGCCGGCGCACGCGGCGGACGGCGCGAGCGCGGCCCCGGGAGGCCAGAAACCGACCGTGGTGCTCGTGCACGGGGCGTTCGCCGACGGGTCCAGCTGGAACGCGGTGGTGCAGCGCCTGCAGCGGGACGGCTACCACGTCATCGCCCCGCCCAACACGCTGCGCGGAATACCCCAGGACTCCACGTATCTGAACAGCCTGTTGAAGACGGTCAAAGGGCCGGTCGTCCTGGTCGGACACTCCTACGGCGGCGAGGTGATCTCGCAGGCGGCCGACGGGCTCGACAACGTCAAGGCGCTCGTCTACATCAACGCGATCATGCCGGACAAGGGCGAGTCGTTCTCCAGCCTCTCCGCCAAGTTCCCGGCCGTCCCGCTCACCAAGGCGCTCCAGCAGGTGCCGTTCCGCAACGGCGACGGCACCACGGGCACGGACCTGTACGTGCAGCCCGGCAAACTCCGCGCCGTCTTCGCCCAGGACCTCTCGCAGCAGCAGACGGCCGTCATGGCGGCGACGCAGCGGCCGATCGCGCAGTCCGCTTTCGGTGACAAGCTCACCGCGGCGGCCTGGCGGGACAAGCCGGTCTACGTCCTCGTCGGCAGCCAGGACCGGTCGATCAACCCGAGCCTGGAGAAGTACGAGGCCAAGCGCGCGCACGCGCGCAAGACCGTCGTCATCGACTCCTCGCACGTGTCCATGATCTCCCACCCGCAGGAGGTCACGGCCCTCATCGTGACCGCGGCCCGGGACGCCGGACACCAGTAGGGGCCGGCCGCCGGAGGGTGCGACGCCTGGATGCCGTACACGCCGTCCCGCGGTTCGACCGGTCGTGGGCGCACCTTCCGGATTCCCGAACCGGCGTGATCCGTAAGGCAGTCGGCCGACCAGAAGCCGGGGCCGGCGGTGCCGTCGGCCAGCCGCCGGAGACCACCTCGAAGCTCAGCCGGTCGTTGTCCACGACCACCTCCGCGCGGACGACGGCCGAGCCCGCCCGGCGCCTGCACCCCCGGGCGGCCCCCGACGCCGAAGTGCCCATGGCCCAGGCCGGCTTCCGGGACACCGTGCCGGTCGCGGTGAGCGACCCGTACGCCCACGAGGGCACCACCACATCCACACCCCCCTGGGGTACGGCGCGACCGGTCCCGGAGCTGCGGCCGGCACGGGCCGGACCGCCGCTGTGGCTGAGCAACCTGTCGCTGCGGGCCGTGGCGGTCCAGTGCGGCGCCCTCCGTGCCGTCCCGCCCGAGTCGGGGCCACCGTCCCCGGCCTCCCACGGTGCGCTGTCCGCGCTCGAGGCCCTGGCGCCGCCCGGCTTCGGTGATAGCGGCCGCGAAGCGACGGGGCGTCACACGGCCTTCACCGATCCCCGACTCGGGCCCACCGGAATCCGCACATTCGTGGACCTGCCGGCCGCCCCGCCATCGACACCGCTCTGACCTGCGACAATCATCGTCCTGTCGTCCGTGCCGCCCAACAGAGCTGCTGCTTCCACGGCTTGACGCGCCCGGCCGCGCCGCGTTTGCTTCCTTCACATCATCGGTTGCGCATGATGCTCCCCCCACTCGGAAGGCGCCTGATGTGAGCGCTCCTGTCCTCTGCGGCACCCCCGTGCCCCGTATCGCCCTGGCCCTGGCCGCCGCCACGTCCGCGCTCGCGCTCACCGCGTGCGGCGCCGTCGACGGCATCGGCGGGAGCGGTGACTCCGCGACCGCGGCGAAGGGCGACGACATCACGGTGGGTCTGCTCCTGCCCGACAGGGACACGGCCCGGTTCGAGACCTTCGACCACCCCATCTTCGAGAAGGAGGTCGCATCCCTGACCCACGGCAAGGGCAAGGTCGTCTACGCCAACGCCGACGCGAACCCGGCCACGCAGAGCCGGCAGTTCCGGCGGATGGTGGACCGGAAGGTCGACATCGTCCTGGTGGACGCGGTCGACGCCAGGGCGGTCGAACCGGAGGTCCGCAGGGCGAAGGACGCCGGCATACCGGTCATCGCCTACGACCGGCTCGCCCGGGGCCCGATCGACGCGTACGTCTCGCACGACAACGAACTCGTCGGCGAGGTCCAGGGCCGCGCCATCATGACGGCGCTCGGCAGCAAGGCGGAGACCAGTGACATCGTCATGATGAACGGCGACCCCGCGGACCCGAACACGGCGTGGTTCAAGGAGGGCGCCATGGAGGAGTTCCGCAACCGGGTCCGGATCGCCAAGGCGTACGACACCGCCAAGTGGTCGCCGGCGGCCGCCGAGTCGAACATGAGGAAGGCGATCCGGGCCGTCGGCCTCAAGAACATCGCCGCCGTCTACTCGGCCAACGACGGCATGGCGGGCGCCGTCATCGACGCGCTGAAGGAGGCGGGGGCCACCCGGATCCCGCCGGTCACCGGGCAGGACGCCAACCTGGACGCGGTCCAGCGGGTCGTCTCCGGCGAGCAGTACATGACCGTCTACAAGTCCTTCCTGGACGAGGCCACCCAGGCCGCCCAGATGGCCGTGTACAAGGTGCAGGGCAAGGACATCCAGTACGACGCGCTGACCCGCGACGAGGTGGACGGCTCCGGCGGGCGGAAGATCCCCGCGACCCTGGTGCCGGTGGTCTCCCTCACCCGGGACAACATCAAGGACACGGTGGTCGCGGACGGCGTCTACTCGGTCCGCCGGATCTGCACCCCGAAGTACGCGGCGGACTGCGCGGCGATCGGTCTGGAGTGACGGCCCGCCGACGGCCCGTCGACGGGCCGCCGCACTAGGCGGCGACGACGGCGACCCCGGTCCTGCCCCCGTCGACGTCCACCACGGTGCCGTGCACGAAGGCCGCCTCGTCGCTCGCCAGCCAGACCACGGCGTGGGCGATGGCGTCCGGGGTGCCGACCTGCCCGGCCGGGGTGCCCTTCATCATGACCTCGCCCGGGTGGGGTTCCGCGCCGGGCGGGGTGGGGGGCAGGACCACGCCCGGTGAGACGGCGTTGACCCGCACGCCCTGGGGGCCGAACTCCGCCGCCCAGGCCCGGGTGAGGGTCTCCATCGCGCCCTTGGTGGAGCTGTAGAGCGCGCCGACGGGGACGGCGAGCCGGGCGATCCACGAGCCGAGGTTGATGATCACCCCGCCGCCGGCCGCCACCATCGCCGGGGCGACGGCGGCGGTCAGGAAGAAAGGCGCCTTCACGTTCACCCCGTAGACCTGGTCGAACGTCTTCTCGTCGGTGTCGGCGGTACCCGGGGCCGGATAGATGCCGGCGTTGTTGACCAGGATGTCGATCCGCCCGCCCAGGGTTTCCCGGGCCCGGGCGGCCAGGTCCTGGGAGGCCGCCGGGCCGCCGTCCAGATCGGCCGCCACGAAGTCGGCCCGGCCACCGGACGCGCGGATCCCCGCCACGACCTGAGCGCCCCGTTCCGCGTTGCGTCCGGACACGATGACATGGGCCCCCTCGGCGGCGAACGCCTCGGCGATCGCCTGCCCGATGTTGCTGGTCGATCCGGTGACCAGGGCCGTCTTGTTCCGCAGCCGTTCACTCATGATGCCGTCTCCCTAAGTCCGTCTCCTGTGCCGAGCGGTGCGCGGTCCACTGTGCGTCGCATAAAATGGACCGGCAAGTCCAGAAAATCGGCCGGGCACCGGCTGAGCCGGAGGAGGCCTCGGATGACGCAAGCGCTGACCGCGAAGGGACGGGCCACCCGGGCCCGGATCGTCGAGGGGGCCGCCGAGGTGCTGCGGGCGCAGGGTGTCGCCGCCACCACGCTCGACGACATCCGCAGCCGCACCGGCACCAGCAAGAGCCAGCTCTTCCACTACTTCCCCGACGGCAAGGACGCCCTGCTGCTCGCGGTGGCCAGCTTCGAGGCGGACCGCGTCCTGGCGGACCAGCAGCCCCACCTGGGGCGGCTGGACTCCTGGGAGTCCTGGCAGCAGTGGCGGGACGTGGTGGTGGAACGCTACGAGCTCCAGGGCGACCAGTGCCCCCTGGGGTCACTGTTCCTCCAGGTCGGGCGGGCCGGACCGGGCGCACGGGCGATCGTCACGGGGCTGATGCGGCAGTGGCAGCAGCAGCTCGCGGGCGGCATGCGCGCCCTGCAGGCGAACGGGCTGGTGTCGCCGGAGCTCGACGTCGACCGCGCGTCCGCCGCGCTGCTCGCGGGCATCCAGGGCGGGGTCTCCCTCATGATGTCCACCGGTGACTCGACCCACCTCAAGGCGGCCCTCGACAACGGGATCGAGTACCTGCGCGTCAGCGGGCCGCCGGCGGCGCGGTCTTCTTGCGGGCCCGGTAGGCGGCTGCCTTGATCTTGTTGCCGCAGGACTCCATTCCGCACCACTGTCGCCGCATCCCCCGGGAACGGTCGATGTAGGTGCGGGTGCACTCCGGGTTCTCGCACTCCTTGAGCAGCGGCACGTCCGGCCCGCTCAGCAGCTCGACGGCGTGCCGCGCCACCATGGAGAGGGCCTCCTGCGGCGTCGCCTGCGTCCAGCGCCCGGACGGGGTGAGCTGCGGCACCGCGGGCGGCCTGCGTGCCGCGTTGTTGAGCACGGTCAGCGCCGCCCCGTCGTACTCCTCGCCCAGCCGGCGGGCGGTCACCAGCCGGTAGACGGCCTCGCGTACGGTCCTGGCCTGCTCGACGTCGGCCTCCTCGCCGGGCGAGACCGCGTCCACGAGGCCCGACTCCACGTACCAGGCGTCGAGCCTGTCCGGCGTCACGAACATCTCGAAGCGCACCGAACGGCGAGCCCGGAGCGTGGCGGCGAAGTCGAGGGCCGGGTTTCCGCAGACGAAGACGTGATCGAGGTTCACATCACCATTCTGACGGGTGACTCCTCTGTCATCAAGCCCGGCACTCAGAGGCCCAGGTCGGCGGCGAGGCAGGAGAAGGACGCCCACGACCGCTCGGGGTCATGGGCGAACCGGGCCGGGTCGGCCGGGGTGGCCGGGTGCTCCTGGACCATGTCCTCGTAGCGGACGCGCGCGGGCAGCGCCCCGAACCGCGCCCGCCGCAGCGCCGCAGCGTCGTCCGTGGTCCCCGCGGTGTTCCGGCTCTCCATCGCTGAACTCCCTTCGTCCGGCCCCGTGTGCAGTGACTGTTGCACGAGGTTCGTCACCAGTCAAGAGAGTGATGTCGCCCGGGGGAGTATCGATATGTGCCGGTGAGACCCTCATTTCGTCACCGGCTTGACTGGTGATGTGATCGCCTGCAAGTATCCGATCACCGCTCGAACAGGTGACGAAAAAAGGAGAACCGTCATGGCCGTCAGTTACACCGCCGTTGTGAACGTCGACGGAGAGGGCCGCAACGGCGGCCGGGTCGAGTCCGCCGACGGGCTCCTGCGGACCACGCTCGCCATCCCGAAGGAGCTGGGCGGGGCCGGTGACGCCACCAACCCCGAGCAGTTGTTCGCGGCCGGCTGGGCGGCCTGTTTCCTGGGCGCCGTGCGCCGCGCCGCCGCGGAGCGCAAGGTCCGGCTCACGAGCACCGCCATCACCGCCGAGGTCACCCTCCACCACGGTGACGACGGGGAGTTCGGCCTGGCCGCCGTGCTCAACGTCGAACTCGGCGGCGTGGACCAGGCCACCGCCGCCGAACTGGGCGCCGCCGCCCACCGGATCTGCCCCTACTCCAAGGCCACCCGCGGCAACATCCCGGTGACCGTCGACGCCACCGCCGTCAGCTGATTCCGGTCCCGCGGTGCGCGGCGGCGCCCCGGGGTGATTGTCTGGCTCCGGCAACCCGTCCCGACCCGGCCCCGCCGGCAGGAGGATCCCTCGGTCATGAGCAGTGCCTACGCGTACGAGTACAAGGTCGTCACCTTCCGGGAGTCGCTGATCGGCGACGCGCTGGACAGCGACAAGCTGGAGAAGGTCCTCAACAAGCACGCCGAGGACGGCTGGGGCCTCAAGGCCATCACCTCCGCCGACGTCAAGGGCCGGATAGGTCCCGGCGCCGTCGAGGGCCTGCTGCTGACCTTCGAGCGCCCGCGCGGCTGACCGCACCGCGGCACAGCCGGAACGCCCCCCGACCCGCAGTGGGTCGGGGGGCGTTCCGGCTGTGCGGACGGGTCACTTCACCGGCTCGGGCTCCGGCGCGCTCTCCGGCTCCGCGGCGCCCGCCGGGTCCACCGGGGTCCTGACCGAGTCGAGGAGCAGCTGGGCCACGTCGACCACCGTGACGGACTCCTTGGCCTTGCCGTCGTTCTTCTTGCCGTTGACAGAGTCGGTGAGCATCACCAGGCAGAACGGGCAGGCCGTGGAGACGATGTCGGGGTTCACCGACAGCGCCTCGTCCACCCGCTCGTTGTTGATGCGCTTGCCGATGCGCTCTTCCATCCACATCCGGGCACCGCCGGCGCCGCAGCAGAAGCCACGCTCCTTGTGGCGGTGCATCTCCTCGTTGCGCAGGCCCGGGACGCTCGCGATGATCTCGCGCGGCGGCGTGTAGATCTTGTTGTGGCGGCCCAGGTAGCAGGGGTCGTGGTAGGTGATGATGCCCTCGACCGGCGTGACCGGGACCAGCTTGCCCTCGTCCACCAGGTGCTGGAGCAGCTGGGTGTGGTGGATGACCTCGTAGTCGCCGCCGAGCTGCGGGTACTCGTTGCCGATGGTGTTCAGGCAGTGCGGGCAGGTGGCGACGATCTTCTTGGCCGACTTCGGCTTGCGGGACTCCTCGGTCACCTTGCCGTCGTCGTCCAGCTCCTCGCCGAACGCCATGTTCAGAGCCATGACGTTCTCCATGCCGAGCTCCTGGAACAGGGGCTCGTTGCCGAGGCGGCGGGCGGAGTCGCCGGTGCACTTCTCGTCGCCGCCCATGATCGCGAACTTGACGCCCGCGATGTGCAGCAGCTCGGCGAAGGCCTTGGTGGTCTTCTTGGCGCGGTCCTCCAGGGAGCCGGCGCAGCCCACCCAGTAGAGGTACTCGACCTCGGTGAGGTCCTCGATGTCCTGGCCGACGACCGGGACCTCGAAGTCGACCTCCTTGAGCCACTCCAGGCGCTGCTTCTTGGCCAGGCCCCAGGGGTTGCCCTTCTTCTCCAGGTTCTTGAGCATCGTGCCCGCCTCGGAGGGGAACGCGCTCTCGATCATCACCTGGTAGCGGCGCATGTCGACGATGTGGTCGATGTGCTCGATGTCCACCGGGCACTGCTCGACGCAGGCGCCGCAGGTGGTGCAGGACCACAGGACGTCCGGGTCGATGACGCCGTTCTCCTCGGCGGTGCCGATCAGCGGCCGCTCGGCCTCGGCGAGGGCCGCGGCCGGCACGCCCGCCAGCTGCTCCTCGGACGCCTTCTCCTCGCCCTCCACGGTCTTGCCGCCACCCGCGAGCAGGTAGGGCGCCTTGGCGTGCGCGTTGTCCCGCAGGGACATGATCAGCAGCTTGGGGGAGAGCGGCTTGCCGGTGTTCCAGGCCGGGCACTGCGACTGGCAGCGGCCGCACTCGGTGCAGGTGGAGAAGTCCAGCAGGCCCTTCCAGGAGAACTGCTCGACCTGGGAGACGCCGAAGACGTCGTCGTCACCGGGGTCGGTGAAGTCGATCGGCTTGCCGCCGGAGGTCATCGGCAGCAGGGCGCCCAGGGAGGTCTCACCGGTGGCGTTGCGCTTGAACCAGATGTTCGGGAAGGCCAGGAAGCGGTGCCAGGCCACACCCATGTCGGTCTTGAGGGCGACCACGATCATCCAGATGAAGGAGGTCGCGATCTTCAGGCCGGCGAAGAAGTAGGTGAGGTTCTGGAGCGTGGAGACGTCCATGCCCCCGAGCCAGTGGACCACCGGGTACGAGATGAAGAAGGAGGCCTCGTAGGACTCCACGTGGTGCTGGGCGCCCTCCAGGGCGTGCAGCATGAAGATGCAGACACCGACGACCAGGATGACCGTCTCGACGAAGTACGCCTGGCCGAAGTTGGAGCCGGCGAAGCGGGACTTGCGCCCCGGACGGTTCGGCTTGCTCAGCTGGCGGATGACGATCAGCACCAGGATGCCGAGGACCGTCATGGTGCCGATGAACTCGACGAAGACGTTGTACGGCGCCCACTCGCCGATGACCGGCAGCAGCCAGTCGGCCTGGAACAGCTGGCCGATGGCGTTGACGATCGTCAGCAGCAGCGAGAAGAAGCCGACCGCGACGAACCAGTGCGCCACGCCGACGATGCCCCAGCGGTTCATCCGGGTGTGGCCCAGGAACTCCCTGACCACCGTGACGGTCCGCTGGACGGGCTCGTCGGTACGGGTGCCGGCGGGCACGTTCTGACCGAGCCGCATGAAGTTGTAGATCTGGAGGACGGCGCGGGCGAACAACGCCACGCCGACCACGATCAGAACCAGCGACACGATGATCGCGGCGAGTTGCATGGGGGCTCCTCGGGCCTGCGAGGTCTCTCTTCGGGTCTCTTCGCGAGAGAGGGTTCCCGAAATTACTAAGCGGTAACTTATGTAGTCGGTCTGAGACTACCCGCATCTTTACTCGCACTGTAGTCAGGCGCGAGGTGATCTGAATCGCTGAGGTCCGCCTGAGCGGCGGTCCTGGCCTGTCGCCGAAGTGCGGCGGCAAAGGGATCGTGTTATTCGTGTTATCCGTACGGAATTGTTACATTAGGGTCTAATTTAGACCTGTGCTCTACGGGATCGCCGCCGCCACCACCGCCCTGCTGCTCGCCGCCGTCCTCGCCGCGCTGATCCGGCCGCTCGCACTGCGGCTGGGGCTCGTCGACCGCCGGCGCGCGCGGCCCGTCCCGGTGCTGGGCGGCCTGGCCGTCGTGGGCGCCACCTGTCTGGTCGCCGGTGCCGGCGACTGGAGCGGGGTCGCCCCGCTCGGTACCGGCGTCGGGAAGCTGCTGGCCGCCGGGGGGGCCGTGGCGCTGCTCGGACTGGTCGCCGACGTGTGGCGGCTGAAGACCCGGTTCCTGCTCCTCGGTACGGCCGTGGCGGCCGCCTGCGTGGTGCCGTACGAGGAGTTCGGTGTGGTCGAGGGGCTGCTCGGGGTCGGGTGGATCGCCTTCGTCGCCGTCGCCTTCAAGGGGCTCGACCACGCGGACGGACTCGCCGGGACCGTCGGGGTGGTCACCGCCTTCGGGGTCGGGGCCTGCGCCGCCGCCGAGGTGATGGACGGGCTGGCCGTGCTGCTGAGCGTCCTCGCGGCCGCGCTCACCGGGTTCCTGATGCACAACTGGCATCCCGCCCGGATCGCGCTGGGCGCCACCGGCGCGCTGTTCGCCGGGTTCGTGCTGGCCGCGGCCGCGCTGATCACCAGGACCGGGTACGACCCCCTCGCCAGCGCGGGTGTGCTGTTCGCGCTCACCGCCGTCGCGAGCGCCGACGTGCTGCTCGTCGTGCTGTCGCGGCTGCTCGCCGGACGGCCGGTGCTGCGGCGCGGGCCCGACCATCTCGCGCACCGGCTGCGGCGGCTCGGGCTCACCCCGCCGGGCGCGACGGTGGTCCTGGGGGTCGGCTCCTTCGCGGGGGTGCTCGTCGGGGTGCTCGTGCACGGCGGCTGGGTCGGGCGGTCAGGCGCCACATGCGTCGCCTGCGTCACCGTCAGCGTCGTGCTGCTCCTCCTTCGGGTGCCGGTCTATGGGCCCCGGTGCCTGGAATCCACGCAGGTCAGCGGCCACCTGCGTGTAAGGAACGGATAAGAGTTGAGTCGGTACGACTCAGCTCTGTTGACCCGCGGCCGGGCTTGATGCACACTTGAGTCCGTTCCACTCAAGTCAGCTGGAGGAAATCACCATGGCACGTGCGGTCGGCATCGACCTGGGCACGACTAACTCTGTCGTCAGCGTTCTTGAAGGCGGCGAGCCCACCGTCATCACCAACGCCGAGGGTGCCCGGACCACGCCGTCCGTCGTCGCCTTCGCCAAGAACGGCGAGGTTCTGGTCGGCGAGGTCGCCAAGCGTCAGGCGGTCACCAACGTGGACCGCACCATCCGGTCCGTGAAGCGTCACATGGGCACCGACTGGAAGATCCAGCTGGACGGGAAGGACTTCAACCCGCAGCAGATCTCCGCGTTCATCCTGCAGAAGCTGAAGCGGGACGCGGAGGCCTACCTGGGCGAGAAGGTGACCGACGCGGTCATCACCGTCCCGGCCTACTTCAACGACTCCGAGCGCCAGGCGACGAAGGAGGCCGGCGAGATCGCGGGTCTGAACGTCCTGCGCATCGTCAACGAGCCCACCGCGGCCGCGCTCGCCTACGGCCTCGACAAGGACGACCAGACGATCCTCGTCTTCGACCTCGGCGGCGGCACCTTCGACGTGTCCCTGCTGGAGATCGGTGACGGCGTCGTCGAGGTGAAGGCCACCAACGGCGACAACCACCTCGGTGGTGACGACTGGGACCAGCGCGTCGTCGACTACCTGGTCAAGCAGTTCGCCGCCGGTCACGGCGTGGACCTCGGCAAGGACAAGATGGCCCTCCAGCGCCTCCGTGAGGCCGCCGAGAAGGCCAAGATCGAGCTGTCCTCGTCCACCGAGACCTCGATCAACCTGCCTTACATCACGGCGTCCGCCGAGGGCCCGCTGCACCTGGACGAGAAGCTGACCCGCGCCCAGTTCCAGCAGCTGACCGCGGACCTGCTGGAGCGCTGCAAGACGCCGTTCCACAACGTGATCAAGGACGCCGGCATCCAGCTCGGCGAGATCGACCACGTCGTCCTCGTCGGCGGCTCCACCCGTATGCCCGCCGTGGCCGAGCTCGTCAAGGAGCTGACCGGCGGCAAGGACGCCAACAAGGGCGTCAACCCGGACGAGGTCGTCGCCATCGGCGCCGCCCTGCAGGCCGGTGTCCTCAAGGGTGAGGTCAAGGACGTCCTGCTCCTCGACGTGACCCCGCTGTCCCTCGGCATCGAGACCAAGGGCGGCATCATGACCAAGCTCATCGAGCGGAACACGACGATCCCGACCAAGCGGTCCGAGATCTTCACCACCGCCGAGGACAACCAGCCCTCCGTGCAGATCCAGGTCTACCAGGGCGAGCGCGAGATCGCGGCGTACAACAAGAAGCTCGGGATGTTCGAGCTGACCGGTCTGCCGCCGGCCCCGCGCGGTGTCCCGCAGATCGAGGTCGCCTTCGACATCGACGCCAACGGCATCATGCACGTGACCGCGAAGGACCTGGGCACGGGCAAGGAGCAGAAGATGACCGTCACCGGCGGCTCCTCGCTGCCGAAGGACGAGGTCGACCGGATGCGCCAGGAGGCCGAGCAGTACGCGGAGGAGGACCACCGCCGCCGCGAGGCCGCCGAGACCCGTAACCAGGGCGAGCAGCTCGTCTACCAGACCGAGAAGTTCCTCAAGGACAACGAGGACAAGGTCCCGGGCGAGATCAAGACCGAGGTCGAGGCCGCGCTCGCCGAGCTGAAGGAGACGCTCAAGGGCGAGGACACCGCCGAGATCCGCACCGCCACCGAGAAGGTCGCGGCCGTCTCCCAGAAGCTGGGCCAGGCCATGTACGCCGACGCCCAGGCCTCGCAGGCCGCCGGCGGTCCCGCGGACGGCGCTGCCGGTGACGCCGACGACGTGGTGGACGCCGAGATCGTCGACGACGAGCGCAAGGACGGTGCCGCGTGACGGAGGAGACCCCGGGCTTCGAGGAGAAGCCCGACGTCCCCTCCGGCGCCACCTCCGACGACGCCGAGCCGAAGGCCGCTCCCACACAGGGGGCGGCCCCGGCCGGGGACGCAAACGCAAGCGAACTGGCCGGTCTGACGGCACAGCTGGACCAGGTGCGCACCGCGCTCGGTGAGCGCACCGCGGACCTCCAGCGACTGCAGGCCGAGTACCAGAACTACCGCCGACGGGTGGAGCGCGACCGGATCACGGTCCGGGAGGTCGCCATCGCGAACCTCCTGACCGAGCTCCTCCCGGTGCTCGACGACATCGGCCGCGCCCGGGAACACGGCGAACTGGTCGGCGGTTTCAAGTCGGTGGCCGAGTCGCTCGAGACGGTCGCGGCGAAGATGGGGCTCCAGCAGTTCGGCAAGGAGGGCGAGCCCTTCGACCCGACGATCCACGAGGCGCTGATGCACAGCTACGCGCCGGACGTCACCGAGACGACGTGCGTGGCGATTCTGCAGCCCGGGTATCGCATCGGCGAGCGCACCATCCGCCCCGCGCGGGTGGCGGTCGCCGAACCGCAGCCGGGAGCGACGGCGGCGAAGGCCGACGGGTCCGAAGAGGCACCGGGGGCCGGGGACGAGAAGGACAACGGCCCTGAGGAGGGCTGAAGTCGTAGGTAGCACGCGGAAGGAGGGGCGTCGGGGATGAGCACCAAGGACTTCATCGAGAAGGACTACTACAAGGTCCTCGGCGTCCCCAAGGACGCCACCGAAGCCGAGATCAAGAAGGCGTACCGGAAGCTCGCCCGCGAGTTCCACCCGGACGCCAACAAGGGCAACGCCAAGGCCGAGGAGCGCTTCAAGGAGATCTCCGAGGCGAACGACATACTCGGCGACCCCAAGAAGCGCAAGGAGTACGACGAGGCACGCGCCCTCTTCGGCAACGGCGGCTTCCGCCCGGGGCCGGGCGCGGGCGGCGGCAACTTCAACTTCGACCTGGGCGACCTCTTCGGGGGCAACCCCCAGAGCGGCGGCTTCGGCGGGGGCGGCGGCGGCTTCAGTGACGTCCTGGGGGGCCTGTTCAACCGGGGCGGCGGCGCGGGCGCGCGCACCCAGCCCCGGCGTGGCCAGGACATCGAGTCCGAGGTCACGCTCAGCTTCACGGAGGCCATCGAGGGCGCCACGGTCCCGCTGCGGATGTCCTCGCAGGCACCCTGCAAGGCCTGTTCGGGCACCGGCGACGTGAACGGCACGCCGCGCGTGTGCCCGACCTGCGTCGGCACCGGCCAGGTGGCGCGGGGATCCGGGGGCGGCTTCTCGCTCACCGACCCCTGCCCCGACTGCAAGGGCCGCGGCCTGATCGCGGAGAACCCCTGCCCGGACTGCAAGGGCAGCGGCCGAGCCAAGTCGTCCCGGACCATGCAGGTCCGCATCCCCGCCGGGGTGACGGACGGTCAGCGCATCCGTCTGCGCGGCAAGGGCGCACCCGGCGAACGCGGTGGCCCGGCCGGTGACCTGTACGTCATGGTCCACGTCGACACCCACCCGGTGTTCGGCCGCAAGGAGGACAACCTCACGGTGACCGTCCCGGTGACCTTCACCGAGGCGGCGCTCGGCGGCGAGGTCAGGGTGCCCACCCTGGGCGGACCGCCGGTCACCCTGAAGCTGCCCCCGGGCACGCCCAACGGCCGCACCATGCGCGCCCGTGGCAAGGGCGCGGTCCGCAAGGACGGCACCCGCGGCGACCTCCTGGTCACCGTCGAGGTGAGTGTTCCGAAGGACCTGTCGGGGAATGCTCGTGACGCGCTGGAGGCGTATCGCGAGGCGACCGCGGGTGAGGACCCGCGGGCCGAGCTGTTCGAGGCTGCGAAGGGAGCATGACAGAGATGGACGGCCGTCGGCGCAATCCGTATGAACTGACCGAGGAGACCCCGGTCTACGTCATCTCGGTGGCGGCCCAGCTCTCCGGACTGCACCCGCAGACGCTGCGCCAGTACGACCGCCTCGGCCTGGTCTCCCCGGACCGCACGGCCGGGCGGGGGCGCCGTTACTCGGCCCGCGACATCGAACTGCTCCGCCAGGTGCAGGCGTTGTCGCAGGACGAGGGCATCAACCTGGCCGGCATCAAACGCATCATCGAACTGGAGAACCAGGTCGCCGCGCTCCAGGCCCGCGTGGCCGAGATGGAGGCGGCCCTGGACGGCGCCGCGGCCGCGATGCGGCAGCGGGAGGCGGCGGTGCACGCCTCCTACCGCCGCGACCTGGTCCCGTACCAGGAGGTCCAGCAGACCAGCGCGCTGGTGGTGTGGCGGCCTAAGAAGGCCAAGGACTAGCGGTACTTGCGCGAAGGGGCCCGGAGGACATGTCCTCCGGGCCCCTTCGGCGTGCGGTCAGTAGTCCCAGATGCCGTAGGCGGCCTCGGTGACCGACGCCTCGGCACCGGAGGCGTCCAGGCGGACGACCCGGTAGTAGTGGAGGCCCAGTTCGTCCCCGGACACGGTGGTGTCCATGAAGAACGAGGTGCTGCCCGCCGGGCCCTCGGAGAGGGTGACGTAGGCGGCCGTGGCGGGGTCCCAGCGCTCCACGCGGTACGCGGCGAACCGGGAGCAGTCGCCGAGGCCGGAGCTCTGCGAGCAGTCGACGTACAGCTCCGGGTAACGGTCCGCACGGACACTGGTCGTGGTCCAGCCGGGCGGCCGGCTGTCCGGCAGGGCGACCGAGACGGTCGCGGTGTGGAAGAAGTCGGGGCCCTCGTTCCCGTACTGGTAGAAACCGTCCGCGGCCGCCACACGGTAGACGTGGGTGGCGCCGTCGGGGACGGTCGGGCAGATGATCCCGGTCTCGGACGAGTTCGAGGTCCAGCAGTTCTTCTTCCAGACCGTCTCGCCGGTGTCCGGGTCGGTCGTGCCCTGCCACACGTAGTACTCGGTCACGTCGTCGTCGGCGGGCGGCGTCCAGGTCAGGCGGACCCCCAGCGGGACGGGGTCGGCCGTCAGGTCCTCCACCGGACCCGGGCGCACGGTGTCCGGCGTGGTCGCCGTGGCGGCCGGACCGGGCCGCGACTCGTGGCCGTACGGGTCGATCGTCACGACCGTGTAGTCGTACGTCGTCTCGGACGCGCCGGAGACGTCCCAGCACGAGCCGTTGATCTGCCGGTCCCCGGCGTACGCCGGGGCGTCGTCGCCGGTCCAGGTCCAGTAGGTGTAAGGGTCCGTCAGCGGCAGGTCCCGCGAGTCGTTCGGCTTGCACCCGGTCACGGTGCTGCTGACACCGGTCGCCCTGTCGGTGCGGACGACCCGGTAGGTGAGCAGCGGCCGGTCCTCGCCGAAGGTCCACGGGTCGGCGCTGCTCCACTCGACCATCACGCCCTCGTCGAACCGGCTCGCGCTGGTCCGGAAGGAGGGCACGGCCTCCGTGCGGTCCGCCATCGTCAGCGTGACCTCCACGGGGGCGGCGGCGTTGCCCGCCGCGTCCACCGAGCGCACCGCGTACCGGTAGCCGTCGGCGACCGCGAGCCGCTGCAGCGGGACGACGTCGGTGGCCTTCGTGGTGTGGACGGCGGTGCCGGTGCCGGGCAGGGCGTCGACATAGCCGCCGGTCGCCGGGTCGTACTGGAGGACCTGGTAGGAGACGGCGCCGTCGACCGGGGACCACAGCAGGTGGGGCACGCCCGAGCGGTACTCCGACCGGGCGTCGGCCGCGGTCGCCGGAGGCGTCTGGTCGCTGGTGGTGAACGTGGCGGCGGCCGAGTACACGGACCAGTTCCCGGCGGCGTCGCGGGCCCGGCCCCGGTAGGTGACCTTGCTGCCGTCGGCCGGGTAACCGGTGTCGCAGATCGCGCCCTTGGTACCGGTGTACACGGTGGTCCAGCCGCCGGTGACCGGGTTTTGCCGCTGCATCTCGTACATCGCGATGTCCGCCGCGTTCTCCGCGGTCGTGACGAGTTCGGGGCCGGGGTGGGGCTGGTCGGCCGGGCAGCTGTCCATCTCGACGAACGGCGCGGCGGGCGGGGTCCTGTCGGGCGTGGTGACGCCCAGGTCGGCGCTGCCGGCGGACTGGTTGCCCGCCTTGTCGTGGGCGCGGACCTCGTAGTAGTAGGTGGCGCCGGTCTTCGGCGGGGTGTCGGTGTACGTGGTGGAGGCGGTCGTGGCCAGGGGCCTGCTGCCGAAGGAGGAGCCCTTGACGCGCCGGTAGACCCGGTAGCCCGCCAGGTCCAGTTCCTTGTTCCTCGACCAGGTGAGTTTCGCCTTGCCGGTGCCCGTGT
Source organism: Streptomyces sp. NPDC059224 (assembly GCF_042754285.1). Lineage (NCBI taxonomy): Bacteria > Bacillati > Actinomycetota > Actinomycetes > Kitasatosporales > Streptomycetaceae > Streptomyces > Streptomyces sp. NPDC059224. Next base: position 238,584 of record NZ_JBHZAN010000006.1, read on the forward strand.
CGTACGAGAGGGAGGTGCCGCTCGGCGTGAGCGGTCTGACCTTGTCGGTGCTCGCCGAAGTGCGGGGCGTGTAGGTGAACTTGACCTTGGCGGCGCCGGTCCAGTTGACGTAGTCGATCCGCAGGGTGTGCCTGCCCTTGGGGATCGTGACGTTGACGGTCCTGCTCACCGTGCCGGTCGTGTTCTTCCACAGGTCGACCTTGCGGCCGCCGTCGACGTACACCCGGATGCCGTCGAGTCCGGAGACGGCGAGGGCGAAGGGGCCGCCGGAGCCGAAGTCGCGGGTCACCGTCCAGCGGACGCCGAAGCTGTCCTTCGGCAGGCCGGAGGCGGGCGCGCCGCTCCAGCTCTCGCTGATCGCGGAGTCGCAGTCCGTCTTCTTCGGTGTGCCCCGAAACGTGGTGTTCGCGAACAACTCCCGCTTGTAGACGGGCGAGGTGCAGTTCGCGACCGCCGAGGCGGTGGGGACCGCGCCGGCGAGCAGTGTGCCGGCGGTGGCAAGCACCGCGGCGCCCGCCACGGTGCGTCTGGCTGGCTTCATTCGATCCTCTGGTCGTATCCGGTCAACGGGCGATGCCGTTGCCGATGTGACTCCTGAGGAAAGGAGTTGGTTGTACTGATCTTTGCCTCCCCATGAACTCCCTTTGGATGGAGGGTCCGTAAAAGGTGTTTGGAGGGGATTCCGCATGGCCTTCACAGACACTGCGGAGCGTAGTGTTGCGCACTCGTTAAGTGGTTCCGCTTGACGCCGGGTACGGCGTACGCGTTGTCTTTTCAGACATCTGGGTCGCAAGCAGCCCCATGTCCGGAACGCACCTGAAGTGAGCCCCCGAATGCGTCGTATAGCCATGTTTGTGGCCGCGTCCACGATGTCCCTCTCGCTCGCCGGCTGCGGCGTGCTGAACGCGACGGGATCGTCGACCACCGCGAGCCCCACCAAGGGCAACGACATCACCGTGGGTGTGCTGATGCCGGACACCATCAACACCCGGTACAAGAACTTCGACTACCCGATCATGGCGGACAAGATCGCGGAGCTCACCAACAAGCAGGGGAAGGTCGACTACCAGAACGCCTCGTCGTCCGCCTCGAAGCAGGCCGAGCAGATGCAGAAGATGATCGACGACAAGACCGACGTCATCATCCTCGACTCGGTCGACTCGCACGCCATCGCACCCACGGTGAAGAAGGCGAAGAACGCGGGCATCCCGGTCATCGCCTACGACCGCCTCGCCGAGGGCCCGATCGACGCGTACGTCTCCTTCGACAACGAGCTGGTGGGCGAGGTACAGGCCCGCACGCTGCTGGAGGCCCTCGGTCCGGACGCCGGGCTCTCCGACAAGATCATCATGATCAACGGCTCGCCGACGGACCCGAACGCCAAGCAGTTCAAGGCGGGCGCCAAGTCCGAGCTGGACGGCAAGGTGTCGATCTCGGCCGAGTACGACACCAAGGACTGGGACCCGCCGACCGCCGGCAGGGAGACCACCAGGGCGATCGGCGAGATCGGCAAGGACAACGTCGCCGCCGTCTACTCCGCGAACGACGCCATGGCGGCCGAGATCATCAAGTCCCTCAAGGCGGCCGGCGTCACCGACATGCCGCCGGTCACCGGCCAGGACGCCGACCTCGACGCCATCCAGCGGATCCTCATCGGCCAGCAGTACATGACCGTCTACAAGCCCTACCCGGACGAGGCCGAGGCCGCCGCGCAGATGGCCGTCTACAAGGTGCAGGGCAAGGACATCCAGTTCGACGCGCTCACCCAGGACCAGGTCGACAGTCCGACCAACAAGGACATCCCGGCGCAGCTGGTGCAGGTCAGCGCCGTGACGAAGAGCAAGATCAAGGACACCGTCGTCGCCGACGGCATCTACAAGATCTCGCAGATCTGCACCCCCGACTACAAGAGCGCCTGTGAGGCGGCCGGCCTCAAGTAGCAGGGCCCGGCCGGCCGGCCGGATCAGGTCAGTCCGACGGGGCGCCACGCGTTCACCCGCGGGGGTCGGCGCGACGCGCCTGCCCCGTCGGGGGAGGCCGGACCGGCGCCCCGCCACCGCCACCGTCATCTTGTTGCAGTGCGGGCTGCGGAGGCCGGGAGATAGTGGTGCGTATACGTACGACACGGCACCCGGCACCAGGAGAGCCGTGTTGCGGACCCGGTCAGGACCGCTCATAGTTGCGCTGCGGATGAGGCAGCAAACCGGGGGTGGAATGGGCGATGGCCGGGCACGGGACGGACAAGCATCCACACGGTGCCGACCGACTGTGCGCCGCCGGGGACCGCGTGTACTCCCGTGCCGTGCGCCGGGGCCGGGTACCGCGCAAGGACGCCGACGCGGTGCCCTGTCTGCTGGAGCTGGCGTTGCTGCACCCGGACCCCGACGACATGGACTGGCTGGTGCCGACCTCCCCGCAGGAGGTCATGACCCGGCTGCTGCGCGGGGTCCACGACGAGGTCACCGACAGCCAGCGGCGGGTGGGCTCGGCGGTCGCGGCCTTCGAGTGGTACGCCGGTCTGGGCCGGCAGTTGCAGGTCGCGTCGGCCTCCGCGGAGGGAACGGCGGCCATCCGGGTCCTGGACGGGCTGTCACGGATCCAGGCGGCGATGGACGAGGCGACGGAGGCGTGCACCAGCGAGGTGCTGACCGTGCAGCCGGGCGGTATCCGCCGTGAGTCGGAGCTGACCGAGGGGCTGCACCGGGCGGTCGCCCTGCGCGGCCGGGGCGTGCGCATGCGGGACCTGTACACCCATGTCGCCCGGCACGGCCAGGGCCTGCTCAACTACCTGGAGCTGATGGGCGACGCGGTGGAGGCCCGGACCCTCGACGAGGTCATCGACCGTCTCATCCTGTTCGACCGCACGGTCGCCTTCATCCCCGCCAACGCCGACCGCACGATGGCCCTGGAACTGCGCCACCCCGCCCTGGTCGAGTACTTCGTCACCGTCTTCGAACGCCTCTGGCGCCTCGCCATCCCCCTCACCGCGCCGCTTCCCGACACCGGCATCGAGGGCATCTCGCACCGGGAGCAGTCCATCGCGGCGCTGCTGGCCGAGGGCCACCAGGACGCGGTGATCGCCGAACGCCTGGGCATCAGCGTCCGCACCTGCCGTGCCCACATCGCCCGCCTCTCGGAGACGCTGGGCGCCGCCAGCCGTACCCAACTGGGCGTGCGGATAGCACAGGTGGGGCTGGACCGGCCGCCGGGCGAGACGAGCGGACCGCCGGCCGCGGTCAGCCTTCCCGGTCAAGGATCCCCGAGCGTGCGATGAGGCAGCCGAGCCGGGCACGGCTCTCGCTGCCGAGGGAGGCGGCAGGCAGCGCCGCGACGGCCGCCACGGCCGGTCCGGCGGCCCGTTCCGGCCGGGCGCCCCGGTGTCGCCCCGCGGCGGCCGGTGCGGGGCCGCGGAGGGCGTGACGGGCTTCATCCGGCCGGGGACCGCCGGGGGCGTGCTGGGACGCCCCGAGCCGGGCAGCCAGGGCGCCTCCAGGGCTGCCGCGGCGCTGACCCGGCCACCAGGCTCCCCTCAGCCCTCCGGTCCGGCGGGAGCGTCCCCGCTGTTCAGCATCCCCGACTGCGCGATCAGGTAGCCGAGCTGGGCGCGGCTGCCACTGCCCAATGCCTGGGCCAGCTTGGCGATATGGGCGCGGCAGGTGCGGACGTTCATGCCCAGCCGACGTGCGATGGCCTCATCCACATGGCCCTCCACCAGCAGCTTCGCGATGGAGTGCTGAATCTCCGTGATGCCGTCGGGCGCCGCCTCGTACGGCCCGTCGATGTTCAGGGGCACCGCGCGGGACCACATGAACTCGAAGACCTTGATCAGGTAGCGGACCAGGCCGGGGTGGCGTACCTCGAGGGCGACCTGCTGGTCGTCCCGGATGGGGATGAAGGCGACCGTCTCGTCGCAGATGATCAGGCGCTCCACGACTTCGTCGATCGTGCGGTACTCCGCCTTGCCGTCGGCCAGAAAGGCCGCGTAGGCCAGCTTCTCCGGACTGTGTCTCGCCGTGTGCTGGTACAGGGTGCGGATACGGACCCCCCGCTCGACGAGCGGCCGGTCGCGCTCCATCCCGAGCAGCACGTTGCGCTCGGAGACGCGCTCGCTCGGATGGACGCTCAGCACCTCCGCCTGGCACTGGGCCGTGGCCAGGTTGAGTGCCGCGTTGATACGTTCGCCGCCTTCGAGCACGGCGATCGAGTCGCTGCTCGCCGTGACCTGGGTACCCAGTCTCATGAAGGGCTCGAACGACTCGGCCAGCTCGGTCGACAGACGCCGGCGTTCGGAGATCTCGCGTTCGAGAGGGCTGAGCTGCCGCGCCAGGGCCACAGCGGGAGGTACCGGACGCAGCCAGTCCGGGTCGTCCGGATCTGGGTGGAGCAGGGCGAACTCCATCAGGCAGGGGGCCGCGTCCACCTCCGCGCGCGCGACGCGTCCCGTGCGTAGAGCTGTGGAGTAGATGCGGGCACCGTCCTCACACAATTCCGTCACCGCATGGGGATGTGTCTCCTTCGTCTGATTCGTTATCAAATCTCCACCCCCCAGGGTCCTGAACATGCAGGAACATGATGCATTGATTGTGTGGCCATGACGTGCCCGAATGAGCCATCGTCGTAGAAGACGGGGAAGCAGGAACTTCAAGTGAGGACGAAGTCGAACATGCGCGGGAAATTGCTTCGCTCGGTGCTTGTCGCGACCTGCTCCGTCGTCGCGGCCCTCGTTGCGTGGAGTGGTGTTTCCGAGGCGAAGGGTGATGTTCAGGCCAACACTAGCTGGCCGAGTGTTGCCGTGGACACCGTGGAAGGAACCGGGAGCTGACGTGACCACCCCACCCGACGACCGATCCTTCCGCCGTGAGATGGCCACCGCCTACCGCTCCGGCTGGCACTTCATCGACCTGGTCACCGCCATCCCCCACAGCGGTGACTCGCTGATGGTGACCGTCTTCGGTGAGCCGGTCGTCGTCACGCGGGACGAGGAAGAGGACGTACGGGCCTACCGGTGCCTGCGTAAGCCCCGGGGTGCGCCGCAGCCCGTGCGGTGCGCCGTCCGGTACGGAATGATCTTTGTGAACCTGGACCAGAGGGACCATCGGCTGGCTGAGCCGGACGTCCCGGACGTGAGGACCATCTCGGCCACCCCCCGCAGTGCCTGACGCGATTCCCCCGTCGTAAAAGATCGCTCAGGTACTTCCCCCCGCAGCGGGGGGGGCCAGGCCCGATAAAACGGAGGCGGCCGCCGGGATGTTGGGGGCGGTAGGC
>NZ_JBHZAN010000006.1:243858-272531 GCF_042754285.1 Streptomyces sp. NPDC059224
CCCGGGCGGTGTGCCCCACCCGGGCCCCCCCCCCCGGGGCCGGCCGCGATCCCCCGGCGTTAAAAGACCGCCCCGTTACTCCCCCCCCCCCCGGGGCCACGGGCACCTGAACACGGTGACGCCGCTGCAGTTTTCTGGGGACATTTCTGCCTATCGGCCGGTTTCGGCCAAGGCTCACCGTGGCCGAAACCCGCCGCTGGAACGTCAGCAGAACGGGTCGCGCGCCCCGAGTCGACGGCCCCGGGCGGCCTCCGCCGGCCGCGGGGCCGCTGTCGCCCGCCCCTTCCGGCCGTCGGCCCCATCCGTACGCGCTCCCCCGGCAGCCGGGCCCGCGCACCCCGAAGCTGGTCCCAGGGAAGGGCTCCCCTCCCGACCTTGAGTGGAATAGACTCAACTTTGTGTACGTTGGCTGAGTCAGCCGAACGATGCCGAGGAGGAGAACGCGAACGTGGACGCCGAGCTGACCAACAGGAGCCGTGACGCGATCAACGCGGCCAGCAGCCGGGCCGTGACCGAGGGGCACGCGGACCTCACCCCTGCCCACCTGCTGCTCGCTCTGCTGGCGGGCCAGGACAACGAGAACATCACCGACCTGCTCGCGGCCGTGGACGCCGACCAGGCCGTCGTACGGCAGGGTGCCGAGCGGGTACTGACCGCGCTGCCCAGCGTGACCGGCTCCACGGTCGCGCCCCCGCAGCCCAGCCGTGAGCTGCTCGCGGTCCTCGCCGACGCGGACGAGCGGGCCCGCGACCTCGGCGACGACTTCCTCTCCACCGAACACCTGCTGATCGGCATCGCCGCGAAGGGCGGCGCGGCCGGCGAGGTGCTCGACCGGCAGGGGGCCACCGCGAAAAAGCTGGTGGAGGCCTTCCAGAAGACGCGTGGCGGCCGCCGGGTGACCACCGCCGACCCCGAGGGCCAGTACAAGGCACTGGAGAAGTTCGGCACGGACTTCACGGCCGCCGCGCGGGACGGCAAGCTCGACCCCGTCATCGGGCGGGACCAGGAGATCCGGCGGGTCGTTCAGGTCCTCTCCCGCCGGACCAAGAACAACCCCGTGCTCATCGGTGAGCCGGGCGTCGGCAAGACCGCCGTGGTCGAGGGCCTCGCCCAGCGGATCGTCAAGGGCGATGTGCCCGAGTCGCTGAAGAACAAGCGGCTGGTGGCGCTGGACCTGGGCGCGATGGTCGCGGGCGCGAAGTACCGGGGTGAGTTCGAGGAGCGGCTGAAGACCGTCCTCGCCGAGATCAAGGACTCCGACGGGCAGGTCATCACCTTCATCGACGAGCTGCACACGGTCGTCGGCGCCGGTGCCGGCGGTGACTCCGCGATGGACGCCGGCAACATGCTGAAGCCGATGCTGGCCCGCGGCGAGCTGCGCATGGTCGGCGCGACCACCCTCGACGAGTACCGGGAGCGGATCGAGAAGGACCCGGCGCTGGAGCGCCGTTTCCAGCAGGTGCTGGTGGCGGAGCCGACCGTCGAGGACACCATCGCCATCCTCCGTGGCCTCAAGGGCCGTTACGAGGCCCACCACAAGGTGCAGATCGCGGACAGCGCGCTGGTCGCCGCCGCGACCCTCTCCGACCGCTACATCACCTCCCGCTTCCTCCCCGACAAGGCCATCGACCTGGTCGACGAGGCGGCCTCCAGGCTCCGGATGGAGATCGACTCCTCACCCGTGGAGATCGACGAACTCCAGCGCGTCGTGGACCGGTTGAAGATGGAGGAGCTGGCGCTGGAGAAGGAGACCGACCCGGCCTCCCGGGAGCGCCTGGAGAAGCTGCGCCGCGACCTCGCCGACAAGGAGGAGGACCTGCGCGGCCTCAACGCCCGCTGGGAGCGCGAGAAGCAGTCCCTGAACCGGGTCGGCGAGCTGAAGGAGAAGCTCGACGAACTGCGCGGCACCGCCGAACGCGCCCAGCGCGACGGCGACTTCGACACCGCCTCCAAGCTGCTGTACGGCGAGATCCCGCAGCTGGAGAAGGAGTTGGAGGCCGCGTCCGAGGCCGAGGAGGAGACGGCCAGGGACACCATGGTCAAGGACGAGGTCGGCTCCGACGACATCGCGGACGTGGTGGCCGCCTGGACCGGCATCCCCGCCGGGCGTCTCCTGGAGGGCGAGACCCAGAAGCTGCTCCGCATGGAGGACGAGCTGGGCCGCCGCCTCATCGGCCAGACCGAGGCCGTGCGCGCGGTGTCGGACGCGGTACGGCGTTCCCGTGCCGGTATCGCCGACCCGGACCGCCCGACCGGCTCCTTCCTCTTCCTCGGCCCGACCGGCGTCGGCAAGACGGAACTGGCCAAGGCGCTCGCCGACTTCCTCTTCGACGACGAGCGGGCGATGGTCCGGATCGACATGTCGGAGTACAGCGAGAAGCACAGCGTGGCGCGGCTGGTCGGCGCCCCGCCCGGATACGTCGGTTACGAGGAGGGCGGCCAGCTCACCGAGGCCGTCCGCCGCCGCCCGTACTCGGTCGTGCTCCTCGACGAGGTGGAGAAGGCCCACCCGGAGGTCTTCGACATCCTCCTCCAGGTGCTGGACGACGGCCGCCTCACCGACGGCCAGGGCCGCACGGTCGACTTCCGCAACACCATCCTGGTGCTGACGTCGAACCTGGGCAGCCAGTACCTGGTGGACCCGGTGCTCGGCGAGGAGGAGAAGAAGCGGCAGGTCCTGGAGACGGTCCGGCAGTCCTTCAAGCCGGAGTTCCTCAACCGCCTGGACGACCTGGTGGTCTTCTCCGCGCTGGCCAAGGACGAGCTGGCCAGGATCGCCAGGCTCCAGATCGACCGGCTGGCCAGGCGGCTGGCCGACCGGCGCCTCGCCCTGGAGATCACCCCTGAGGCCCTGGCCTGGCTCGCCGAGGAGGGCAACGACCCGGCGTACGGCGCCCGCCCGCTGCGCCGCCTGGTCCAGACCGCCATCGGCGACCGCCTCGCCAGGGAGATCCTCTCCGGCGAGGTCAAGGACGGCGACACGATCCGGGTGGACGCCTTCGGCGAGGGCCTGATCGTGGGCCCGGTGACGTCGGAGGAGGCGGCGGGTGAGCCCGGTGAAACGGCCGGGGAAGCCGTCGAAAGCACCGGTCAGGAGACCGGAAAAACGCTCTGAGCGGAATTCCGCCAACGGGAGATGAACCCGCCGGGGCGGGGGTTGCCACCCCCCTCCCCGGATGGGGGAGGATGGCGGGATCCGTATGAAGGGAAAATCACGGTGACCATCGACCCGTCCTCGATTCCGAACTTCGGGGGCCAGCCCGAGCCGCAGCCCCAAGGACCGGCGGGCCCCGTCGTCCCGGATCAGGATCTTGTGAAGCAGCTCCTCGACCAGATGGAGCTGAAGTACGTCGTCGACGACGAGGGCGACCTCGCGGCGCCGTGGGAACAGTTCCGTACGTACTTCATGTTCCGCGGCGAGGACGAGCAGTCGGTCTTCTCGGTGCGGACGTTCTACGACCGCCCCCACAAGATCGACGAGAAGCCCCAGCTCCTGGAGTCGATCGACGACTGGAACCGCCGGACGCTGTGGCCCAAGGTCTACACCCACACCCATGACGACGGCACCGTCCGTCTCATCGGCGAGGCGCAGATGCTGATCGGCATGGGCGTCGACATCAACCACTTCGTGTCGTCCACGGTCAGCTGGGTGCGGGCCGCGATCGAGTTCGACAAGTGGCTCGTGGAGCAGCTCGGCCTGGAGGAGGCCGTCAACGAGGCCGACCAGCCCGAAGGCGACGACGAGGAGTAGGCGGCGCTACAGGGGTGTGCCGGCGAGGACGACCAGGTACGCGCCGTAGCCGAACGAGAGCCCGGCCAGGGCCGCGACCACCACGGTCGCGTGCCAGGGCCGGGCTCTCGCCGTGCGGACCAGTGCCCGGGCCAGGGGGAGCAGGAGGGGGAAGGCCGGCAGCAGGAAGCGGGGCTTGGACTCGAAGAAGCCCGAGCCGCCGAGCGTGATCAGCAGGAGCACGGCGGTGTAGGCGACGAGCGGGAGCGGCGCCCGGTCCAGCAGCAGGAGCGCGAAGAGCACCACCGCCGCCGCCACGATCACCAGGGCCATCGGGAAGACGAAGCGGTCGCCGCGCAGCAGCAGGCCGCGGACGAAGCGGAGCGAGCCCCGGCCGAGGTCGAAGCGTGAGCCCCACAGGCGCTGCACGCCGAAGTAGCCGCCCAGCGGATCGCCGGTGCGGCGGCCCACCCACAGGACGTACGAGAGCCAGCCGAGCGGGGCGAGAGCCGCGCCCGTCCACAGCCTGTGGGCAACCCGGCCGCGGCGGCGGCGGATCTCGCAGGCGGCGGCGAGCAGCACGGCCGCCGCGACCGCGAAGCCGTTCGGCCGGGACAGGCCCGACAGGGTGGCCAGGCTGCCCGCCCACAGCCAGTTTCCGGCCAGGACCGCGTACAGGGACCAGGCGGCGAACGCGGTCAGGACCGGTTCCGTGTACGCCATGGACAGCACGACGGAGTGCGGGAGCAGGCCCCACAGGACGACGAGGGCCGTGGCCACCGCGCGGCCGTGCAGCCGGGCGCCCACCGCGTAGATGCCCGCGGCGGCGACGGCGGCGGCCGTCCAGGACACCAGCAGGCCGGCGCCCGCCCCGCTCAGCGGGGTGACGGCCGTCAGGACGCGGACCAGTCCCGGATAGAGCGGGAAGAACGCCAGGTCGCTGTGGACGACGTCGGGACGGAAGTACAGGGTGCGGCCGTAGCCGTGCGCCGCGATGCCGAGGTACCAGACCGAGTCCCAGGACCGGCCGAGCAGGGTCAGCGGATGCCTGCCGCCCGCCCAGGCGGCCAGCGCGACGACGGCCATGCCGGTGAGCCGGGCCGCCGCGAACAGCCCCAGCGCGACGCCGCCCGCCGCGAAGGACGGGGTGAGAGCGGCGGCGCCGGGGGCGGTGCTGCTGGTCGTACTGGCGGTGGTGCTGGCGTGGCTCACACTCGCACCCTGCGGGGGACCGGGGCGAAGTGCGAGAAATGTGCGCCCGATGGGGTAGCGGGGGCGCCCACCGACTGGCGTGGCGCGGACCGCCGGCGCTTCCGGGGGTGGTATCGGGGACGCCTATCCCAGTCGCCGCAACCGCTCCGCCGCCTCCTTCAGGACTTCCGGGCGTTTGCAGAACGCGAACCGTACGAAGGGTGCTCCGGCCTCCCGGTGGTCGTAGAAGACCGCGTTGGGGATGGCGACGACGCCGGCCCGTTCCGGGAGGGAGCGGCAGAAGGCGAAGCCGTCGGTCTCGCCGAGGGGGCGGATGTCGGTGGTGATGAAGTACGTGCCGGCGGTGTCGTAGACCTTGAAGCCCGCCTCCGTGAGGCCCGCGGCGAGGATGTCGCGCTTGGCCCGCATGTCGTCGCGGAAGGCCTCGAAACAGGCGTCCGGGAGGGCGAGGGCCTCCGCGACCGCGTACTGGAAGGGGCCCGAGGAGACGTACGTCAGGAACTGCTTGGCCGAGCGGACCGCCGTGACCAGCTCCGGCGTCGAGGTCACCCAGGCCACTCCTCGTTCACACACTCATTCGTATGTGGCGCACCGGGCTCACCGGAGTCCGCCGTCGCCGGTCGGGACGCCGACCGGATCCGCGCATCTGCGCCGCGCGACCGAACGCACCGTGCGGCCGGGGACGGAATCGGTGGATCGCAGGGGCACCCCGAGGCATCATGCTTCGAGGAGAGCGGTCAGGACGACGGCGGGATCGGCGTCAGGCGGTCCGGCCGGCCACCAGGTGCCCTGGTCCTTGGTGTACGGGTACCACAGACCGTCCTGGCCCAGGCGCAGTTGGGCGTCGTGGCCCTCCACGGTCCAGCGGTTGCGCCAGGAGCAGAGCCGGGGCGGTGTGCCGTCGGCCCAGTCCGCTCGCAGCGCCTCGCGGTCGCGCTCCAGACGAGAGGCGGGTGGGGTCCAAGGGCTTTCCAGTACGTCCAGGGATGCGACGCCGCCGTACCGCCAGGCGCGGGTGGCGGCGGCGAGTTCGCGGGGGGTGCGGCCGCAGTTCGAAGCGATCCGGGCGAGGACCTCCAGGGTGGGGTGAGCGGCGGCGAAGCGGACGGCGTCCTGCCATTCGGTGAGCGGGACGGGCAGGGCGGTGTCGGCATGCCGTGGGCCGAGTGCTCCGGCGAGCAGATGGTGGGCACGCATCGCGGTGTCGGCGGCGAGCAGTTCGAGCGCGGCCGGGTCCACGCCGGGCTCCGGGACGGCCGAGTCCACCAGCGCGGGGCCGCGGCCGGCCCGTTCCGGCAGCGGCGGCGGCGCGGGCAGGGGCGGCAGGTCGGTGCGTGAGGCGAAGGCGGGCCCTGCGGGATCGCCGGTCCGCGCCGGGGACCCGTCGGGATCCGCTCCTGCCGTTGTCGAAGACACCGCGGCTTCCGCGGAGGCGTGGGCGGTGTTGCGGCGGCCGAGCTCGTCCATCAGCTCCCGCTCGCCGCGCCCCCGCAGGAGCAGCAACACGAAGGGGTCGCGGTCCAGAAGCCGGGCGACCTGGTAGCAGAGGGCCGCGGCGTGTTTGCAGGGGTAGCCCCAGTCGGGGCAGCTGCACTCGGGGTCGAGGTCCCGTGGGCCGGGCAGCAGCGGGACACCGGCGGCTGCCGCGTCGTCGGCGAGCCCGGCGGGCATCTCGCCGTCCAGCAGCGCGGCGATGTTGGCGGCCCGCTCGGCGATCATGTCGAGCAGCCGGTCCCACTGCTGGTCCGTCAGCTGCTCGACCTGGACCGTGGAACGGTACGGGGTGCGGCGGCTGCCCTGCACCGGGGCGGCAGCCGAGCCGGGGGCGACGGTGACCGGTCCGACCGCGCCGCCGCGCGCGTAGGTCCGGCCCCGCGAGAGGCGGCCGGAGTCCAGGGAGGACTCCTCCAGGGAGCGCAGCCATGCGCGGCCCCACCAGGAGTCGGCGAAGGGCGCGCGGCTGCCCTTGGCCGGCGGGAGTGCCTCGAAGGTACGGGCAGCCGACTCGCCCGGCCGGCTACGCCCGGTCATCGTCCCGTCCTTCGCAGTGTGACCAGTTCGGCCAGTTCGCTGTCGCTCAGTTCGCTGAAGGCCGCCTCGCCCGAGCCGAGCACCGAGTCGGCCAGTTCCCGCTTGTGGCGGAGCATCTCGGCGACCCGGTCCTCCACGGTGCCCTCGGCGATCAGCTTGTGCACCTGGACCGGCTGGGTCTGTCCGATCCGGTAGGCGCGGTCGGTGGCCTGGTCCTCCACGGCCGGGTTCCACCAGCGGTCGTAGTGGATGACGTGTCCGGCCCGGGTCAGGTTCAGACCGGTCCCGGCGGCCTTGAGGGACAGCAGGAACACCTTCTTCTCGCCGGTCTGGAAGGCGTCGACCATCTCCTCGCGGCGTTTGACCGTGGTGCCTCCGTGCAGGAACAGGGTGTCCACGCCGCGGTCGGCCAGGTGGCGTTCGATCAGCGTGCCCATCGCCACGTACTGGGTGAAGACCAGAGCCGATTCGTCCTCGGCCAGGACGGTGTCCAGGAGTTCGTCCAGGAGTTCCAGTTTCCCCGAGCGGCCCGGGAGCCTGGCACTCGCGGGTTCCTTCAGGAACTGCGCGGGGTGGTTGCAGATCTGCTTCAGGCCGGTGAGGAGCTTCATCACCAGGCCGCGCCGCGCCATGCCCTGTTTTTCCTCGATCTCGGCCATGAGTTCGCGTACCAGCGCCTCGTACAGCGAGACCTGTTCCTTCGTCAGGGACACCGGCTGGTCGGTCTCGGTCTTGGGCGGCAGTTCGGGCGCGATGCCGGGGTCGGATTTGCGCCGGCGCAGCAGGAAGGGGCGGACCAGGGCGGCCAGCCGCCGGGCGGCCTGTTCGTCGCGGTCGCCCTCGACGGCCGTGGCGTAGCGGTCACGGAAGGAGGTGAGCGTGCCGAGCAGGCCGGGGGTGGTCCAGTCGAGCAGTGACCACAGTTCGGACAGGTTGTTCTCGACCGGGGTGCCGGTCAACGCGACCCGTCCCCGGGAGGGGATCCGGCGCAGGGCCTGGGCGGTGAGCGCGTGCGGGTTCTTGACGTGCTGGGCCTCGTCGGCGACGAGCAAGCCCCAGGGCTGCCCGGTGAGGCGTTCGGTGTCGCGGCGCATGGTCCCGTAGGTGGTCAGGACGAAGCCGCCGTCCGCTCCGCCGTCGAGGCCGGCCAGGTCACGGCCGGGGCCGTGGAAGCGGCGCACCGGGGTGGCGGGCGCGAAGCGCCGGATCTCGTGCTCCCAGTTGCCGAGCAGCGAGGCGGGGCAGACCACCAGGGTGGGGCCGGCGGTGGTCTTCCGCTCCTGGCGACGCAGGTGGAGAGCGATCAGGGTCACGGTCTTGCCCAGGCCCATGTCGTCGGCGAGGCAGCCGCCCAGGCCGAGCGAGGTCATCCGGTGCAGCCAGTTCAGGCCGCGCAGCTGGTAGTCGCGCAGGGTTGCGGCCAGGGCTTTCGGCGGCCCCTGGGGCTCGCGCGCGGTGCGGGCCTCGGGGTCGGCGATCCGGGAGCGCAGCTCTTCCAGTACGCCGCTCGCGGTGACCGCCACCTGTTCGCCGTCCACCTCCACGCTGCCGGTGAGCGCGGCGCCCAGGGCGTCGATCGGGGTGAGCGGGGCCGTCCTGGACTGCGCGGCCCGGCGCAGCCGGCGGACCAGATCCGGGTCCACGACCACCCACTGGTCGCGCAGCCGCACGATCGGCCGGTGTGCCTGGACCAGCCGCTCCAGCTCCTCCTCGGTGAGTTCCCGGTCTCCGAGCGCGACCCGCCAGCGGAAGTCCAGCAGACCGCCGGAGGACAGGAACGACTCGGCCGCAGACTGCGTTCCCTGGCGGCGTACGGGTTCCAGGACGCCGGAGGCCGTCAGCTCGCGTACCAGCTCCTTGGGCCAGTGCACGGCGACGCCGGCGGCGGCAAGGCTTTCCGCCGCGTCGCCCAGTAGCGCCTGGGCCTCCTCGTCGGACAGCTCCAGGCCGGCCGGGGCGGCGGAGTCCAGCAGCCGTCCGGCCGGGGGCCAGGCGCGGGCGGCCCGGCGCAGTGTCAGCAGCGTGTCCACTTTGGCCCGTGGACCGAACAGTTCGGGGGCGGTTGCGTGGCCGGACCACAGGTCCGCGGCGTCGGCGAGAACCGTGGGATCGGCCAGGCTGCGCAGCTGGACCACGGCCCGGATGGAGTCCGCGCGGCCCAGTTCCAGCCGCAGCGACACCTCGAGGCCCGCATCTCGGCCGGCGGCGACCTCCGCCGCCCACCCCCGCTGCTCGGGCACGGACTGCGGGGCGCGTACCGCGAACGCCGGTCCGCCGGTCACCTGGCGGGCGGCGGGAGGGCGGGCGAGAGAATCGGCCATGGCATCCAGGAAGGCCCGCAGCAGTGGCTCGGCCGCCGGAAGCGCGAGGGGGGAGACTCCAGGGACCGCGACCGCGCGGGCCTGAGGAGGCATGGCGGCGGCAAGGGTGGCCAGCCGCTCGTGGTCCTCGGTGTCCAGCGGGCCGACCCGCCAGGCGTCGAATCCTTCGGGTGACACCCCGGGCAGCATCCTGCCCCGGGCGAGCAGACGCAGTCCCAGCAGGACCGCTGTGCCCCAGAACGCGGTACCGGACGATGCCCGCCCGCTGCCGTCCGCGCCGAGTGCCCGGCAGCGGGTCAGCAGCGGCAGCGTCTGCTCCACCGGCAGCAGCACGGCGACCACCCGCGCCCGGCGCACGGACGAACCGTGCGGCCGGACCACGGTGAGTTCCTCGGGTTCCACCCCGAGGTCCGGTGGCTCACTCCCGGGCGTCCAGAACGCCATCCGTCCCGTCCGGGGCGGGTCCGCGGGAAGGAACACCGCCTCGCCCAGGGCGAGCTCGGGCAACCCGGCAAACATCCGTTCCCGGTCCGGAGCCGCCGACTCGGGCTCCGCCGACGGGTAAACCTTCGCCACCGCACCCACTCCTGGCCAGGCTCCTGCACACGTTCGGGAGGGCGCGGGTAGCCCACGAGCCCTCGGCGGGTCAAGGCTATCCGCGCGGGCGGACAGGAAACGCCAGATGTGTTTCGCCCACTCGGCGCAGTGCGGAAAGATGTCACCGGCACCTGCCGGGGACCGGCGCGACCTCTTTGCGATCGCGGCCCTACCGGTGCCGGAATCCGCCTCCGCCTTGAGGGAACCCCTTCGCCGTGATCGCCGAACCCGTGCCGACGTACCAGCTGAAGATCGCCCTGCGAGACATCAGCCCGCCGGTCTGGCGCCGGGTCACCCTGCCCGCCGACACCTCGCTCGGCTGCCTGCACGACATCATCCAGACATGCTTCGGCTGGCACGACTCCCACCTGCATTCCTTCACCGAACCTGCCTCAGGCCGTCAGTTCGTCGACTTCGACGCACCGTTGGACCGCGATCCTTTCCGCGACGCCGACGAGGAGTCCGTGACCGTGGCCGAGGTGCTGCCCTACGAAGGCGGCCGACTGGAGTACACCTACGACTTCGGCGACGACTGGCGGCACCGGATCACGCTGGAGAAGATCCTCCCCGCGTCCGCTCCCGACCGGCGCGTCCGCTGCACCGGGGGTCGCCGCGCCTTGCCCCGTGCCGAGGACATCGGGGGAGCCTGGGGACTGCAAGCCGTACTCGACGCCGTCGCGGACCGTGGCGCACCGGCCCCCGAGCCGTGGACCGACCTGGTCGAAACCCTGCACGAGG
This sequence comes from Streptomyces sp. NPDC059224, assembly GCF_042754285.1. Classification (NCBI taxonomy): domain Bacteria; kingdom Bacillati; phylum Actinomycetota; class Actinomycetes; order Kitasatosporales; family Streptomycetaceae; genus Streptomyces; species Streptomyces sp. NPDC059224. The sequence goes on from NZ_JBHZAN010000006.1 coordinate 254,488, forward strand.
AGGGGTTCGACGCCGCCCGCTTCGACCGCGACGCCCTGGACCGGGAACTGGCCGGCCTGGACCCGCAGCCGCCCACGGCCACCCCGGCACAAGGCCCGGCCGAAGCCTCCCCCGGCGGGCGGCGCTGTTCCTGCGGCGAGGTCCACGACGACGAGGACGGCGATGACTGGGACATGGAGTCCGTCCCGGTGCGACCCGTCTCCCTCGCACCTCGCGCGGAACTCGCCGCGGCCGCCCGGCAGGTGCCGCTGATCGTCTCCGCCCTCCGCCTGGCCCACTGGTGCCAGGGCGGACGAGCCGTCACGTCCCGGGACGTGCTCAAGCCCGCACTGGGCCGCCAGGCCGTCCAGGAACTCGCACTCTGGACCCAGGACGACGAACTGAGCGGACTCCGGCCCGAGGAGCGCGACGAGCGGCTGGCCCGCCTGCGCAGCTCCGGAGACCTGCCCTGCCTGGACGTCCCCTGGCGGCTCGCCGTGTACGGGGACCTGGTGGAGATCGGCAGGGGCGTCGCCCACCCCGGTACCGGCCTGCCCGCTACCGCGGACGACGAGGGAGTACTGGAACTCTGGTGCCATGCGCTCGGGGACGAACTCGACGATCTGAACGACCTCGGGAACCTCGGCCTGTCCCCGGTGCTGCTGGGCGCGCTGGACATCGAGGACGAGGACGGCCACGGCCTGCCGGCGGTGGTGCTGCGGGCGCTGTACGAGGTTCCCGACGGCGAATGGCTGGACACCGCGCTGCTCGTCGGCACACTCCGCGAGGGGCTCCCGAAGCAGGAGGCACGGCTGGTCGAACTGTTCCTCCTGCAGATCCTCGACCAGGCGGCCGTTGTCCTCGCCGAGTATCAGGCGGCGGAGGTCGAGACCGGTCCGGAGACGAGCCGGCAGCGGGAGCACGTCATCCTCGGCATCCTCGGTATCAAGGCGAGTGCCGAGGACGGCGACGGCACACAGCCGGCCGGGACACGGCTCCGGCTCACTCCGCTGGGACGCCACGGACTGCGCGAGTACCTGCTCGCTGAGGGATTCCACGCTCCTCTCATCGGCGAACTGGCCGACGCAGACGCCCCGACCTTGCTCGACGCCCTGCTCGACTACGACCAGGAGTCCGCCCACTCCGAGATCACCGGATGGATCAGTCATCGGGGCCAGGGCTCAGCCGCGGTCCAGCTCATCGACGCCTGCGCCGGTCTGGAAGCCGATGCCGCCCTCCGCCGCCTTGCCGCCGCGCCGGTGCTCGCGGAACTCGATGAACCGCGAGCGCTCGCGGTCCTGCGCAAAGCCGCGGCCTCCCAGGTCCCCGGCTGCGCCGAGACCGCGGCGATCACGCTGGCCGACCGTGGTGAGATCCCCGAAGGACACGGCCCGGAACTCCAGCTGTGGAGGCTCGTGGACCATCTGTGGGGCCCGCTCGGCGTGGCGGACGAGGCACTCGCCATGTTCCTGGAACAGGAGGGGGACTCGGTGCTGCCGCTGCTGGAACAGACCGCCGACGACCTGTGGCGCTGCCGCCACCCCGCCACCGGGGCCGTGCTGGAGGCGGCAGGGCGGCTTCTGAGGGCTCGGGACAAGGCGCTGGCCAAGCGACTGCGCAGGTCCGCGACCAAAGTCGGATCCCGGCATCGAGGATGAGGCGCCGACGTGCTGAACGCTACGCTGAGGCCGACAGAGGCTGTGCTCGATCCGGTCGAGTTCGGTCAGCTCTCGTAGTGGTAGCGGCACTGTGCGATCAGGACGCCGTCCTCGGTGGCCTTGTGGATCAGTCGGTGCTCGTCGTTGATGCGGCGCGACCAGTAGCCCTGGAACCCGTGCTTGAGGGGTTCTGGTTTGCCGATCCCCTCGTTGCCGTTCCGGGCGATGTCCGCGATGAGTGTGTTGATGCGCTTCAGGATCTTCCGGTCCTGAAGCTGCCACCACAGGTAGTCCTCCCAGGCACGGGAGGAGAAGGTGATCTTCAACTCGCGGCCCCTATTCGTCGGTCGCCAGCTCGCGTACGGTGCCGCCGCCGTTTTCCAGCTCGTCGATGGACGCGAGCAGACGCCGGGCGTTCGCCGGGCTCCGCAGCAGGTACGCCGTCTCCTTCAGGGACTCGTAGTCCTCAAGGGAGACGATGACGACCGGGTCATGTCCGGCCCGGGTGATGACGACCTCTTCGCGGTCATCGGTGACGGAGTTGAGCACCTCGGCATACCGTGCGCGCGACTCGGAATACGTCATGGTCTTCATGATCGACCCCCTTTACGTACAGGAAATTGTACGTCTGTCTCTGTCGGTATGGCAAGCACCGGAATGACAGCCGCGGCGCGGAAGTTTCGTGGCGGGCGAGACGTGGCAGGCAGCGGGGAACGCATCGGCCGTTCCGCAAGGACGGCGGTCAGCCCGCGAATGCCTTGCGGAGCCGTTCCGCCGCTTCTGTCAGTACCTCGGTGCGCTTGCAGAACGCGAACCGGACATAGGGTGCTCCGGCCTCCCGGTGGTCGTAGAAGACCGCGTTGGGGATGGCGACGACGCCGGCCCGTTCCGGGAGGGAGCGGCAGAAGGCGAAGCCGTCGGTCTCGCCGAGGGGGCGGATGTCGGTGGTGATGAAGTACGTGCCGGCGGTGTCGTAGACCTTGAAGCCCGCCTCCGTGAGGCCCGCGGCGAGGATGTCGCGCTTGGCCCGCATGTCGTCGCGGAAGGCCTCGAAATAGGCGTCCGGGAGGGCGAGGGCCTCCGCGACCGCGTACTGGAAGGGGCCCGAGGAGACGTACGTCAGGAACTGCTTGGCCGAGCGGACCGCCGTGACCAGCTCCGGCGTCGAGGTCACCCAGCCGACCTTCCAGCCGGTGAAGGAGAAGGTCTTGCCGGCCGACCCGATGGTGACCGTGCGCTCGCGCATGCCGGGCAGGGTGGCGAGGGGCAGGTGCCCGGCCGGGTCGAAGACCAGGTGCTCGTAGACCTCGTCGGTGACGACCAGGAGGTCGCGTTCGACCGCCAGTTCGGCGATCGCGGTCAGCTCGGTGCGGGTGAGCACCGTGCCGGTCGGGTTGTGCGGGGTGTTGACCAGCAGGAGCCGGGTGCGGGGGGTGACGGCCGCGCGCAGTTCGTCGAGGTCCAGGCGGAAGGCGGCGCCGTCCGGGCGGAGGGTGACCGGGACCCGGGTGCCGCCGGCCATGGCGATACAGGCCGCGTAGGAGTCGTAGTAGGGCTCCAGTGCGACCACCTCGTCACCCGGCTCCACGAGGGCCAGCAGGGCGGCCGCGATCGCCTCCGTCGCGCCGGCCGTGACCAGTACCTCCGCGTCCGGGTCGTACGACAGCCCGTACCGGCGCTCCTGGTGCGCGGCGATCGCGGTGCGCAGCTCGGGGACGCCCGGCCCCGGCGGGTACTGGTTGCCGTGCCCCTCGCGCAGCGCCCGCACGGCCGCCTCCCTGACCTCCTCGGGGCCGTCGGTGTCCGGGAACCCCTGCCCCAGGTTGATGGACCCGGTGCGGAGCGCCAGGGCCGACATCTCGGCGAAGATCGTGGTCCCGAACTCGGCGAGCCGGCGATTCAGCAGAGGGCGTTCGCTGGAGGTCATGCCGGTCATCCTGCGCCCAAGCTCTGGAGTTCCTCAACTCTGCTTTCGCCGCCCGGAGGGCCGGGCATCACCGGCTCACGCCGCGGTCACGCGGCGGCCGGGGCGCCCACGGGGGGTCGCTCCGCGCGAACCGAAAGAAGGTGACGCCATGGGCACCGTCCTCATCGTGCTGGTGGCCGCGATCGTCTGCCTGGCGATCGTCGCGGGCGTGGTCCGCAAGGGTGCCGGACGGAGCGGAATCTCCTCGTCCTCCGGCGGCAGCTGGTGGGCGGGGGACTCGGGGTCGTCCTCCGGCGGCGGCCACGGCGGCCACGGGGGTCACTCGTGCGGAGGAGGCCACTCCTCGTGCGGCGGCGGGTCGTCGTGCGGCGGCGGGGGCGGCTGCGGTGGGGGCAGCTGACCGAGGCCTCGGGGGACACGGGGGAGCGGGGCGTCCGGACGTAGAGCGGGTGGCTCTCCCCGGGCGCCACGTCGTGCGCCGGAGGGGCCAGGGCGCTCAACGTGGTTGAACAGTTGAGCTGTGGAGCCCTCTGAGGGATGGAAACCCCACGAAGTTGGGTAAAAACGCTGTGGTGGCGCCACAGTTCATGATTCCCTCTAAATCACCAAAGCAGCGCCTCGGACGTCCTGACGACACCCCTCCCCCGGCTGGGCCGGCCGGGGCCGATCTCCCGGTGTCCACCGAGGTGCGCCGGACCACCCTCCTCCCCATTTGCGTGTTAGCGGAGCCGATCCATGCTCACGACCCTGAACACCACCTACAGCGATACGCGCGCGGCCGACCTCGCCTGGGCCCTCGGTCGCGAGCCGCTGCCCGCCCTGGCCACCCTCGACCTGGAACTGTCCGGGGCGAAGCTGCAGCTCAGACTGCTGGGTGCGTCCCATCAGGTTCTCCTGGAGGAGGAGTGCGGCGGCTGTTCGGAGACGGTGGCGTGCATCCCGGGGTCCAGCACCCCCCTGCCGCTCGGAGTCGCCAAGCGCGTCGGCGACTGGGAGTACGAGTTCGCGGCGCGCGTCGAGGTGCTGTCTCCCGGCTCCTTCGCCGGTCGCGCCCAGGAACTGCTCGCCCTCGTCTCCGAGCACCCGTACGGCCTCGCCGGGGTCTTCCCGGGCAGCCCGCACGCGTTCACCGCACTGCTCGCCCAGCGCCACGAGGGCCAGGTGCACTGGCGTACCTGGCACGCGTACCCGCAGGACGGCCAGCTGGTGGCGACCCGGACGAGGGTCGGCGTACGGGTGCCGGCGGCCCGATCCGTCCCGCGATGACATAAACCGACGCGCCGTCAAGGACGGCTGATTTCCACACGTGTGGGTGACGAAGCGTACCGAGCGAGTGACGTAACGTCGCAGAGTGATCGATCCGCACCCACCCGCCCCTCCCGGCGCACCGCCGGCCTGGGGTGCCCCCGCGCCGCTGCCCGTGCGGCCGGGGACGGGCCGGTTCCTGGTCCTGGCGTGCGTCTTCGTCTGCGCGGCCTGCGGGCTGGTGTACGAACTCGAACTCGTCGCGCTCGCCTCGTACCTGATCGGCGACTCGGTCACCCAGACCTCCGTCGTGCTGTCCGTGATGGTCTTCGCGATGGGCGTCGGCTCACTGGCCGCGAAGCGGCTGCGCTGGCACGCGGCGGCCGGATTCGGCGCGGTGGAGGCCGCGCTGGCGCTGGTCGGCGGCTGCAGCGCCCTGGTCCTGTACGCCGTCTTCGCCTGGACCGGCGGCTGGGGCGGCCTGTGGTCGACCGGTCCGCGCTGGCTGCTGGTCGCGTTCTCCCTCGCCATCGGCCTGCTGATCGGTGCCGAGGTGCCGCTGCTGATGGAGCTCATCCAGCGCATCCGCCGCCAGGACGCGGGCGGCGCGGTGGCCGACCTGTTCGCGGCGGACTACGTCGGCGCGCTGGTCGGCGGCCTGGCCTTTCCGTTCCTCCTGCTGCCCTTCCTGGGCCAGTTGACGGGCGCCCTGCTCACCGGCACGGTCAACGCCGTGGCCGGCGGCGCCCTGGTCCTCGGCCTGTTCCGCCGCGATCTGTCCCGCCGGGCCCGCTGGACCCTCCTCGCGGTCAACGTGACCGTCCTCGGCGTCCTCGGTTCCGCCGCCGCCCACGTCCAGGACTTCGAACGGGCCGCACGGCACGCGGTCTACGGCGCCGACGTCCGGGTCGCCGTCCGGACGGACGTCCAGGAGGTGGTCCTCACCGGCGGCACCCACGGCCGTCCCCTCGACCTCTTCCTCGACGGCCGGCTGCGCGTCGGCGGCCGCGACGAACGCCGGTACCACGAAGCCCTCGTCCACCCGGCGATGAGCGGCCCGCACGCGCGCGTGCTGATCCTCGGCGGCGGCGACGGCATGGCCGCGCGCGAGGTGCTCCGGCACACCGGCGTCGACCGTGTCGACGTCGTCGAACTCGACGCGGACCTGGTCCGCCTCGCCCGCGCCGACCCCGGCCTCGCCGCGCTCAACGCCCACGCCTACGACGACCCGCGCGTCCACGTGGTCACCGCCGACGCCTTCTGCTGGCTGCGCCGGGCCGCCCCGCGCGCCGCGTACGACGTCGTGATCGCCGACCTGCCCGACCCCGGCGCTGCGGCCGGCGCCAAGCTGTACTCCGAGGAGTTCTACGGCCTGGCCCGCCGCGTCCTGGCCCCGGGCGGCCGCCTGGCCGTGCACGCCGGCCCGGTCCGGGCCCGTCCCCGCGACTTCTGGACGGTGGCGGCGACCATGCGCGCGGCCGGCCTGGCGACGACCGCCTACCGGGTGCCCGGCCGCGACCCCGGCCGTTCGGCGGGCGAGTCCAGGGCCCCGCACGACTGGGGTTTCGTCCTGGCGGCGAGGGGTCCGCGCGGGCCTCGGCTGTGGCTGGCGGCAGGCGGTCCGCGGCTGTTCACGCTGTCCGTGCGGGAGTTGCGGGAGGACGTGCTGAGGCCCCCGCGGACGCGTCTGCCGGCGTCCACGCTGGTCGACCCGCGCCTGTGAGCCCGGTCCCGTCCTCCGGGAGCGCGCGCCCTGGAGCGGTGCGGTGTGCCGCGGGGAGTGCGCGCGGACACGGGCTGTGGACGGCGGGCGGCGGTCCGGGATGCTGCGTACCGGCCCGTCCACCGCGAGGCCGGGCCTCGGCGTCGTGCCGGGGCGTCGTGGAGGGTACGGCGGCGTGACTCCTGGGTAGGCTCAGTCGGCATGGAGCACCAGGTGTACGTCCCGGCCCCGGCCTCGCGGCTCAGGGAGGCGCTGGCCGACCCCGCGCGGGTCGCCCGGGCGCTCCCCGGCCTCCAGCAGGACACGGAGTCCGCCCCCGGCACCGGCCGCGTCAAGGTCCGGATCGGCAGCCACTCGATCACCTACCGGGGCACCCTGCGGGTCAGCGCCCGTGACGACGGCTCCTACGCGGTCGACGGCGACGCCACCGAGGCGCGCGGCACCGGCACGGTGAAGGTGGCGCTCACGTTCCGGCTCGCGGACACCGACGAGGGCTGCGAGGTCACGGTGACCGGTTCCGCCTCCGCCGACGGACGGGTCGCCGAACTGGCGCCGGAGGCGGTGGAGTCGGCGGCGACACGGCTGCTCAACCGCTTCGTGGAGGGCCTGGCGGAGGCGCACCCCGAGTCCCCGGACCCACCGGTGCCGGTCTTCGAGACGGAGGTGCCGCCGCCGTCCCTGGCGCCCGAGCCGGCCGAGGAGCCGCTGCCCGAGATCTTCGCCGAGGCGGCCCACGCCCGCCGCACGATGATCGGCCGCAGCGCGGAGGAGGTCGACCACGCACCGCCCCGCGGCCGCTACGCGCCGGTGCCGGCACCGCAGACGGTGGCGGCGGGTTCGGCCCTGCGGTGGGCCGCACCGGCGGCCGCACTGGCCCTGGCGTCGGCGATCGTGGTGACGCGGGCACTGCGTAGACGCCGCTGACGTCCCCCAGGGGCGCCGGGGGAGGAACCGCGCGAGCGGCCCCCATCCACCCGCACCCGGAACCCGCCGCCCGGCCCCAGTACTGTCATCCCGTGAGTAACGAAGACATCACGCTGACCGCGGGCGACGCCACCCTCCACCTGCACCCCGGCAACGGCGGCCGGATCGCCGGACTGGAGGTGGGCTCCCTCGAACTCCTCCGCCAGGGCGACCGCTTCGGCTGCTTCCCGATGGTGCCGTGGTGCGGCCGCATCCGGGACGGCCGCTTCCGGGACGGCGCCGACATCGTCCAGATGCCGCTCAACTCCCCGCCGCACGCCATCCACGGCACCGCCCGCGACGGTGCCTGGCGCACCGCACGCCGCTCCGCGGACGAGGCCGTGATCACCTGCGAACTCGGCGATCCCTGGCCGCATCCGGCCCGCGTCACGCACGCCGTGCGGCTCACCGAGGACTCGTTGACGCTGACGATGGCCGTGGAGACGTACGACAACTCCTTCCCGGCGCAGATCGGCTGGCATCCCTGGTTCAACCGCAACCTCGGCGGCCAGGACGCCCAGGTCGACTTCACCCCCGCCTGGCAGGAGGAACGCGGCGCGGACCACCTGCCCACCGGCAACCGCGTCGACCCCCGGCCCGGCCCCTGGGACGACTGCTTCGGCATGCCCGACGGCGTCGACGTCACCCTGACCTGGCCGGGACAGCTGGAGTTGAAGGTCGCCAGCCGCGAGCAGTGGGTCGTGGTCTACGACGAGCAGGACGCGGCCGTGTGCGTGGAGCCGCAGACCGGGCCGCCCAACGGTCTCAACACGCTTCCCCGGCTCGTCACCCCGCTGGAGCCGCTGGAAGCCACCACCACGTGGACCTGGCGCCGCCTCTGAGCCCGTCACCTCTAAGCTGGTCGGCATGACGGACGTACGCGCTGAGCTGCTGCAACAGATCAAGGACAAGGCCGTGGTGCACGGCAGGGTGACCCTGTCGTCGGGGCTGGAGGCGGACTACTACGTCGACCTCCGCCGCGTCACCCTCGACGGTGAGGCCGCGCCACTGGTCGGCCAGGTGCTCCTCGACCTGACCGACGGCCTGGAGTTCGACGCCGTCGGCGGCCTCACCATGGGCGCGGACCCGGTCGCCGGCGCGATGCTGCACGCGGCCGCCGCCCGCGGCCGCCGCCTCGACGCGTTCGTCGTCCGCAAGGCGGCCAAGGCGCACGGGCTGCAGCGCCGGGTGGAGGGGCCGGAGATCAAGGGCCGGCGGGTCCTCGTCGTGGAGGACACCTCCACCACCGGCGGCTCCCCGCTCGCCGCCGTGGAAGCCGTGCGCGAGGCCGGCGCCGAGGTCGTCGCCGTCGCGACCATCGTCGACCGGGCCACCGGCGCCGACGAGAAGATCCGCGAAGGCGCGGGCGTGCCGTACCTGTTCGCCTTCTCGAAGGATGAACTGGGACTGGACTGACACCCGGCCGACGGGTGGGATTGAGCCGGATGCGACCGGCGCCCGGCGCCCGGAGCATCGGTTCATGTCTGGAAAGATGGGGACGACGATGACGTCGTACCTCAAGGTCTAGGTCAGGGCCGTAGAGAACCAGCAGTACGCCGACCCGCACACCCAAGGAGCGGACAGATGCCCATCGCAACCCCCGAGGTCTACAGCGAGATGCTCGACCGGGCGAAGGCAGGCAAGTTCGCCTACCCGGCCATCAACGTCACCTCGAGCCAGACCCTGAACGCTGCGCTGCGCGGCTTCGCGGAGGCGGAGAGCGACGGCATCGTCCAGATCTCCACCGGTGGTGCCGAGTTCCTCGGCGGCCAGTACAGCAAGGACATGGTGACCGGAGCGGTCGCGCTCGCCGAGTTCGCGCACGTCATCGCCGAGAAGTACCCGGTCAACATCGCGCTGCACACCGACCACTGCCCGAAGGACAAGCTCGACGCGTACGTACGTCCGCTGATCGCGATCTCCAGGAAGCGCGTCGAGGCCGGCCTGACCCCGCTGTTCCAGTCGCACATGTGGGACGGCTCCGCCGAGACCCTCGCGGACAACCTGGCCATCGCGCAGGAGCTGCTCGAGCAGGCCCGCGCGGCCAACATCATCCTCGAGGTCGAGATCACCCCGACCGGCGGCGAGGAGGACGGCGTCTCGCACGAGATCAACGACTCCCTCTACACCACCGTCGAGGACGCGATCCGCACCGCCGAGGCGCTGGGCCTGGGCGAGAAGGGCCGCTACCTGCTCGCCGCCTCCTTCGGCAACGTGCACGGCGTGTACAAGCCGGGCAACGTCGTGCTCCGCCCCGAGCTGCTCAAGGACCTGGCCGACGGCGTGGCGGCGAAGTTCGGCAAGGCGTCCCCGTTCGACTTCGTCTTCCACGGCGGCTCCGGCTCCACCGAGCAGGAGATCGCCACCGCGCTGGAGAACGGCGTCGTGAAGATGAACCTGGACACCGACACCCAGTACGCCTTCACCCGTCCGGTCGCCGACCACATGTTCAAGAACTACGACGGCGTCCTGAAGGTCGACGGCGAGGTCGGCTCCAAGAAGACCTACGACCCGCGCACCTGGGGCAAGCTGGCCGAGGCGGGCATGGCCGCGCGTGTCGTCGAGGCCACGCAGCACCTGCGCTCGGCGGGCAACAAGATCAAGTAAAGCGTTCATACGGCGGTCGTACGACAGCCACGTCGCGGTTTCGGCGCACCCGGTGCTACGGCGCCGGGTCCGCTGTATACCTGGACCCATGTCCGACGTCCGGCTGGCCTCCGTACAGGGCAAGTGGATTCTGTTCACCACCGTCCTCGGTTCCAGCATGGCGCTGCTGGACTCGACCGTCGTCAACGTCGCCCTGCCCCGCATCGGGCGTGACCTGGGCACCAGCCTGTCGGCCCTGCAGTGGACGGTCAACGCGTACATGCTGACGCTGGCCGGGCTGATCCTGCTCGGCGGCTCGCTCGGCGACCAGTACGGCCGCCGGAAGATCTTCGTGCTCGGCGTCGTCTGGTTCGCCGCCGCCTCGCTGCTGTGCGGCCTGGCCCCCAACGACATCGTGCTGATCGCCGCCCGCGCCCTGCAGGGCATCGGCGGTGCCCTCCTCACCCCCGGGTCGCTCGCCCTCATCCAGGCGTCCTTCCACCCCGACGACCGGGCGAAGGCGGTCGGCCTCTGGTCCGGCTTCGGCGGCATCGGCGCGGCCATCGGCCCGTTCCTGGGCGGCTGGCTGGTGGACGGCCCCGGCTGGCGCTGGGTGTTCCTGCTGAACGTCCCGCTGGCCCTGGTCTGCGTCCCCGTCGCCCTGCGCCACGTCCCGGAGTCGGCCGACGGGCGCGCCCACGGCCGCTTCGACGTCCTCGGCGCGGTGCTGGCCGCGCTGACCCTCGGGTTCGTGACCTACGCGCTGATCGAGGCCGGGACCACGTCGCTGCTCGCCCTCGCGGGCGTGGCCACCGGTGTGGCCTTCGTGTACGTCGAGAAGCGCCGCCAGGATCCGATGCTCCCGCTGGACATCTTCGGCTCCCGCCAGTTCACCGCGCTCAACGTGGTCACCCTGTGCGTGTACGGCGCCTTCGGCGGCTACTTCTTCCTCACCGCGCTCCAACTCCAGGTGGTGGCGGGCTATTCGGCGCTGGCCGCCGGTACCGCCCTGCTGCCCAGCACCGCGCTGATGCTGCTCTTCTCGGCCCGCTCGGGCGCGCTGGCCGACAAGATCGGGCCCCGGCTGCCGCTGACCGTCGGACCGCTGCTCTGCGCCACGGCGATGATGCTGATGCTGCGGGTGGGCGAGCACGCGAGCTACCTGGGGGACGTCTTCCCGGCGGTCGTGGTCATGGGCGCCGGCATGGTCACCCTGGTGGCCCCGCTCACCGCCTCGGTCCTCGCCTCCGTGGACACGGCCCGGGCGGGCATCGCCAGCGGCATCAACAACGCGGCGGCCCGCGCGGCGAGCCTGATCGCCGTGGCGGCGCTGCCGCTGCTCGCGGGGATGGGCCCGGAGGCCTACCGGTCGCCCGTGAGGTTCGACGCGGCGTTCGACCGGGCCATGCCGATCTGCGCGGGGGTGCTGGTGGCCGGCTCGGCCCTGGCGTTCGCGCTGGTCCGCAGGCCGGCCCCGGGCTGCGTCCGCCCGGAGTGCCGCACCCACGGAAACGTCGTCACACCACCACTGGAGGCGAAGGGCCGCTAGGTCCCGCCTGCCGCGCGACGCCATGCGCGCTCCCCCGTTGTCTGAAGGGGATGGGAGGTGCCCCCACTCGCCGCACCCCCAGAGCACGCACCTGACGCCGCGCGGCCCGCCGTTCGGGCGAACGACGGGACTTTCGCAACACGCCCCAGGACCCTTCGCCGCCCTGCGGTGCGCTAGCCCTTGAGTTCCGCGTACGCCTCCGCGCTGCTGTCCTTCAGGAACTGCCGGCAGCGCTCGTACTCGTCCTGCTCGCCGATCTCGCCGGCGGCCCGGCCGAGTGCGCCCAGGCAGCGCAGGAAGCCGCGGTTGGCCCGGTGGTCCCAGGGGACGGGACCGTGTCCCTTCCAGCCGGCGCGGCGCAGGGCGTCCAGCCCGCGGTGGTAGCCGGTGCGCGCGTAGGCGTACGACTCGACGACCGCGCCGCGCTCGAACGCGTCGTCGGCGAGCAGTGCCCAGGCCAGCGAGAAGGTCGGGAACTTCGCCGCCACCTCGACCGGAGCCAGTTTCTCCTCGCCCAGCAGGCGGTACGCCTCTTCGTTCTCGGGCAGATAGGTCGGCTCCGGGCCGCCGAGCAGGTTCTTGTGCGTCGTCATGGCGCCAGTCTGCCACCGCCGGCCACCGCGTCGGCGGGCAGCCGCCGCAGGCCCGCGTCCCGGCCGGGCCCCCGGCGGGCCCCGAGCCGCAGCCGGGTCGCAGGACGCGCGCGCGGCGGTAGCCCGGCCGGGTGACCGGGGGCGGGCGTGACGGGTGTGGCCGGTCTGGCAGCGGGCGGGCCTTGCCGTGTGCGGGGTACGTTGCGCAAGATGCGGGTGGGGACCGGGGCCCCCGTGTCGAGAACGGCAGGGGCGGACCGCTACCCGGAGTACACAACAGGAGACAGCGATGTCCCTTCAGGCTCAGCCCCCCGAGGCTTCGGAGCCCGAGACCCCGCATCTCGACTTCGCCGGCACCACGCCGTACGAGGACTACGTCAGGGCGGACGTGCTCACCCATCTCCAGCACACCCTCTCCGATGACCCCGGAGAGATGGTCTTCCTGGTCACGACCCAGGTCATGGAGCTGTGGTTCACCGTCATCGTCCACGAGTGGGAGACCGCGGCCCGCGCCCTGCGCGGTGACGACATCCCCGCCGCGATCAACGCACTGAAGCGTTCCACCCGTGAGCTGGAGGCGTTGAACGCCTCCTGGAAGCCGCTCGGCCAGCTCACCCCCGCCCAGTTCAACTCCTACCGCTCCGCCCTCGGCGAGGGCTCCGGCTTCCAGTCGGCGATGTACCGGCGGATGGAGTTCCTGCTCGGCGAGAAGTCCGCGTCCATGCTGGTCCCGCACCGCGGCGCCCCCCGCGTCCACGCGGAACTGGAGAAGGCGCTGCACGAGCCGAGCCTGTACGACGAGGTGGTACGGCTCCTCGCGCGCCGCGGCCACCCGGTCCCGGACGCGGTGCTGCACCGTGACGTGTCCGGGCGGTACGACCCCTCGGACGCCGTCGAGGCCGCCTGGACGGCGGTCTACTCGGGTGACGGGGACGCCGACCTCGCCCGCCTCGGCGAGGCGCTCACCGATGTCGCCGAACTGGTCTGGCGCTGGCGCAACGACCACCTGGTCGCCACCCGCCGCGCGATGGGCGCCAAGCCCGGCACCGGCGGCTCGGCCGGCGTCGCCTGGCTGGAGAAGCGGGCCCGCAAGAACGTGTTCCCGGAGCTGTGGACGGCGAGGTCCCATGTCTGAGCTGGCCCTGCGCGCGGAGAAGCTGGACGCGGCGGACGAGCTCGCCGGGGTGCGCTCCCGGTTCGTCCTCGACTCCGCCTCCGGTCGTGCGGCTGACGCCGCGGGCGTCTACCTGGACGGCAACTCACTGGGCGCCCTGCCCGCGCATGTCCCCGGCCGGGTCGAGGACGTCGTCCGGCGGCAGTGGGGCGAACTGCGCATCCGGTCCTGGGACGAGAGCGGCTGGTGGACGGCGCCGGAGCGGATCGGCGACCGGATCGCCCCGCTGGTCGGCGCGGCGGCCGGCCAGATCGTGGTCGGCGACTCCACCAGCGTCAACGTCTTCAAGGCCCTGGTCGGCGCGGTACGGCTGGCGGGGGAGGGACGGGACGAGATCGTCGTCGACGCGACCACCTTCCCCACCGACGGCTACATCGCCGACTCGGCGGCCCGGATGACGGGGTGTGTGCTGCGGCCGGTGACACCGGCGGACGTGCGCGCCGCGCTGAGCGACCGCACGGCGGCCGTCCTGCTCAACCACGTCGACTACCGCACGGGCCGGCTGCACGACCTGCCGTCCCTCACCGCCGCGGTCCACGCGGCAGGGGCGGTGGCCGTCTGGGACCTGTGCCACAGCGCGGGCGCGCTGCCGGTCGGCCTCGACGAGCACGGGGTCGACCTGGCCGTCGGCTGCACCTACAAGTACCTGAACGGCGGGCCGGGCTCACCGGCCTACCTGTACGTCCGCGGCGACCTCCAGGACCGCTTCGACTCGCCGCTGCCCGGCTGGAACTCGCACGCCGAGCCGTTCGGGATGCGCTCGGAGTACGAACCGGCCGCGGGCGCGGTGCGCGGCCGCGTCGGTACCCCGGACATCCTGTCCATGCTGGCCCTGGAGGCGGCGCTGGAGGTCTGGGACGAGGTGCCGGTCTCCGCCGTCCGGGCCAAGTCCCTGGCCCTGTCGGACTTCTTCCTGGAGTGCGTCGAGGCGTACCTGCCGGCCGGCCGCGTCGAGTGCGTGACCCCGCTGGCGCACGAGGAGCGCGGCAGCCAGATCGCGCTGCGCTGCCCGGACGCCGGGGACGTGATGAAACGGCTGATCGAGCGCGGGGTGGTCGGGGACTTCCGGCATCCCGACGTCCTCCGCTTCGGCTTCACCCCGCTGTACGTCGGTTTCGCGGACGTGGAACGGGCGGCGCGGGTGCTGGCGGAGGCCGTGTAGCACCCCGCGGCGAGTCGACATGCGGACACGACGACCCGGTCGGGAAAGGCCGGGACGGTACAGAACCGGGTATTCCTCACCGTGCGTGACATCCACGTGTCGCCGCACGTCACCGGCCTGATACCGTCCCGGCCAACGGCCGAATTCCCCACCTGGTCCGCCAAAGCCACTACGCCGCTGAGAGGTTGGAGCATGCCGGACGACGCCGCAGCAGAACGGGCCGCCGCCGAGGAGGAGTCCGCCTTCTCGCACCCGCACGTCGCGCCCGATGCCACCGCGGCCTACGGCGACCACCCCGACCAGGTGATCGACTTCTACGTTCCGCGCGGTGGCGAGACCGTGGCCCCGTTGGTCGTGGTTCTGCACGGAGGCGCGTGGCGGGCGCCGTACGACCGCGGTCACGTCACACCCTTCGCCGACTTCCTCGCCCGGCGCGGCTTCGCGGTGGCCAACGTCGAGTACCGGCGCGGTGCGACCCTGCCCCAGCAGGGCGGCACGGCCCCGGTGGCCGGCCGCTGGCCGGACACCTTCGACGACGTCGCGGCCGCCCTGGACGCCCTGCCCGCGCTGGCCGGCGAGGCGCTGCCCCAGGCGGACCTGCGCCGCACGGTCCTCACCGGCCACTCGGCCGGCGGACACCTGGCGCTGTGGGCCGCGGCGCGGCACGTCCTCCCCGCGGACGCCGCATGGCGCACCTCCGGCCCGTCGCCGCTGCGGGGCGTGGTGGCCCTGGCCCCGATCGCCGACTTCGCGATGGCGGAGAAGCTGGAGGTCTGCGGCCACGCGGCCCTCCAACTCCTCGGGGGCAACGACCAGTTCACCGACCGGCAGCGCTATGCCGACCCGGCGCTGCTGCTCCCCACCGGCATCGCGACCACCCTGGTCCAGGGCCGCACGGACGACGTCGTCCCGCAGGCGGTGGCCGAGGCCTACGCCGACGCGGCGGCCAAGGCGGGCGAGGTGGTGGGCCTGACGCTGCTGGAGGACGTCGGCCACTTCCCGCTGATCGACCCGGCGGCGGACGCGTGCGCGGTGGTGGCGGAGGAGATCGCCCAACTGGCGTGGTGACGCCGGCTCCCGGTGCCCGTAGTACCTGAGACGGATGCCCGAGGACCCTTCTCACTGGTGACGACGGTGACCCCCGGCTCGTCCTACGGTCGTGTACGTGACCGAGACGACCCACACACAGGCGATGCCGCCGGAACCGCCGGATGGTGCGTTCGAACCGTACAGGCCGCGCAGTCCGGAGATCCGGGCCGCGCTGGACGCCCTGGGCAGGCTGCGGCAGGACCTGTTCCAGGATGCCTTCGCCTACCGGCCGTTGCCCCCGCTGAGCGGCGACGGTCCGCGGATCCGCCGCCTGTCCGGACGCCGGCGGGAGCTCGCGGTCTGGACCCCCCACCTCGCGGTGGCCGCGGCCGGCGCCGTGGCGCTGCTGGCGGCCGTCGCCGACCGTCCGGTGGGATCGGCCGGAGGTCTGCTGGTGGGCGTGGTCGTGGTGGCACCGGTCCTGCTCACGCTGGCACGTCCGGTCGGCGCCTTCTGGCTGTCGCTGGTCGCGAGCTGGATCGGCACCCTGCTGTCCGACGCGTGGGCCGACTGGCCGTGGACGACGGGCGGCTTCATCTCCCACCTGGTGGTGCTCACCGTCGTCGCGGTCCGCACGCGTCCACGCACGGCGGCCTGGATGTGGGCGATCACCGCGCTCTACGGCTTCTCGTTCGTCTCGGTCCTCGGCGGGGGCCACTACAGCAACGACGTCGGCTCGATGATGGTCGTCTCCGCGATCGCCCTGCTGACCGTCAGCGTCCGGCAGATCCGCCGGGAGGCCGAAAAGACGGTGACCGCCCAGCAGACGGAGACGGCACACGAGCGGTCCCGGCGCACGCTCCTGGAGGAGCGGACCACGATCGCCCGCGAACTGCACGACGTGGTGGCCCACCACATGTCCGTCGTCGCCATCCAGGCGGAGGCGGCCCCCTACCGGGTGGAGAACCCGCCGCCGGAGCTGGAGAAGGCGTTCGTCACGATCCGGGAGAACGCGGTGGCGGCACTCACCGAGCTGCGCCGCGTGCTCGGCGTGGTCCGTGCCGAGGACTACGCGGCCCCCGACGCCCCGCAGCCCACCCTCGCCGACCTGGACGCGCTGCTCGCCAACGTGCGGGAGGCGGGGCTGACCGTGGACAAGGGGGTGACCGGCGCGGTCCGTGAACTCCCGCAGGGTGTCGAGCTGTCGGCGTACCGGATCGTCCAGGAGGCGCTCAGCAACACCCTGCGGCACGCGCCGGGAGCGAGCGCCCGTGTCGAGATCGGCTATGTCCTCGGCGGCCTCGGCCTGCGCGTGGTCAACGGGCCCCCGCCCCGGCCGGCCCTCCTCAAGCCGTCGCCCGGCGCCGGCCACGGCATCACGGGCATGCGGGAGCGCGTGTCGATGCTGAACGGCGAGATGACGGCGGCTCCGACGGCCGAGGGAGGCTACGAGGTGACGGTCTTCCTGCCGGCCCTCACCCCTGCCGAAGGTGACGCATGACCATCCGCGTACTGATCGCCGACGATCAGATGATGGTGCGCGAGGGCTTCTCGGTCCTGCTGAACGCGATGCCGGACATCGAGGTCGTCGGCGAGGCGGTGAACGGCCGCGAGGCGGTGGACCGGGTCCGTGAACTCGCCCCCGACGTGGTGCTGATGGACATCCGGATGCCCGAGCTGAACGGCATCGAGGCGACGCGGGAGATCGTGGCCGGCGACGGCACGGCCAAGGTCCTGGTCCTGACCACCTTCGACCTGGACGAGTACGTGTACCAAGCCCTGCGTGCCGGAGCCTCCGGCTTCCTCCTGAAGGACGCGTCGGCCCGCCAACTGGCGGACGGCGTCCGGGTGGTGGCGGCGGGCGAGGCCCTGCTCGCGCCCTCGGTCACCAAGCGCCTGATCACGGAGTTCTCCAAGCTGTCCGGCACCCCGCGCCCGATGTCCACGGCGCATGCGGCCTACGGCGACCTCACCGACCGCGAGACGGAGGTCCTGGTCCTCATCGCCAAGGGCCTCTCGAACGCGGAGATGGCCGAACGCCTGGTGGTGGCCGAGTCGACCATCAAGACCCACGTGAGCCGCATCCTCGTGAAACTGGGCCTGCGGGACCGGACCCAGGCGGCGGTCTTCGCCTACGAGGCACGGCTGGTGACCCCGGGCTAGGTGTATTGCCCTGTGAGGTTGGGGACGCGGCTGGCGGGTGGTTGGCCCTTGAGCGCGGTGTGTCCGCGGTGGTGATTGTAGGTGTGCAGCCATTTCGGGAACGCGTCGCGTCGTTCCTGCTCGGAGCGGTAGGGGCGGGCGTAGGCCCACTCGTCCAGCAGGGTGCGGTTGAAGCGTTCGACCTTGCCGTTGGTCTGCGGCCGGTAGGGCCGGGTCCGCTTGTGGGCGATCCCGGCCGCTGCCAGCGCATCTCGCCAGTCGCGTGAGCGGTAGCAGGAGCCGTTGTCGGTCAG
>NZ_JBHZAN010000007.1:0-230108 GCF_042754285.1 Streptomyces sp. NPDC059224
CCTCTCCTGCCCCCTGGGGGGGGGGGGGCCCGGGGGGGGCGGCTCCGGCTCTCGCCCGGGGGGGGGGGGGGGGGGTGGGGGGGGCCCCCCCCCCCCCCCCCGGCATCACCGCCGCTCCCCGGAGCTCCCGTCCCGGGGAAGCCCGGGGAGCGGCGGGAACCGCCCCAGCAGGCCCGAGGCCCTGAGCAGCCGCGGAACGCGGGGCCCCGCGCACACCAGCCGCAGCCGGCCGCCCCGCTCCCCGGCCCGCGCCTCGGCCCGGCACAGCACCCGCAGTCCCGAGCAGTCGAGAAACTCCAGCCGCCGCAGATCGACGAGCACATCCGGCTCGGCACCGGCGGTGGCCGCGAGCAGATGCTCGGCGAGCAGCTCCGCGGTGGCGATGTCCACCTCGCCGAAGACCTCGACGACGAGGTACCTTCCGCACCGGCGGCTCCGCGCACAGGAGTTCGCGGCGGGCAGGCCTGGTTCGTCCGCTTCCGGCGTCATCTCTGCTCCCCCTGGTGCAGGGCGCGTACGGGACCGGTTGGTACCCGCCGGAGGCGGCTGCCACCCCTGATGCGGGCTACGCAAGATCAAGTTCACCCGACCCGGTGAATTTCCCTCAAGTCGCTTGACTGGCAGTGCTGGAGGAACGGCGAAGGGCCGCCGTCTCCCTGCTGACGGCGACCCCTCAGTCTTCGGCGGCTCGGCGACGCTCACCTCACATGTGAACGACCGGTGCCGCGTCCGCGTCCTGCTGCGGCGCACCCCTGCGGAACAGCAGGAAGGCGATCACCGCGCCCGCCGCGAACATGCCGGCCGACCACCAGAACGCGGTCGTGTAGCTCTCGATCGTGGCCTGGGCCTGCACCAGCTTGTCGGTGACGTCGCGCCCGGCCAGGTAGTCCGTCGCCGCGCTCGCCGCGAGCGTGTTGAGCAGTGCCGTCCCGATCGAACCGCCCACCTGCTGCATGGCGTTGACCGTCGCGGAGGCGACACCCGCCTCGTCGGCCGTCACCCCGCCCGTGGCCAGCTGCATGGACGCCGGCATGACCAGGCCGAGGCCGAGGCCGGTGATGATCAGCTGCGGGAGCACCGCGCTGACGTAGCTGGAGCCGACGCCGATGCCGGTCAGCCAGGCCATGCCGACCGCGGAGACCGCGAAGCCCAGCGGCACGACCGCCTTCGGGCCGATCCGCGGTACGAGGACCTGGGTGCCGACCTGTGCGGTCACCATCAGGGCGCCGATCATCGGCAGGAACGCCAGACCGGTCTTCGTCGGGCTGAAGCCGAGGTTCAGCTGCAGGTAGTAGGTGAGGAAGAGGAACACGCCGAACATGCCGCCCGCGGAGATCAGCACGGCCAGGAACGAGGCCCCCCGGTTGCGCTCCAGCAGGATGCCCAGCGGCAGCAGCGGGTACGTGGCCTTGGTCTGCCACCAGGCGAAGGCCGCCAGCAGCACGACGCCGGCGAGCAGGAAGCCCCAGGTCAGCGGCGAACCCCAGTCATGCGTCTCGGCGTTGGAGAAGCCGTAGACCAGCGAGAACAGACCGGCCGCGACCAGGACCGTGCCCGGCACGTCCAGCTTGGAGTTGCCGGCGTCGCGGTGGTTGTGCAGCAGCGCCATGCCGCCCGCGAAGGCGACGACGGCGATCACGACGTTCACGTAGAGGGTCGAGCGCCAGTCGAAGGTGTCGGTCAGGACACCGCCGAGCAGCAGGCCCACCGCACCGCCGGCACCCGCGATGGCGCCGTAGACGCTGAACGCGCGGGCCCGCTCACGGGCGTCCGTGAACGTGGTGTTGAGCAGCGAGAGGGCGGTCGGGGCGAGCAGCGCGCCGAAGGCACCCTGCAGGGCGCGCGCGGTGACCAGCATCCCGAAGCCGTTGGCGGCACCGCCCAGCGCCGACACCGCGGCGAAGCCGACGACGCCGATCAGGAAGGCGGTCTTGCGGCCGAACAGGTCGGCGATCCGTCCGCCGAGCAGCAGCAGGGAGGCGAAGCTCAGGGCGTACGCGGTGACGATCCACTGCCGGTTGCCGTCCGAGAACCCGAGGTCGGCCTGGGCGGACGGCAGGGCTATGTTCACGATGGTGGCGTCGAGCACCACCATCAGCTGGGCGACGGCGATGACCGCGAGGATCCACCACCGCTTGGAGGAGGCGTCGGCCGGCGGCGCCTCCGTGGCACCGACGCGGACGTCGTCGGTGAGGGTCTTCTCAGACATGGGGGAACCACTCCAGGGAAGTCGTTCGGGATTGCCGGGAAACCGGTCCGGTACGACGGCGCCGGCCGTCTGCGAACGAAACGGTTTCGTACACGTGGAGGGTAGACCACTTCCAGCGAAACGGCAACGTTTCGCTGGGACCGCAAGTCGATCATGACAATCGCAGGTACGGGGCGCCTCCGGCGCGACACGCGCGGGCCGGCTGCGACCCGCGCCCGGCTGCCGGTTCGATACTCGGTGCATGCGTGTGGAGTGCGCCCCTGAGGCGATGAGCAGTGCGGACTTCTACCGGTTCCTCACCTCGGTCGTCATTCCGCGGCCGATCGCCTGGATCTCCACGGTGACACCGGACGGCCGCACCGAGAACCTGGCCCCGCACTCCTTCTTCAGCATCGCCAGCACCGATCCCCCGATCGTCCAGTTCACCTCGATCGGCAGGAAGGACTCCCTGCGCAACGTCGAGGACACCGGGGAGTTCGTGGTCAACTTCTCGTCCGAACCGCTCCTGTCGCTGATCAACGCCACCGCCGTCGACTTTCCCCGCTCGGTCAGCGAGTTCGACACCGCGGGCATCCAACGCGAGACAAGCAGGTGTGTGCGCCCGCCCAGGGTGGCGGCCGCCCACGTGGTGCTGGAGTGCCGGTCGCACACCACCCTGCGCATGGGGAACTGCACCCTGGTCTTCGGCCGGGTGCTCCATGCCGCGGTGGACGAGGGCTACCTCGCCGACGGCCGTCCCAGCAGCGAGCTGCTGCGTCCGCTCACCAAACTCGGCGGCGACGAATGGGGCACGCTGGGCGAGGTCCTGCACCTGAACCGCATCCCCTACGAGGAGCCCGGCACCGACTGAGCACCACGGTTCACCGCGGTCGGACCCAGTCCAGGGAGCGTTCCACGGCCCGCAGCCAGTCCGCGTACTCCGCCTCCCGCCGTGCGGGATCCATGTCGGGCAGCCACTGCGCGGCCCGGTGCCAGTTGCGGCGCAGCACTTCCAGGTCCGGCCAGTAGCCCGCGGCGAGCCCGGCCGCGTAGGCCGCGCCGAGGGAGACCGTCTCGGCGACCATGGGCCTCACCACGGGCACGTCGAGCACGTCCGCCACGAACTGCATGAGCAGGTTGTCCGCGGTCATGCCCCCGTCGACCTTGAGCTGCTGCAGGGGGACCGGGAAATCGGCGTTCATGGCGTCGACGACCTCACGTGTCTGCCAGCCGGTGGCCTCCAGGACGGCGCGCGCCAGGTGGCCCTTGGTGATGTACGAGGTGAGTCCGACGATGACCCCGCGTGCGTCGCTGCGCCAGTGCGGTGCGAACAGACCGGAGAAGGCGGGGACGATGTAGCAGCCGCCGTTGTCCTCGACCGTCCGCGCCAGGGTCTCGATCTCCGGAGCGCTGCTGATCAGGCCGAGGCGGTCGCGGAACCACTGGACGAGTGCCCCGGTGACGGCGATCGACCCTTCCAGGGCATAGGCCGGGGGCTGGTCGTCGATCTTGTAGGCGACGGTGGTGAGAAGTCCGTGCCGGGACCGCACGATGTCGGCGCCCGTGTTGAGCAGCAGGAAGCTGCCCGTGCCGTACGTGCACTTCGCCTCGCCCGGGGAGAAGCAGGTCTGACCGAAGAGCGCGGCCTGCTGGTCGCCGAGCGTGGCGGTGACGGCGACACCCGGGAAGAGCGCGCGGGCCTCGCCGTAGGTCTCGGCGGAGGACCTGATCTCGGGCAGCATCGCGCGGGGCACCCCGAAGAAGGCGAGCAGTTCGTCGTCCCAGGTGAGCGTGCGGATGTTCATCAGCATCGTGCGGCTGGCGTTGGTGACGTCGGTGAGGTGCAGGCCACCGTCCGCCCCTCCGGTGAGGTTCCAGATCAGCCAGCTCTCCATCGTCCCGAACAGCACCTCGCCGTCCGCGGCGCGCTGCCGCAGACCCTTGACGTGGTCGAACAGCCAGCGGATACGCAGCGCGGAGAAGTAGGTCGACGGCGGCAGACCGCACCGTTCCAGGAAGAACTCCTCGCCGGGGCGCTGCGTCAGCTCCTCCACCAGTGGCGCCGTACGGGTGTCCTGCCAGACGATCGCCCGGCCGAGCGGGGCCCCGGTCCGCCGGTTCCAGAGCACGGTCGTCTCGCGCTGGTTGGCCACGCCGATGGCGGCGATCTGTCCCGTGTCGACACCCGCGCCGTTCAGCGCCTCGGGCCCCACACGGCGTAGGTTCTGCCAGATCTCGACCGCGTCGTGCTCGACCCAGCCTGGCCTGGGGAAGTGCTGCTGATGCTCCCTCTGTGCGACCGAGACCAGCCGTCCGCGGTGGTCGAACAGGATGCATCGGGTCGAGTTGGTGCCCTGATCGATGGACATTACGTACCGTTCAGCCATGATCGGGTCTGCCTTCCGACGGGTCGGTGGGGCGGCCGGCCGGGCCTACCAGCGAGCGGCTCCCAGATCTCTGGAGATCGCCCGTGCGGCCTCACGGGTCAGGGTGACCAGACTCTGCCGCGGCCGGCCCTGGCCGTCGCAGATCCGTTCGACCGGCCCGGACAGCCCGATGGCACCGACGACGAGGCCGCCGTGCCCGCGGATCGGCGCGGCGAGTCCGGCCTCACCCATGGTCATCTCCTGGATCTCGGCGGCCCAGCCGAGTTCCCGGACCTCGACGAGAGCGCGGGCCAGCCGCTCGCGGTCGGTCAGGGTGTGCCGGGTGTACGCCTCCAGCTCCGGCTGCCGGCCGGGCTCGGCACTCGCGGTCCCGTAGGCCAGCAGTACCTTGCCGAGCGAGGAGGCGTGCAGGGGCAGCAGCGAGCCCACGTCCAGGGTCTGGAAGGTGTCGTCCGGCCGGAACACGTGGTGGACGACGAGCACGCTGCCTTCCAGGGGTGTTCCCAGGCGCACGGATTCCCCGCTGCGGGCGGCGAGGGCGTCGGCCCAGTTGAGGGAGCGGGAGCGCAGCTCGTTGACGTCCAGATAACTGGTGCCGAGGTGCAGCAGCGCGGCACCGAGCTGGTATTTCCCGGTCGCCGCGTCCTGCTCGACGAAGTCGACGTGCTGGAGCGTACGCAGGATGCCGTGCGCCGTACCCTTGGCGAGCCCGAGCGAGGCCGCCACCTCGCCGAGCCCCAGTCGGCGGGGACCACCGGCGAGCAGGCGCAGAATCGCCGCCGCCCGTTCGATCGACTGGACTGGGCCGGCCATGAGGCGAGCCTATTACCGTCACGGACGCTTCGCTTCACGTGTGGGAGGCCGCCACCGGCGTGCCGGGAAGATCCGCGTTCGGTAATGGCGACCGCCGTTCATTGACCGCCCTGGATTGAGTCCCTAGCTTGCAATGAGACCGGAATGCGTAGACATGTCACGCCGTACCGGTAGACAGTCCACCGGGAGAGACCATGGCGGTACAACTCAAGGCGCCCCTTCGGCCGGTATACGAACACGTGTGTCCGGTACCGCCCGTCGCCGGGGCCGTCTCGACCGTGCGGCGACGGGCGGCTGCCGCACTCGCCGACTGGAACGTGTCCGCCGAGATCGTCGAGGACGCGTTGCTCGTGGTGTCCGAACTGGTGACCAACGCGATCATCCACGCATGCCCCCCGGCCGTGCTGCGGCTGTCCTGGGTACCCGGTGACGGCGTTCGCGCCCTGCGTATCGAGGTGTCCGACGCGGGGCCCGCGCTCCCTTCGGGGTGGTGCCCCGCCGGGATCGACCCGGACGAACACGGCCGCGGCGAGACGATCGTCCACGCCCTCGCGACACGTCACGGGATACATGTCCACCCCGGCGGGATCACCCGGTGGGCCGACATCGCCCCCGGGGGGTCACGGCTCTAGAGCGGGTCTGCGGCGGCCGCTACAGCGCGACCGCCGACGCGGACGCCGCGGCCGGCTGCCCCTGCGCGGGCTGCCTGCGGAGCAGGAGCAGCGCGGCGTCGTCGTGTAGCCGGCCGCCCACATGGGTCAGCAGCTCGTCGTGGAGCGCGGTGAGCGTGTGCGCCGGGTCGTCGGACACATGGCGGGCCACCCCCTCGGCGAGCGGATAGAACTCGCGGGCGTGATCGCGGGCTTCGGTGACCCCGTCGGTGTAGAGCAGCAACTGGTCTCCCACCGAGAAGGGCAGCCGCTGCAGGCCGGGCACCTGGCCCGAAAAGGCCCGCAGCCCGAGCGGCGGCGCGGGATGTGCGCCGTCCACCGGCGTGACCTCGCCCGAGGCGGATATCAGCAGCGGCGGAGCGTGTCCGCAGTTGACGACCTCCAGGTGGCCCGACCGGGGGCATCCGGCGACGACGGCGGTGACGAAGTCGTCCGGTCCGAGATTGCGGGCGAGGCTGCGTTCGATCCTGCTGACCACGGCCAGGAGGTCGGGCTCGTCGTAGGCGGCCTCGCGGAACAGCCCGAGGACGAGAGCGGCGGTCCCCACGGCGGGCAGTCCCTTGCCGCGTACGTCGCCGACGATCAGCCTGATGCCGTGCGGGGTGGGTACCAGCGCGTAGAGATCCCCGCCGATCCGGGCCTCCGCCGCCGCGGCGCTGTAGCGCACGGCCACCTGGAACGGACCGACGGTCTGCGGAATGGGCTGGAGCAGCGCGTGCTGGGCGGCTTCGGCGACCGAGCGGACGTCGGCGAGTACGCGCTCGCGTCGGCGGCGCAGCCCGCTGGCCAGGGTGCTGGCCGCGGTGACGGCAAGCAGGGCGGACAGGGCGGCGACCAGCTCATCCGCCGGAACGTCCTGGTCGCTGCCGAGCGTCACGCTCAGTGCCACGGCGAGAAGCCCGACGCAGATCACACCACGCGGTCGGTTGGTGGCGGCCGCCAGCGCGGGTCCCACCGCCAGCAGGGGCAGCCAGATCATCCCCGCTCCACCGGTGTTGTCGACGAGGACGATGACGGCGACGACCAGGACCGGCAGCAGGGAGAGTCCCGTACGGTTCCCGGACAGCCGTGCCGACGCGTGGTCGCCGTCGTGATGGGGGGCCTGGCTCATGTTTCGTCCGCAGTCCTCGCCTGTTCGGAGATGTATACCCGGAATGTCCGTTTCATCAAGGAAACGGGCTGGGCGTGGGCTGCCACAAGGAGCGGAATTTCAGATAGTGAGCGAGAGGCTTCTGCTCACCCGGTTCGCGACCGGGAGCAGGCTGGCCGGGATCTCGTGCAACTGGGCCTGCCGTTCCACCGGCAGGGAGACCCCGAGCGAGCCGACTGTCTCCCCGCAGTAGACGGGCACGGCGATGCACACCGTGCCGAGCGCGTACTCCTCGAGGTCCGTGACGGCCGGGGCCGAGGGGGACGACTCGATCCTGCGCAGCAGCTCCGGAACACTCGTGATCGTCCGCGGTGTCAGATCGGGGAGGTGGTGCCTGGACAGGTAGTCCCGGCGGGCGTCCGCGTCCAGCTCGCGCAGCACGGACTTGCCCAGCGCGGTGGCATGTCCGGCGTCCTCGAACCCCACCCACAGGTCGACCCGAGGCGTACGCGGGCCGTCCACGATCTCGGCGACCCGGATCTCACCGTCCTCGTAGAACGTGAGGTAGGTGGCGGCGGCCAGCTCGTCCCGCAGGGCGGCGAGCGCCGGACGGACACGGCTGAGCAGCGTCTGCGCGTGCCCCGTCGAATACAGGGACTCCACCTTGTCGCCCAGGACGAAGCCGCCGTCGTCCAGTTTCCGCACGTACCCGTCGTGCACCAGGGTGCGCAGCAGATGGTAGGCGGTGGCCAGGGGCAGCTCGGTCTGGCGTGCCAGCTGTTTCGCCGGCGCGCCGTTCTCGTGCGCGCTCACCGCCTCCAGCAGGCGCAGGGCCCGCTGGACGGACGCGATGAGGGTGGGGCCGTCCTGAGCTCCCATGGCACCAGAGTGCGCCGGGCACGCGGCACGGGCAAGACAGGGATCCGGGCCGAGGACGTTACCCGCAGGTCACAGCGGGAATACGGAATCGACCGCACACTCCTCGAAGGACTGATCCCGATGGCCGCCGAACTCACCGGCACCTGCCTCACCCTCGACGACGGCCGCTTCGCCGTCCGGTTCACCCGTACCTACGACCACCCCGCCGAACGCGTCTGGCTGTTCGTGAACGACCCGGACGAGTCCGCCCGCTGGTTCCCCTCGCGTCTCGACATCGAGCCCCGCGACGGCGGCACCGTCCGGTTCAGCGGCGACCCCCGACAGGCGAACGCCACCGGCACGGTGCTCGCCTTCGACGAACCGCGGCACCTCTCCTTCACCTGGGGCGGCGACGAAGTGCGCTTCGACCTGGCGGCGCTGGACGCGAAGCGCACCCGGTTCACGCTGACCCAGGTGCTGGCCGAGCAGAACGCGGCCGCCCGCAACGGCGCCGGCTGGGAGGTGTGCCTGCTCGCCCTCGACGCCCTGGCCCGCGGCGAGGGCCATGCCGGTCCGCACTCCGAGGACGCCGCCGACTGGCGGGAGTTCTACGACGCCTATCTGGACGCGGGGGTCCCCTCCGGCGCCCCCATCCCCGGCCCCGACGCCTGACCGGTCACAGCTGCCGCCGCACCAGCTCGTGCAGCCGCCCTCCGGTGTCGGCGAGCAGCCGGTCCGGCGGGCCCTGCTGGGCGACCTTGCCGTCCTCCATCACGATCACCCGGTCCGCGTCCATGACCGTCGACAGCCGGTGGGCGATCACGATCCGGGTGGCGTTCAGTTTGCGGGTCGACTCGATGACCGTGCGCTGGGTGTCGTTGTCCAGGGCGCTGGTGGCCTCGTCGAAGAAGAGGATGCGGGGCCGCCGGATCAGTGCCTGGGCGATCATCAGCCGCTGCCGCTGGCCGCCCGAGACCGCGCCGCTCCCGGCGACGATCGTGTGCAGCCCCATCGGCATCCGCTTGATGTCCTCGGCGAGGCCCGCCATCTCGGCCGCCGCCATCGCCTCCTCGGGGGTGTACGGCTCGGTCCCGCAGATGACGTCCAGGATCGAGCCGGTGAAGGGCTGCGCGTGCTGGAGCACCACCCCGCACTGCCGGCGCACCGCGGACCGGTCGAGCGCGCCCAGGTCCTGGCCGTCGTACAGCACGCTCCCGGAGACCGGTTTGTCGAAGCCGATCAGCAGCCGCAGCAGCGTCGACTTGCCGCAGCCGCTGGGCCCGACGATCGCCACGAACTCGCCCGGCCGCACCTCGAAGGAGACGTCGTCGAGGACGAGCGGACCGTCGTCGGAGTACCGGAAGGACAGCCGGCGGGCCTCGATGCCGCCGGACAGCGGGCCGGGACGGGTGCTGGCGGTCCGCACCTCCGGCGCGGCCTCCAGGACCGGCTTGATCTCCTCGAACAGCGGCAGCGCGGCCACCGCCGACACGAAGGAGCCGGTCAGCTGGGTGACCGAGGTGAGCAGCATCGTCACCGAGGTGTTGAAGGTGAGGAAGGCCGCCGCGTCCATGGCGCCCCTCGCCGGACCCGCGAGCAGCATGAACATCAGCAGGGTGCAGACCGGGAGGTACACCGAACCCAGCACGGTGGTGAGGTTCTTGATCCGGCCCACCTTCTGCTGGAGTTCACGGCTGCGCGCGAACTCGCCCGCCCAGGCCGCGTACGCGTAGTTCTCGGCCGCCGCGACCCGCAGCTTGGGCAGCCCCCGCAGGGTCTGGAAGGCCTGGTTGTTCAGCTTGTTGCCGAGCACCACCAGCCGCCGTTGCCAGCGCACCTGCCACAGCCCGAGCCCCAGGAACAGCGAGGCGATGACGACCAGCATGGCGAGGGCCGCCAGCGCCATCGGGACGCTGTACCAGAACAGCAGGCCCAGGTTCATCGCCCCGACCGTCACCGACTGGGCGACCACCGGGCCGACGCCCGCCAGCAGCCGGCGGATCGCGCTGATGCCCATGGCCGCACTGGCCAGCTCACCGGTCGAACGCTGGGTGAAGAACTTCGTCGGCAGCCGCAGCAGCCGGTCCCAGACGGCCGGCTGCAGGGTGGCCTCGATCCGGCCCTCCAGGCGGAGGATGGTCAGGTTCTCCAGGAGCGTGAAGGCGGCCGCCACCACCGCGCTGATCATCACCGCCAGACAGACCTGCACGATCAGGTTCGTCTGCGCCTTCGGCACGTACTCACCCAGCACCTTGCCGGTGGCGATCGGCACCAGGGAGCCGATCGCCACCGTCACCAGCCCGGCGAGGAGCAGACTGCCGAGGTCCCCGCGGGTGCCGCGCAGACTGAACCGGAGCAGGCCGAAGGGAGTGAGCGCCCTGTCGGGCAGCGGGCGGTAGAACATCACCGCGCGCGGCTCGAACTCCGCCGCGTTCGCCTTCTCGATCGGCGTCTCCCGGCCGGTAGCGGGATGGACGGCGACATATCCGCCGCGCCGCCACAGCAGCGCGACCGGAGCACCGGACAGGGCACGGTGACCGACGAGCGGTCCCACGTTCTCCCGCCACCAGCGGCCGTCCAGGCGGACCGCCCGGACACGCACCCGGGAGGCGAGGGCCACCCGTTCGACCGGGTCGATGCGGTCGCTCTCGGTCCCGCCCTGCGCGGGCTCGGCCAGGGTGATGCCGGCCGCCTCCGCGACGAGCCTGCAGGCCGCGTAGGACGCGTCGGCGTCGGCGGCGGTCGTCCGCTTGGCCCCCTTCCCCATGGAGGCCAGCAGCGTCCGGTCGGCCTGGGCGCGGACCGCCTCACCGGCCTTGATGCCGGCCGCGGTGCGGGTCTCGTGGGTGTGCTCCAGCTGCTCGATCCACCGGTCCAGGGTGGTGAGCAGGCGGTACTGCTGGTCGACCAAGCTCTGCCACAGGGCGGGGTCCATCAGCAGGTCGGCCGCGGCCTCCGCGCCGTACAGCGAGCCGTACTGCACACTGCCCGGCGGCACCTGCATCCAGAAGACGTCGTCGTCGGTGGGGGCCGCCGCCCGTTCACCGGTGGCCATCGGGGCCTGGAAGAGGATGGACAGGCCGCGGCCGACGCCGAGTGCCAGCGCGTACTCCAGGGGGCTGGTGGTCGGCGGCACGTACTGGGGGGTGCCGTACTCGTCGTAGGACCAGGTCTGGGTGGAGGCGGGCTGGTAGAGCTCGCGCAGGCCGATCCGGTGGACCGCGCAGTCGCGCAACGGGCGGGCCACCAGGGTGTGCTGCGGACCGGCGACCGGACCGAGCAGCAGGGCACCTGCCTCCAGCCGGCCCAGATGGTGCCACTGGCCCTGCTGTTCGGCGTCCACCGCGAACAGGTCCAGCGCGCCGGAGACCACCAGCCACAGCACCTGCGGCCCTTCGAGGTCCAGCCGGTTGAGACCGGTGCAGTCGATCCGGGTGCCCAGCGCGCCGAGCGCCCCGAGAACGAGGTCACCGTCGTCTGCGGTCGTCATCTCATCGCTCCCTGACCAGCGCGGCGTACGCCCCGCCGTGTGCCACCAACGCCTCGTGCCGTCCGCGTTCCACGATCGTGCCGTGCTGGAGGACCACGATCTCGTCGCTGTCGCGGACCGTGCTCAGCCGGTGCGCGATCACCACACAGGCGCAGCCGCGCCGGCGCAGGTTGTCCATGACGGTCAGCTCGGTCTCGGCGTCCAGCGCGCTGGTCACCTCGTCGAGCACGAGGATGCTCGGCCCGCGCACCAGCGCCCGCGCGATCTCCAGGCGCTGGCGCTGACCGCCGGAGAAGTTGCGGCCGTCCTGCTCGACCCTGCTGTGGATACCGCCGGGCCGGCGCGCCACGACGTCGTACAGGGCCGCGTCCCGCAGCGCCTCCACCACCGCCTCGTCCGGGATCGACGGGTCCCACAGCGCCACGTTGTCGCGCACCGAGCCCTCGAAGAGGAAGACGTCCTGGTCGACGAAGGAGACGGAGGCCGCGAGGGCGCCGCGCGGGATGTCCTCCAGGCGCTGCCCGTCGATGCGGATCACGCCCTCCCAGGGGGTGTACAGGCCCGATATCAGCCGGGAGACCGTCGACTTGCCGCTGCCCGAGCCGCCCACCAGGGCCACCTGCCGGCCGGGGCCGACGGTCAGGTCGAAGCCGGTGAGCAGGGGCTTGTCGAGCGGGCTGTAGCCGAAGCTGATGTTCTCCAGCTCGACATGGCCGTGCAGCCGCCGGGTGGAGTCGCCGGCGCCGCGGCGTGCGTAGACCGGATCGGCCTGGAAGTTCTCCACGTCCTTCAGGCGGGCCACGTCGGCCGCGAAGTCCTGGATCCGGCCCGCGACGCCGTTGAGGCGGGTGAGCGGGGCGGTGAAGCGGGTGACCAGGGACTGGAAGGCGACCAGGAGGCCGACCGAGATACCGCCCTCGACCGCCCGCATCCCGCCGATCCACAGGATCAGTGCGCTGTTGAGGGTCGCGAGCGTCGGCGCCACCATCCCGAGCCAGGCGCTCGGCACCCCGAGCCGCTGCTGTTCCTCCAGCGTGCTCGCGTGCTGCCCGGCCCACTTGCGGAAGTAGCCGTCCTCACCGCCGGTCGCCTTCATCGTCTCGATCAACTGGAGCCCGGTGTACGAGGTGTTGGTGAGCCGGGCGCTGTCCGCGCGCAGCTTGGCCGTCCGGGTCGCGCGCAGCCGTACGACGAACCGCATCGCCACGATGTTCAGCAGGGCCACGCCGATGCCGAGGAAGGTGAGCTGCGCGTCGTAGGTGTACAGGAGCACCGCGTAGAGGACCACGACCACCGCGTCCACACCAGCTGCGGCGAGGTCGCGGGCCAGGGTCTCGGCGACCTGGTCGTTGGACTGCAGGCGCTGGACCAGGTCGGCCGGGCTGCGCTGGGAGAAGAAGGTCACCGGCAGCCGCAGCAGATGGCGCAGGAAGCGGGCGCTGGACAGGGTTGAGGAGACGATCCGGCCGTGCAGCAGGTTCGCCTGCTGCAGCCAGGTCAGCGCCAGGGTGAGCAGCACACAGGTGCCCATCGCGGCGAACAGCACGCCCAGCAGCGAGGTCTGGCCGCCGATGAGGAACATGTCGATGTACTGGCGGCTGAGCGCGGGCACCGCCGCGCCCACGGCCACCAGCAGCAGGCTGGCCAGCACCGCCGCAGGCATGGTGCCCGCGGTGCCGCGCAGCCGGGCCGGCATCGCGCCGAGGACACCGGGCTTGCGGCCGCCCCGCTCGAAGCCGTCGCCCGGCTCCAGGATCAGTACGACCCCGGTGAAGCTGCCGTCGAACTCCTCCATGGGCACGAACCGGCGCCCCTTGGCGGGGTCGTTGATGTAGATGCCCCGGCGGCCGAACCGGCGGCCCATGCCGTCGTAGACGACGTAGTGGTTGAACTCCCAGAACAGGATGGCCGGCCCCTGCACGTCGGCGAGGGCGGCCAGGTCCATCTGCATGCCCTTGGCCGTGAGGCCGTAACCGCGCGCCGCCTTCAGCAGGTTGCTGGCGCGCGAGCCGTCGCGGGAGACACCGCAGGCGATCCGCAGCTCCTCCAGCGGGACATGGCGGCCGTAGTGGCCGAGGACCATGGCGAGGGAGGCGGCACCGCACTCGACGGCCTCCATCTGGAGCACGCTCGGGGTGCGGACCGTGCGGCCGCGGCCCTTGGGCACCGGCCGCTTGGGCGGGGCGGCACGTCTGCGGCCGCGGGTCTCCTGGGTCTCCTGGGCGGTGGTCACGGGAGCAGCCAATCGACGGGGTGCTGGTCGGCCAGCCGGATCGCGCCCGAGGCCGGGGTCATGGAGTCGAGTGCGAACGGCGGTCCGTCCGCCGAGGACCACTTGTAGCCGCTCTTCGTCCTCCGCGAGGGGTCCAGCCGGACCAGGACCGCCACCGGGCGGCCCTTCCTGGTGAACTGCTCGCCGAGCTGGGTGTCGCCGAGGAACGCGGAGATCGACTGGGCCGACTGGGCGGCGCGGTCCACCGACTTCACATGGCCGCGCAGCACGCCGTACTCCTGGGTCGACACCGACGACACCGTCAGGTCGACCGGGGCGTTCGCGGGGATGGCCGAGGCGTTCTCGGCGGGGACGTAGACCGTCGCGTAGAGCGGGTCCGAGGCGTGCGCGATCTTCTCCACGGCGGCGACGTTCGCCCCGGTCTGGATGATCTGCCCGATGGTGGCGGCGAGCGCGCTGATCCGGCCCGCGGCGACCGTGCGCACCACCGAGTCACCCTGGTCGGTGCGTACTTCGAGGACGGGCGCGCCGGCCGGCAGCCGTTCACCCTGCCGGGCGAGGACGGCCGTGACCTGCCCGGCGACCGGGCTCTGCAGGATGTAACTGCCCTGTCCGTGGGTGAGGATGGCTTCGGCGGTCACCGTGGAGGAGACCGACCCGGTCACCGCCCACACCGAGGCGGCGGCCATCACGACGACCGAGACGGACAGCGCGAGCCAGCCCTGCGGGCGGGCGAAACGCACCGGAAGATCGAGCTCCTCCGGTGACTGGAGCTTGGCGAGGGCCTGTTGGCGGAACTGCACGGAACTTTCCCTCACCTGTGGGAGAGATGCTGGTGAAAGGGGTGTCTCGGGGGCCCCGAAACGCCCGAGAGCCCCGGGGCCGCGGTACGGCTCCGGGACTCAGCGGCAACGTGGTGCGCTCAGATACCGGCGACCAGGTTGGTGACCGGCTGGGTGTTCAGGCCGGTGACACCCTCGACGGTGCCGACCGCGGTGTTGAGCAGGCCGGAAACCGGGGCAACGCCGTCCACCAGGCCGGTGACGGTGCCGAGGGCGTTCACGGACAGACCGCCGGAGACGTTGTCGAGCTCGGCGTCGGAGATCTCGACGGTCTCAACCTGGGGGGTGGAGTTCATGATGGAACTTCCCTTCATATGGATATTCACAAGGGGGAGAGCGGCCCCCCAACGGCCCTGAGGGGACGGTACGGATGGCCGCGACCGCAGGCGCCGGGCGCCCGTCTCCGGGAGACCCAGGCGACCTTGCGGTGCCATGGATCAAAGCACGGCCGCGGTCCGCGCTTCCAATCAATCACGCGCCTCACCTGGGCACTTGAGCCGCGCAGGCGCTCTATCCGTGCAGGCGTGGGCACGGCTTGTCGGCGACTCCTTCACAGACCGCACGACTTCGACCCAGCCCTACGGCTTGCCCTGCCGGCGGCGAATCCGGCACTCCGCTCCAAAGGCGCGGCAGGGGGCGCGCGGTTGTGCAGATCCGCCGCTCCCCGTGACCCGCTTGGGTATTGGATGTGCAGATTCCCTGAAGCAAGGGCTCCGGTACGTGATTACTACTGAACGTGAGTGATCGAGTGCCGATCGTGCCGGCCCGCGGCGTGGGTTCTCACCCCAGGAGCGCGTAGACCGTGCTCGCCCGGGCCGCGATCGAGCCCGACCGCTCGTCGCGCATCGTGATGTCGGCGAAGGCCATGCGGCGGCCGAGTTTGGTGAGCACCGCCTCGATCAGGACATCCGAACCGGTCACCGCGCGCTGGAACGACGTCGACTGCTGCACCGTCGTCATCGGCACGAAACCGCCCCGGGCCGCCGAGACCGCGATCACCGTGGCGGTGTCCGCCGCCGCCATCAGCGCCTGGCCCGACAGGCCCCCGCCCTCCCGGGACAACCGGTCCGACCAGGGCAGACGCAGGACGGCCCGGTCGTCGCCC
This sequence comes from Streptomyces sp. NPDC059224, assembly GCF_042754285.1. NCBI lineage: Bacteria > Bacillati > Actinomycetota > Actinomycetes > Kitasatosporales > Streptomycetaceae > Streptomyces > Streptomyces sp. NPDC059224. The sequence continues at coordinate 15,678 of NZ_JBHZAN010000007.1, forward strand.
ACCTCCTCGACGGACAGCCCGAGATCGAGCACCCAGGGGGCGAAATCGGCGGAGAGGATCTTGTCGGCTTCGGCGGCGGTCATCGTCATATGGGGGATTGTTCCCGGGCCCGCGGCGCCGCACGCGCAACCGCACCGACTCCCGCGCGGCGTGGCCGATTCGCCGTCGGTCAAGGGAAGCCGGGAACCGGAGTTGAACGCACCGTGTGACCCGCCCGTACCTATGGCCATCCAGGCGCCGCTCATGAACGACTGCCCGAACCCGGCAGGCACTCCGTCCCTTGGAGGTCGAGAAGTTTGAGTCACAAGCGAATTCCGAAGCGCAAGGCCGCAATCGCGGTGGGCGGTGTCGCGGCGCTCGGAGCCGCGGCCTTCCTGCTGCCGATGGCCAACGCGTCCCAGGACAACGCCTCCGGCGCCACGGCCACCGCTCCCAGGACGCTCAAGTCGGCGAGCGACGCCTCGGATCTTGCCGCGCAGCTCCAGAACGTGCTCGGCCAGGCCTTCGCCGGTTCCTACTACGACAGCGGCAAGCAGCAACTCGTCGTCAACGTCATCAACGGCGACAGCAACGTGGTCGTCCAGGCCGAGAAGGCCGGCGCGGTCGTCCGCCAGGTGCAGAACAGCAACTCCGAACTGGCCGCTGTGGCCGGCACCCTGAAGGCCAAGGCGACCATCCCGGGCACCGCCTGGGCCGTCGACCCGAAGACCAACAAGGTCGTGGTCACCGCCGACTCCACCGTCACCGGCACCAAGTGGGACACGCTGGAGTCGACCGTGCAGGGCCTCGGCTCGGACATGGCGACCCTCAAGAAGTCGTCGGGCACCTTCAAGCCCCTCGTCTCCGGCGGCGACGCGATCTTCTCCCAGGTCGCCGAGGGCACCGTCCGCTGCTCCCTCGGCTTCAACGTGACCGCCTCGGACGGCAGCCCCGCCTTCCTGACGGCCGGTCACTGCGGGGTCGCGGCCAAGGACTGGTCCGACTCGGAGACCGGTGCGCCGATCGCCACCGTGGACCAGGCCACCTTCCCCGGCGAGGGCGACTTCTCGCTCGTCAAGTACAACGACCCGGCCACTGCCGCGCCGAGCGAGGTCAACACAGGCAACGGCCAGACCGTCGCCATCAATCAGGCCGTCGACACCACCGTCGGCGAGACCGTGTTCCGGATGGGCTCCACCACCGGTCTGCACGACGGTCAGGTCACCGGCCTCGACGCCACCGTGAACTTCCAGAGCGAGACCGACCCGGGCGGAGTCGACACCGTCACCGGTCTCATCCAGACCGACGTCTGCGCCGAGGCCGGCGACAGCGGCGGCTCGCTGTTCACCCAGGACGGCGGCGCGGTCGGCATGACCTCCGGCGGCAGCGGTGACTGCACCTCCGGCGGCGAGACCTTCTTCCAGCCGGTGACCACCGCCCTCCAGGCGACCGGCGCGACCCTCGGCGACGCGGGCGCGGGCGCCGGTGACGCCGGTGCCACGGCCGCCCCGTCCGCCACGGCCGGCGACGGGACCGGGGCCGGCGACCAGGCCGGCGGCGACCAGATCGGCGGCGCCGCCGACCCGTCCGCGACGGCCGGCGACGGGACCGGCACCGGCGACCAGACGGGCACGGGCGACGGGACCGGCACCGGGGACCAGTCCGGCACCGGTGTCGGCTCGCCGGCCGAGGACGGTTCGTCCTCCCACTGACCCGCCGCCTGCCCTGGCACCGTCCTCGGCCGGCGGCGGACGGTCCGGCCCTCCGGCGGGAGGGCCGGACCGCGGCGCACCCCGGACACGTCAGCCGTCGGGGGATGCTCTGAGCAAGAGCACCGCGACATCGTCGACACGCTCCTGCGCCGCCGCACTGTGTCGCACGAGCGTGTCGGCGAGCCTGTCCAGCGGCTGGTCGCCGTTCTCCGCGAGCAGCTCGCCCAGATCGACCAGCGCGTCCTCGATGTCCACCCCGGGCGACTCGACCAGCCCGTCGGTGTAGAGGGCGAGCACCGAGCCCGGCGCCAGCGACACCTCGGTGGTCGGGTACGTCGCCTCCGCGTCGATGCCGAGCAGCGGGCCGCCGGCCAGGTCGAGCACCCGTACCCGCCCGTCCGGGCGTCTCAGCAGCGGCGGCGGATGCCCGGCCCGGGCCATCACCGCCCGACCCCGTTCCGGGTCCAGCCGCAGATACAGACAGCTCGCGAACAGATCAGCCCCGAAGTCGATGAGCAGCCGGTTGGTGCTCCGCATCACGTCCTCCGGTGCCTGGCCGACGGTCGTGAAGGCCCGGACACCGGTACGGATCTGGCCCATCAGCCCGGCCGCCGTCACGTTGTGCCCCTGCACGTCCCCGATCACCGCCGCCGCCAGCGGCCGGGTCGGCACCAGGTCGTAGAAGTCGCCGCCGATCTCCATGCCGTGCATGGCCGGCAGATAGCGCGCGGCGGCCTCGATACCGGCCGGCGGAGCCAGCGAGTGCGGCAGCAGAGCCGCCTGCAGCCCGTGCGCCAGCTGGTTCTTCGCGTCGTAGAGCAGCGCCCGCTCCAGCGCCTGCGCGATGAGCCCGCCGAGACTGGTCAGCACGGCGCGCTCGTCCGCCGGGAAGACATGCTGCTCGGCGTAGGCGAGGACACAGGTGCCCACCGGCCGGCCCGACGCGATCAGCGGCAGATACGCCCAGGCGGCGAACCCGTCCAGGGTGTCGTACCGGCCCGGATACAACCGCTCCAACTGCTCCTTCGACTCGAAGAAGGCGGGCACACCGGTGTTCAGGACATGGGTGCCGGGCGTCCGTTCGGCCAGCGGCAGGCCGTCGAAGCGCTCCACGGTCCGCGGGTCGTCGTACCCGCGCTGCCCGAGGACGTGCAGCCGTCCGCCCCGGGACCCGAGGATCACCAGCGCCTGGCTGCCGACGGCCGGGGCCACCTCGTCGGCCACCAGCTGCACCACGTCCTGGACGCCCACGGCCTCCGTCAGCGCCCCGGCCAGGCTCAGCACCTGGGAGATGGTCACGAGCCGGGAACCGGGCGACGCGTCGGCGCGCGGCAGCGCGCCCACCATCTCGGCGACCGCCCGGGCCCGGCTGATCCGGGTGGTCAGCCCGGTGGTGCTCGGATACATCCGGAACGACAGCCAGTCGCCCGGCGGCTTCAACGCCACGAACGACGTCACGTGCTGGCTGATCAGCGCCGCCCGGTAACGGTCCTCGTACATCGGGTCGTTCAGCCAGGGCACCGACACCCACGGCTGGGTGCCGAGGAGATCCCCGACCTGGACGCCGAGCAGCTCGGCCGCCGCCGCGTTGGCGAAGGCGACCCGCCCGTGCAGATCGAGCGAGGCCAGTCCGTACGGCAGCCGCGCCACCATCCGGGTCGCCTCCACCGTGCCCAGCGTGCCGGCCACCCCGGACGGCGGTGCCGCCAGCAGATCCGGCTCGGCCCGCAGCGGACGCTGTCGGCGGGAGATCGTTGCCAGCCGCTTGGCCAGCCGGTCGGCCGCCGTGGTCAGTTCGGCCCGTTCCCGGTCGGAGAGCACCGTCGGATGCGAACCCGGCCAGGTCACGTACAACGCCCCGTACACGGTGTCGGCCGTCGCCACGGGCACCGCGGCCAGCGCGAACGGATAGGGCAGCACCACCGCGATCCGCGGATACCGGCGCGCCATGTCCTCCTCGCCGCCCACCCACACCAGGCGCCGCTCGCGCACCGCCTCCGCCACCGGGATCGGCGTGCTCAGCCCGACCCGCTCCCAGGGCGCCACGAAGGCCCGGGGCAGGCCCGCCGTCACCGCCATCTCCAGGACCGGTTCATCGGCGGCGAGGAGATAGATCGCACCGGAGTGCGCCCGGACCACCTCCAGCAACGAGGCCAGCGCGAACGACAGCAGCGGCGGCCGGCCGGACCGGGTCGCGTCGGCCGCTCTCTCCTCCGGGCCGGGCGTCGACGGCGCGGGAGGGGCCCCCATTCTGTCGGACACGCCCGACCACCTCCTCGTCCGGCCGCGCGTCGCGTCCTCGGGGTCAAGACTCCCTCGTGGCGGCGGCGGGCGCACGGCGAGAGCGGCACCGGCCCACCGTCGCGGGCCGCCTCGGCCTACCCCGTTCGCCCCGGCACATTCCCCCGCAGCCGAAGCGTGCGGCGGCACCCGGGCGCCGGGCGTGCGCCCCCGCGCGCCTGGATGGCCGGAACTTCGCGCCCACGAGCCGTCGTGGACGCCAAGAATGGGGCACGCGTTCAACACCATGAACCGAAGAGCCGAGGTTCGGCTGAGGGGGGCGGCGGTGATCCGGGTACTTCTGGTGCACGACGCGTGTCTGGTGAGGTCGGTCCTGGCGGAGTGGTTACGCCGGGAACCGGGACTCCGCGTGGACGACACGCCGTGGCACAGTGCGCGGGGGCGGGTCCGGGCGGTCCGCCCCGACGTGTGCGCGGCGGACCTCGAAAGCTCCGGCACCAACGGGGTGCCCCCGCTGGCCGACCTGCGTCCGGTGGGTACCGGCGCGACACTGCCGCGGCTGGTCGTGCTTGCCGGTGCGAACAGACCCGGATTGCTGAAACGGGCCGTCGAAGCGGGGGCGCTGGGTTATGTCGACAAGGAGGGCGCGCCCGAACGCCTGGTGCGCGCGATCCGCCGTGCCGCTGAGGGGGAACGTTTCATCGACGACTCGCTGGGCTTCGGTTTCCTCAGGGCCGCCGAGATCCCGCTCACCCGACGGGAGCTGAGCGTGCTGGAGCTGGCGGCGGGCGGGGCGTCCATCGCGGAGATAGCGGGGAGCCTGCACCTGTCCCACGGGACGGTCCGCAACTACATGGCGGCGATCACCCGCAAGACCGGCGCCCGCAACCGCGTCGACGCGATCCGGATCTCCCAGGGCGAGGGATGGCTCTGAGCCCTGCTCAGCGGGGTGCCGGCGGCCGTGCCGGCGCCACCAGGTCCTGGTAGAGGGCACAGGTGCGCAGCAGCTCCTGGTGGGTGCCGTACGCGGTGCGCGGGCCGTCCATCACGAGGACCCGCTCGGCTCGCGCGGCGGAGGAGATCCGGTGCGCGACCACCACCAGGGCGGAGCCGGGCCGGGCGGCGAAGGCCCGCTCCGCACGGGCCTCGGCCGCCGGGTCCAGATGACAGGTGGCCTCGTCGAGAAGGGCGAGCGGCGCGGGGGACAGGTAGGCACGGGTGAGCGCGATCAGCTGCCGCTCGCCCGCGGACAGGTCCGCCGGGCGCACCGGGGAGTCCGGGCCGCCGCACCGCTCCAGGAGCGGGGTGAGCCCGACCGCCTCGGCGGCGGCCAGCAGCTCCGGCTCGGGGACGGGATCAGGGCGCAGCAGCCCGAGGTTCTCGGCGAGCGTGCCCGTGTGGACGTAGGCCTCCTGCGGGATCAGCGACCGCAGTGCTGCGGCCCGGACCCCGGGCACGGGATGGCCGTACAGCCGGATCTCGCCGCGGGACGGGGTCAGCAGGCCGGCGGCCACCGAGGTCAGCGTCGACTTGCCGATCCCGCTCGGCCCCACCACGGCGAGGTGACCGCCACGCGCGACGCACAGGTCGAGCCCGTCGAGGACGGGGGTGCTCGCCGGACCGTAGGCGAAGGTGACCGCCTCGAAGCGCAGTGCCGGGGGACCGGCGGACGAGGACGTGCGGACGGGGCCGCGCACGTCCCGGCGGGGTCCGCCGGAAACAGCGGCTGCTGCACCGCTCACGGGTCCGCGCCGGACCCCGCCGGCCGCACCGGGCTCCGGGCCGTCGGGGATCCCGGCGGGTGCGCCGGTGTCGCGGGGGGCACCGGCGGATGGGGTGGGTGCATCGGCTTCCCGGGTGCCGGGGGTGCCGGGGGTGCCGGGGGTGCCGGGGGTGCCGGGGGTTTCGGCGGGTGTGCCGGTGTCCGAGGTGTCGCGGGGTGTGCCGGCGGGTGGGTTCGGTGCATCGGCCTTCCGGGTGTCGGGGACCTCGGAGGGCGTGCGGGAGTTCGTGGGACCGGCGGGTCGGCGGAGTGGGCCGGAGTTCTCGGGGCCGGTGGCTTCGCGGCCCGTGGGCGGGCGGAGTCTGCGCAGGACCACTGTGAGGCGGGCTCCGCCGGTGCCCAGGCCGTGCACGAGGTTCTGCAGGGCGGGCAGCAGCGACTGGGTGACATAGGCGAGCGCGCCGACCAGGGCACCCGCTGTCACACCGTGGGTGAGCAGCCAGGGGGCGGTGGCGAGCAGCAGCACCAGCGGCAGCCGGCCGCCGACCGCCAGGGCCGCCACCCGGACGACGCTCCACCGGGCCAGCGCCCGGGCGGCCCGGAACTCGCCGTCGACCAGCTCCGCGACGCGCCCGGCCACGTACTCCTCGGCGCCCGCCGCCGTGACGTCCCGCAGCCCCGGACACACCTCGCCGAGCTCACCCGCGAGGGCCTCGTCGGCGACCAGGAAGGCTTCCTGCCGCCGGGCCAGCGCGCGCAGCGTCGCCGCGAACAGGCCCAGGCCCGCGACGAGCGGGGGGATGACGACCAGCAGCAGCGGCGGCGCGAGGGCACACAGCCCGGCGAGGGCGCCGACGACCGTGAACACGAACGAACGGGACACCATCACCAGCCCCGCGAGGGTGTCCCGGGCGAGCTCCACCTGCTGGGTCAGCCCCGACAGCGCCCCGCGGTCCCCCTCCCGCACCCCGCGCGCCACCACTCCGGCCACCAGCCGGTCCCGCACCGGTTCCACCAGGTCGGCGACCACCCCGTACACCCGGCGCGTCCCGAGCGCCCCGACCCCCACACCGAGCGTGGCCGCCACCAGCCACCGCAGCCCGGTCCGGGCGTCCCCGGCCAGGAACCCGGCGTCCAGCGCGCGGGCCAGGGCGTACCCGAGGAGAAAGGTCTGCCCGGCTTCCAGGACCGACCAGAACACGAGGCGCGCCAGGACCGGCCGCCGCACCTGGAGCAGCCGGCCGGTCACCGCGCCACCCCCTCGGTCACGGGCGCCGCGAACACGGCCCGGTACTCGGGGTCCCGCCACAGTTCCGCGTGTCTCCCCACCGCCCGCACCCGCCCACCGTCCAGCCAGGCCACCGAGTCCGCGCGGGCCGCCGTCGCCGCCCGGTGGGCCACGATCAGCCGGGTCGGTCCGTGGCCCGGGGCCAGCAGGGACTCGGTGATGTGGTGTTCGGTGACCGTGTCCAGGCTGGAGAGGGCGTCGTCGAGGATCAGCAGCCGCCCGGGATGGGCGAAGGCCCGGGCCAGACCCAGGCGCTGGGCCTCGCCGCCGGAGAGGGGGGCGTCGGAGAGCCGGGTCGCACAGCCGTCGGGCAGCCGGCGGAGATAGACGTCGGCCCGGGCCCGGCGGACGGCGGAGGCGACCTCGGCGGGGGAGGGGGCGGTGAGGCCGAGGGCGATGGTGTCCCCCACGGTCGTGCCGAGGAGGGCCGGGCGGGCGAACGCGTAGGTGACGGCCCGGCGCAGCTCGGCGTGGGCGAGTGCGGGCAGCGGAACGCCGTCGAGGAGGACCTCTCCGGCGTCCGGGTCGGTGAGGCGGCCCGCGAGCCCGGCCAGCAGCGACTTGCCGGTGCCCGAGCGGCCGACGACGGCGAGGACGCTCCCCCCGGGAACGGTCAGGTCGACGCCGTCGAGGACGGTACGGCCGCCCCGGTGGGCCGCGACCCCGCGCAGATCGAGGCGGCCGGGGCCCGGTGGCAGCCGGCAGGTGCCGTGCGGGGGCGCGGGGCACGCGGTCACCTCGGCGAGGCGCCGGGCGGACGCGCGGGCCCGGCCGAGCGCGGCGAGCCGGCCGACCAGGACGCCGACACCGGTCGCCAGGACCGCGTAGCGGGACGCGGCGAGGACCTCGCCGACGGAGATCCGGTGCCGCAGGAGCAGCGAGGCCGCCGCCGCGACGACGGCGAGCTGGAGCAGCGGGCCCACGGTGACCGCCTGTGCGGCGGCCCGGCCCTGCACCCGCCACATCCGCTGCCCGGCCCGCCCGAGCCCGGGCAGCGGGCGCAGGACCCGGGCCGTCTCCCGGTCCTGGAGGCCGGCCGCCGCGATGGTCCGGCGGCCGTCGACCGCCTCCGCCAGCGCGCTCGCGATCCGGCCCTGCTCCCGCTGGTAGTCGGCCACGCACGCGGAGGTGTCCCGGGTGAACGCCCGCAGCAGCAGGGCGAGTACGGGTGCCCCGGCCAGGAAGACGGCCGCCAGCCAGGGGTCGACGACGCCGAGCGCGACCACGCCCCCGACCGGACCGGCGAACGCGGCCAGCAGCGCGGCGAGTGCGGCGGGACCGGTGCCGGCCTGTGCGGCGTTCCCGACCAGCCGGGCGACCAGGTCCCCGGTGCCGAACCGGGTCAGCGCGCGCGGCCCGAGGGCCAGTACATGCGCGGTCAGCTCGTGGCGCAGCCCGGCCGTGGCCCGTGCGTCGACGGTTCCGGCGAGCACGCTCGCGGCGGCGTCCAGCAGGGCGAGCAGCAGCACCAGGGCGGCGGACCGGCCGATCCAGGCGGCCGCGGCGTCACCCGCCAGCAGCAGGTCCAGGGTCCGGCCCAGTACGGCGGGCAGCAGCAGCTCCGCCGCCGTGCCGGCCGTACCCACCAGGCACAGGACGGCACCAGGCCCCCAGGTCCGGCGCAGGGCGGCGCGGGAAAGGTCTTGCGGAGACGGAACGTCCTGGACGTCTGCTGTCATAGGCCGGGTGCCTCGCCTCGGGTGACGGCTTCGGACGAAGGCCCCGGACGGGCCCCCTCCCGCGGGAGAGGGCCGCCCGGAGCCGGGTTCGTGGTGCTGGTCAGAGACAGAGCAGGACGCTCGCCGCCGACACGCACGACAGGAGGCTCACGGTGCTGGCGCCGCCGCCGTCGTGACGCTCTTCGGACTCCAGGGTCTGCAGGTCGAGAAGGGCCATCGGGTGTCCTTTCCGGGGACCGAGCGGTCCCTTGCGGTGTTGTCGGGGACGGGGTTGTGCCACGGCCGCGTCAGTGTGCGCAGCCGCGTGCGGGGGCCGCCGGTGGCGGCGGGAGGAACGGCAGGTGGGCGGCGCGGTCGCCGTCGAGGGCGGCGGTCAGCGCCAGCAGGCACCCGGCGGTTCCGGTACCGAGGTCCATGGAGAGCCGCATCATCTGGTGTCCGGGGAAGGCGAGTTGGCCCTGGTAGGCCATCGCGAACCAGCCGAGCCCGTCGACCTGGGCGGCGAGCCGCGCCGGGTCGGCACCGGTGCGGGCGAGGTACAGGATCATCCCGGCGCGGCCCTGGAAGAGGCCCGGCTGGGCGTAGAAGCGTGCGGTGGCGGCGGTCCGCACGGCGGCGCGGGCCCGCTCGAAGACCCCGGTCGGGTCGGTACCGTGGGCGAGCCAGTCGTCGAGGACCAGCCCGATCCCCGCGCTGCCGTCGCCGAGGTAGGGGAGCGTGCGCCAGCCCTCGTCGACCTCGAGACCGCCGCCCTTGTGCACCACGCAGCGGTCCAGGTCCCGGCGCAGCGCCTCGCCGGCCGCCGCCAACAGGCCAGGCTCGCCGGTCCGTTCGTACCGCCGCAGCAGGAACAGCGCGGGCCCGGTCGCGCCGCGCAGCAGCCCGGCGCGCCGCCCGGGCGACTCCGGGAGGGGTTCGGCGAGCCGTCGCAGGAGGATCTCGGCGGCCTCCGCGGCCCGCTCGCGCAGTTCCGGCTCGTCGGCCGAGTCGGCGAGCGCGTCGAGCACCAGGCCGAGACCGGCCAGGCCGCCGTGCAGGTCGGAGGAGAGGTTGCGCCAGTTCTCCCGGAGGATCCCGGCCACGAGGTCCAGGGCGCGCTGTTGGTGGCCGAGCCCGTCCAGGACGTGGGCGACGCCCGCGAGACCGTCGTACAGGCCGAGCGGGGTGCCGGGCGGCGGCGCTGCCGTGTGGTCGAGCAGCCAGCGCTCGCCCTCGTCGTAGCGTTCGGCGCCGGCCCGGTCCAGGGCGTACAGCACGCCGGCCGCGCCGTGCGCGAGGCCGAGTCCGCCGCCGTCGCCGAACTGGGCGATGTCACCGGGGAAGAGCCGGTCGTCGCGCTCGGGGGTGGCGGCCGCGAGGATCGCCTTGACCATCGAGTCCCTGCTGTGCGGCCAGTCCGCCGGTACGACGGGCCGCGCGGCCGGGGCGCCCCGGGTGATCTCGGCGACCGCCTCGTCCAGGAAGGCCCGCGGCACGTCCGGGAACTGTCCGGCGATCACGTCCGCGAGATGGGCCGCCTTGCCCCGGTCGACGACGAACAGGGTGGTGACCGGCAGGAACAGGGCGATCCGCAGACAGGCGAGTGCGTACCGGTCGACCTCGGCCCCCCTCCGGTCCGGCGGGGCGAAGAAGCCCGGGTGGGCCACGGTCTGACGGCCGTTCTCCGCGACGGGCGCGGCGGCCTCGAAGTCGATGAGGAACACCGATTCCTCGTCGGGCCCCACCATGATGTTGAAGACGTGCAGGTCGTTGAAGACGATCCCGCGCGCGTGCACCGCCTCGACGGCCGCCGTCACCTTCCGGTGGATGCGCAGCGCCCACCGCGTGTAGGCGCGCACCGCCTCCGGGTCGGGGTCCGGGGCGAGCAGCGGATGCCGTTCGGCGAAGAAGGCGTTGAGCGGGCGGCCCTCCAGGAACTCCATCACCAGGAACCGGTGGCCGCCCAGCGTGAACCAGTCCCGCACCTCGGGCACCACCCCGGTGCCGGCCGCCGCCTCCAGGGCGGCCTTCTCCCTGCCCAGCCGGGCCACCGCGTCGGCGCCGTCGGCCGCGAGCCCCGCGTGCGGCCGCCCCTCCTTGAGCACCACCCGCCGCCCGCTGCGGGTGTCGGTCCCGGTGTAGACCCCGCCGCCGTTGGAGAAGTGCAGCGCCTTCTCGATCCGGTAGGGCAGCTCCCCCACGGTGGTGGCGTCCCGGGCCGCCAGCTGCGGGCGCAGGAACTCCGGCAGCGTCACCCACCCAGGCACCTGGAAGGAGGGCGCCCGCCGGTCCGGCACCAGCCTGCCCCCGCCGTCCCGCACCGCCGTCACCAGCGCGCCGCGCTCGTCGACGACGTACGTGCGGGCGAACGCGCCGTAGCGGACGTACAGCGGCCCCTCGTGCCAGCGCAGGTCGGTCAGGATGTAAGGCCCTTCGAAACCCTCCAGGAGCGCGCCCAGTTCGCGCAGCACCTCCTCCAGCCGGTCCTCGTCGGCCGGGTAGACCGTCACGAACTTGCCGCTGGTGTCGCGGCCCGCGTACTTGGCGTTGCGCAGATGCAGCAGATGCGGTCCGGGAACGAACTTGAACGGGATGCGGCGCGGCACGCAGTAGTCCCACACGATCGCGGCGATCCGCTCCGCGTTCGTCCGGGTGGCCGAGGAGTGGATCTTCCAGCCCTGGGCCGGCGACGGCAGCGGCGCGCCGTCAGGGCCCACCGGCGTCATGGTCAGCCAGTCCCCGGAACGCGCCGCGTGCCAGCCTTCCGGCACCGTGCGGCGCGCCGTCGTGAACAGCGGTTCCGTCTGCGGCCCGCCGGTTGCGAGCCGGTCGGGTGTTTCGTAGAAATGCCCGTCGGCGAGCGCGTACACCTCGTACCGCCTGTCCATCCGCCGCCTCCTCCGTGGCCCGGCCCCGACACTCGCAGGCGGCGCACGGTCGCGGACAGTCATGTCTGTCACGAGGTCACCGTGCGGAACGCACGGGTCAAGTCATGTTCGGTGCCTTTCGAGCGCAACCGGCCCCAGGCCTCCACGGAACGGTCACAGGGGCTGCGCGGACGCCTCATAAGCGCTGTAATGGCGGCGTGGTCAGTGAGGGCGCTGCGGTTCGCGGAATCGGAACGGAGCGCGCCGAAATCGCCCTCGAAACGCTCACGGGCGATCCCGGCGCACCCGACCGGCTCCGGCGCGTCCTCGAACTGGCGCTGGTGCTCGCCGGCGCCGCGTTCGCCGGGGTGTACACACCGGGCGACGACGGCTCCGTGCTGCGGCTCGCCGAGTCTGCCGGACTGCCCCGCACCTTCTTCGGACTGCGCGACGCCTACCCGGCGGTGGGGCAGTCCCCGGCCGCCGAGGCCCACGGCACCGGACGCATCCGCTGGCTCGGGCCCGAGGAACTGGCCGACTGCCCGGACGCGCGGCGCACCCCGTCCCAGGAGTTCTCGCTGGGGGTCCTGCCGGTGCCCGGCCGCGCCGGACTCCTGGTCGTGGTCGGCGAACGCGACGGCGGGTTCGACCTCGAGGACCGCGCCTGCCTGGAACTGGTCGCCGCCGCGATCGCCCTGCCCGCCACGGTCTCCGTCGTCTCCGACACCGGCGAACTGCCCGCCGACGCGTTCAGCCTCGCCATGGACACCGGCCGGATCGAGGTCGGCGACGCCATCCTCGGCCTCTTCGGCATGAGCCGGGACGACTTCGACGGCAAGGTCGAGACACTGCTGGGCCGTACCGTGCCCGAGGACGTGCCCGCCCTGATGTCCGTCGTCGAGGCCGACCACATGTCCATCGGCGACCGCGAGCTGGAGTTCCGGATCCTCGAACCCTCCGGCTCGCCCAAGTGGCTGCGGTTGCGCGGGCGCATGGTGCCGTCGGTCGAGGGGCGTCCGGCCCGGCTGGCCGGCACCGTCGCCGACGCCTCCACGCTGCGCTCCGAGGTCACCGACGTGGCCCGGGTGCAGCGGCTCGCCGCCGCGCTGGCCACCGCCGGCACGGTCAAGGACGTCGGCCAGGCCGTCGTCACCGCCCTGCGCGGCCCCCTCAAGGCCGACCGCATAGCCCTGGCCGAACTGGAGAACGACCGCCTCGTCGTCACCGTCCTGGACCCGCCCGAAGCGGAGTCCTGGCCCGAGCTGTGGCGCAGCGAGTGGCGTACCGAGTGGCCCGACGCGCCGGTGCGCGCCATGCCCACCCTTGCCGCCGTCCTGCGGGAGGGCCGCCCCCGGATCTGGCCCGCCCCGACCACCCTGGAACCGGCTCTCGCCGAGGTCGGCCCCGGCGGACTCGCCGTCCTCCCGCTGCCCGCGGGCGGCCGGATGGCCGGTGCCTGCCTGATCGGCTGGGACAGCCCGCACGACTTCGGTCCCGACGAACGTGCCCTGCTCACCGCCTCCGCCGGCCTCGCCGGCGAGGCACTGATGCGCGCGCACGCCTTCGACGCCGAACACGAGCTCGTCGGCATGCTCCAGCGCGCCCTGCTGCCCCGCCGGCTGCCCCGGCTGCCCGGCGCGGTCGCCGTCGCCCGCTATCTGCCCACCACCCAGGGCCTGGAGGTGGGCGGCGACTGGTACGACGTGATTCCGCTGATCGACAACCATGTCGCCCTCGTCATCGGCGACGTCCAGGGCCACAGCGCCGCGGCCGCCACCCTGATGGGGCAGATGCGCACCGCGCTGCGCGCCTACGCGACCGAGGGGCACACCCCCGACGTGGTCGTCTCGCACGCCAACCGGCTCCTCATGGACATGGAGAGCGACCTCTTCGCCACCTGCTGCTACGTCGACGTCGACATGGAGGCGGGCACCGCCTGGTGCGTGCGTGCCGGACATCTGCCGCCGGTCCTGCGTCATCCGGACGGCACCACCGAGGTCTGCCGGACCGAGGGAGGTCCGCCGCTCGGCGTGCTCGACCGGGCCGACTTCCCCATGACCCAGCTCAGCCTGCGCCCCGGCACCCTGCTGGCGCTCACCACCGACGGCCTGGTCGAGTCCCCCGACGCGGACATCGACGACGGCATGCGGCGCTTCGCCCACGACCTCGGCGCCTCGGACCCCTCCCACCTCGGCGTGGTGGCGGACGCCCTGCTCGGCAACGCCAACCGCACCGATGACGTCGCCCTGCTGCTGATGCGTTACGACGGCATGGCCGTGCGCCCGCTGCGGGAGAGCTGGACGGTGTGGCGGGTCCCGGAGGCGGCCCGGCACGCCCGCCGCTTCAGCCGCCGCACCCTGCGCTCCTGGGGCGTCACCGACGACGCCATGGACACGTGCCTGCTGGTCGTCTCCGAACTCGTCACCAACGCCCTGATCCACACCGACGGCCCGGTCCGGCTCGATCTGACCCTGGTCGACCACCGGCTGCGGATCGCCGTCGCCGACGCCTCGCCGCGCAGCCCGGTCAAGCCCGCGAGCATCGGCTGGGAGGCCACCGGGGGACGCGGCATCCTGCTGGTGGAGGCCGTGTCGGAGGCCTGGGGAACCGTGCCGGTCAGCGGCGGCAAACTGGTGTGGGCGGATCTCGTCCCGCCGGACCGGCCGGGGGACTGAGGGGCACCTGGGCGGGTACCGGGCCGTCTCGGGAGGCGGGGCGCGACGACCATCCCTAATGTCCTTGATGTGGCACACACCTTCGACGAACTCGTGGCGAAGCACCGCGCGGCCGACGCGGCCCACGACAAGGTTCTGGAACTGCGGGACACCTACGGCCCGCCGGCCCTGCAGCATCCGGGCGGCGGCGCCCAGTCCGAGACCTACGAGACCGCCCTGCGCGCCTGGCGCGACCTGGCCCGTGACGAACTGACCGCGGTGAGCGAGTTCGCCCGCGACGAGGGCCGGCCGCGGTCCGAGGTCGAGGCGGAGGTGGAGCGGGCGGCGGCCTGGCCGGAGGACGCCTGAGCCGCTCCGGAACGTGCGCCGAAATCATGGTACAAAACGGACGAGATGCCACTTCGGAGCGTCTCGTGGCCACATGACGTCCGCACCGAGGCCATACTGTCGTAACCCCGCAGGAAAACAGAAGAACGTCTCAACCAGATGTTCACCTATAAGGTGTAGTGAATGAAGGCTTTGGTGCTCTCCGGCGGTGCCGGCACACGGCTTCGGCCGATCACCCACACATCGGCGAAACAGCTCGTGCCGGTGGCGAACAAACCCGTGCTGTTCTACGGGCTCGAATCCCTCGCCGCGGCGGGCGTCACCCAGGTCGGGATGATCGTCGGCGACACCGCCGCCGAGATCGAGGAGGCGGTCGGCGACGGGTCGAAGTTCGGCCTCGACGTCACCTACATCCCCCAGGAGCGTCCGCTGGGCCTCGCCCACGCGGTGCTGATCGCGCGGGACTTCCTCGGTGACGACGACTTCGTCATGTACCTCGGCGACAACTTCATCGTCGGCGGCATCAGCGGCCTGGTCGGCGAGTTCCGCGAGACCCGGCCCGACGCGCAGATCCTCCTCACCCACGTGCCCAACCCGCGGGCCTTCGGTGTCGCCGAACTCGACGCCGACGGCCAGGTGGTCGGTCTGGAGGAGAAACCGCAGGAGCCCAAGAGCGATCTCGCGCTGGTCGGCGTCTACCTGTTCACGCCGGCCATCCACGACGCCGTGCGCGCCATCAAGCCGTCCTGGCGCGGCGAGCTGGAGATCACCCACGCCATCCAGCACCTCATCGACCAGCGCGCCGACGTGCGCTCCACGGTGATCAAGGGCTACTGGAAGGACACCGGCAACGTCGTCGACATGCTGGAGGTCAACCGGACCGTCCTGGAGGCGCAGGAGCCGCGCATCGACGGCGAGGTCGACGAGGCCAGCCAGATCGTCGGCCGGGTGGTCGTCGAGGCGGGCGCCAGCGTCACCAACTCCCGGATCGTCGGTCCGGCCGTGATCGGCGCCGGGACCGTCGTCGGCGACTCCTACGTGGGCCCCTTCACGTCGATCGCCGAGAACTGCCGGATCACCCAGAGTGAGCTGGAGTTCTCCATAGTGCTGCGGGACTCCTCCATCGACGGGGTGGGCAGGATCGAGTCCTCGCTGATCGGCCGGCACGTCGAGGTGACCCCCGCCGCCGGCACCCCCAGCGCCCACCGCCTCGTCCTCGGAGACCACAGCAAGGTGCAGATCCGTTCATGAACCTCCTCGTCACCGGCGCCGCCGGCTTCATCGGCTCCACGTACGTCCGCGGCCTGCTCGCCGAAGGCGCCCCCGACGCGCCGCACATCACCGTGCTCGACAAGCTCACCTACGCGGGCACCCTCACCAACCTGCCCGAGGCGCACCCGCGCCTGACGTTCGTGCAGGGCGACATCTGCGACGCCGAACTGGTCGACAAGCTCATGGCCGAGGCCGACCAGGTGGTGCACTTCGCCGCCGAGTCGCACGTGGACCGCTCCATCGACGGGGCCGGCGCGTTCGTCCGCACCAACGTGGTCGGCACCCAGACCCTGCTGGACGCGGCCCTGCGCCACGGCGTCGGCCCGTTCGTGCACGTCTCCACCGACGAGGTCTACGGCTCCATCGAGACCGGCTCCTGGCCCGAGACCCACCCGCTCCAGCCGAACTCGCCGTACTCCGCCTCCAAGGCCTCCTCGGACCTGCTCGCGCTGGCCTTCCACCGCACCCACGGCCTGGACGTCCGCGTCACCCGCTGCTCCAACAACTACGGGCCGCACCAGTTCCCCGAGAAGGTCATCCCGCTCTTCGTGAGCAACCTCCTCGACGGCAGGAACGTGCCCCTGTACGGCGACGGCAGCAACGTCCGTGACTGGCTGCACGTCGAGGACCACTGCCAGGGCATCGACCTGGTCCGCACCGGCGGCCGGGCCGGCGAGGTCTACAACATCGGCGGCGGCACCGAGCTGAGCAACAAGGAACTCACCGGACTGCTCCTGGACGCCTGCGGGGCCGGCTGGGAGCGGGTCGACCGCGTCGCCGACCGCAAGGGCCACGACCAGCGTTACTCCGTCGACTGGAGCAAGATCCACGACGAGCTGGGCTACACCCCCGAGCACGACTTCACCTCCGGCCTCGCCGCCACCGTCGCCTGGTACCGCGACAACCGGGACTGGTGGGAGCCGCTGAAGGAACGCGCCGCCCTGGAATCCCGCAAGGAGCAGGAGAAGTACTGATGAAGTGGCTCGTCGCCGGCGCGGGCGGAATGCTCGGCCACGACATGGTCGAGGAACTCACCCGCCGGGACGCCGAGGTGGTGGCCCTCGGCCGCGCCGACCTCGACGTCACCAGTGCCGACTCGGTGGAGTCGGCACTCGCCGGGCACCGGCCCGACCTGGTGGTGAACTGCGCCGCGTACACGGCCGTCGACGACGCCGAGACCGACGAGGAGCGGGCCCTGCTGATCAACGGCGAGGGCCCGCGCCTGCTGGCCCGCGCCGCCGCCCGGCACGGCGCCCGCCTGGTGCACGTCTCCACGGACTACGTCTTCGACGGCGAGGCCCGCACGACTCCGTACCCGGAGGACCACCGCACCGGTCCGCGCACCGCCTACGGCCGCACCAAGCTCGTCGGCGAGCGGGCCGTCCTCGCGGAGCTCCCGGGTGCGAGCGCGGTGGTCCGTACGGCCTGGCTGTACGGCACGCACGGAAAGAACTTCGTGCGCACGATGATCGAACTCGAGTCCCGCCGGGACACCCTCGACGTCGTCGACGACCAGCGCGGCCAGCCCACCTGGAGCGCCGACCTGGCCGCCCTGATCGCCGACCTCGGCCCGCGCCTCGGGCGGGACGCCCGCGCGCACGGCGTCTTCCACGGCACCGGCTCCGGTGCGGCCACCTGGTGCGAGCTGGCCCGCGAGGTGTTCCGGCTGCTCGGCGCCGACCCGGAACGGGTGCGTCCCACCACGAGTGCGGCGTTCGTCCGGCCGGCCCCCCGCCCCGCGTACAGCGTCCTCGGTCACGA
Organism: Streptomyces sp. NPDC059224; assembly: GCF_042754285.1. Taxonomy (NCBI): domain Bacteria; kingdom Bacillati; phylum Actinomycetota; class Actinomycetes; order Kitasatosporales; family Streptomycetaceae; genus Streptomyces; species Streptomyces sp. NPDC059224. The sequence goes on from NZ_JBHZAN010000007.1 coordinate 33,181, forward strand.
CCGGTGGGCCGAGGTGGGCCTGGAACCGCCGCGTGACTGGCGGGCGGCGCTGCGCGAGGCGCTGCCGCTCCTGCGCAAGGAGCTCTCGCTGTAAAAGCTGTGGGGCACCCTCGGGTGCCCCACAGTCGTCAATGCCGGGCCTGCCGGACAGACTTTCCGTACTCTGTGGCGTTCACCACTTGTGGATCCGACTTCATCACTACGATGATGCTTTGAATGTCTTGTGGGTCGGATAGGGAAAGGATTTGTCCCGCGATGTCGATGCGAGCGACCGTGAAGTCCGTACTGGGTGAGAAGAATGTGCGGGTCCTGCGACGACTGAAGCGGCGCCTGTCCGCCCGGCCGGCCGGGCCGGCAAAGCCGACCGGGCTCGACGCGATCTCCGGGGATCTCAACAAACTCGCCCAGCACTTCAAGACGGACAAGTGGGGGATACACCGCTACACACAGCACTACCAGCGCCACCTCGGGCACCTGAGGAATGATTCGTTCAACCTGCTGGAAATCGGCATCGGCGGGTACAACAGGCCTGGTCAGGGTGGTGCTTCACTGCGCATGTGGAAGCAGTTCTTCCCGAAGGCGCAGATTTTCGGAATGGACATCCAGGACAAGTCATTTGTCGACGAGGACCGCATCACGACGTTCATCGGAGACCAGTCCGATCCGTCGTCCCTGAACGCCGTCGTCGACAAGATCGGTGAACTGGACGTCATCATCGATGACGGCAGTCACCGCAGTCCGCATGTGCTCACGACGTTTGCCACGCTCTTCCCCCGGCTCAAGGACGGTGGCATCTACATCGTCGAGGACACGCAGTCGTCGTACTGGCCCGAATGGCAGGGCAGCGAGGATCTCGAGGCGGCGCACACCAGTATGGGGATGCTGAAGCGGCTGACGGACGGGCTGAATTACGAAGAATTCGTGACCGAGAACTATCAGCCCACGTACACCGACCTCAATATCGTCGGCATGCACTTCTACCACAACCTGGTGATCATCGAAAAAGGCAGGAATGCCGAGGGCAGCAACAAGCGCAGCGCGCTGAAACAGCGGTACGCCAAGTCCTGACACCGTCCGCCCGAGGGGGGCCGAGCCGCGGCTCGGCCCCCCTCGGCGTGCTCAGGCCCGCAACCGCTCGTAGTACGCCAGGCAGTCCGCGTACGACGGCAGCAGCCCCGACGCCGCGGCCTCGGCGAGGGACGGCGCCTCGGCGTCCTTCTCCGACAGCACCGGCTCGACGTCCTCGGGCCACTCGATGCCCAGCTCCGGGTCGAGCGGGTCGATGCCGTGCTCGCGTCCCGGCGCGTATCCGGCCGAGCACAGGTACACCACGGTGGCGTCGTCGGTCAGCGCCATGAACGCGTGCCCGAGGCCCTCCGAGAGGAACACGGCGTGCCGGTTCTCCTCGTCCAGCCGGACCGCCTCCCAGCGGCCGAACGTGGGGGAGCCCACCCGGATGTCCACGACGACGTCCAGCACGGCCCCGCGCACGCACTTGACGTACTTGGACTGGCTCGGCGGCACGTCGGCGAAGTGGATGCCGCGCAGCACACCCCGCCGTGAGACCGAGCAGTTGGCCTGGGCCAGGTCGAGGTCGTAGCCGAGAGCCTCACGGAACTCCCCGGCCCTGAACCACTCGTGGAAGCTGCCCCGGTCGTCGGGAAAGACCTTCGGCTCCTGGACCCAGGCGCCTTCGATGTCCAGCGGTCGCACGGTTCCTACTTGCCTTCCTGTCGTGCGGGCTTGCCCTTGCCCAGGGCCCTGACCAGTGCGCGGCGCACCGGCAGCGGGAGCTTGCGGGCGAGGCGGCGCGCCGCGCTCGGCCTGGGCTTCGGTTTGGCGGCGGGCTTGGGCGCCGCCGCCGCGGGCTTCTTCGGAGCCGGCTTGGCCACCTTCAGGCCCTCGGGGGAGTTGCGCACGACGAGCGGCAGCGTGAAGAAGCGCGGCTCGGGCGCGTCCGCGACCAGGCACAGCGCGAGCCGCCAGCCGCCTTCCCGGAGAGAGCGCACCGGCAGCGGGGCGTCGAGCACCGCGCCGCCGCTCCCGGCGGGCGAGAGCGTGGCCGGCACCTCCAGCACCTCGGCGGCGGGCTTCGGTCCCGTCAGCCGTACCGACGCCTTGACGTCACCGGCGACGTGGAAGGGCAGTGCCGCGCGCAGCCGGTCGCCCGCCACGGTGAAGTCCTCGGGCGTGAACGCGTCGAAGCCCAGCCGCTTGCCCGCCATGTCGACGTCGAGCGCGAAGTTGTCCTTGACCGTCCAGTACGGCAGAACCCGCAGGCCGCCGACCACGCCCGGCGACGGCATCGCCGGGAACGGCTCCCGGGACGCCGGGAAGAGCCGGTACTCCCGGGTCCAGCCGCCTATGGTCAGCCGGACGAACGCGTCCCACAGGCCGGCCGGCAGCGGAGTGCCGCTGGCGGCGGTGGCCGGGTCCACGGTGGCCGTGGCCCTGACCACCAGCCGGACCCGGCCGGGTTCGCCCTCGACGGGCACCGTCTCACGGGTGATCTCGACCGGCTGGAAGAACTGCGCGTGGGTCTCGCGCTCCCGCATCATCAGGTCGACGTTGGCCTTCCCGAAACGGGCGGCGGTGCTGCCCTCCAGCCACGCGACGGCGTCGGCCACCGTCTCGGGCGGGCCGTCCAGCGGGACCACGGCGGTGTCCGCCGGATAGGTCTTGGGCGCGCCGTCCGCGCTGTACTCGGCCGTGAAGTCGACCTTCAGCGCGCCGCCGTCCCAGGTGATGCTCTCCAGGGCCGTCGAGGGGCCGATGGACGCCTCCCACTCGGCGAGCGCGAGCACGTCCTCGTAGCGGCCGGCGCCGGCCAGCTCGGTGACCACCCGGTGGGCCGGCTCCAGCAGCGCGAACACGGAGGGGCCCATGCGCTCGGCGATCACCTTGTGGATCTCGTCGAAGAGCTCCCGGCGGTAGTCGTCCGGCAGCTTGAGGAAGCGGTTGCCGCGCAGCCGCTCGCCCATCTCGCTGCGCAGCCAGCGGCGGAACATCTTGTCCCGCTTGGGGCCGGGCTCGGTGTAGCGCTCGACGACGTCGAGCGCCTCCCGCAGGTTGGCGAAGTAGCCGACCGGGTCGAAGCGCTGGAAGCCGGCGTTGGAGGCGTCGTCGCGCTTGAGGTGGTAGTAGCAGACGTAGTCGCTGAGCACGGAGATGTTCGACGCGCGCAGGTACGCCTCGGCGACGAAGACATGGTCCTCCAGGCGCCGGCGGCCCTCGGGGAAGCGCAGCCCGATGCGGTCCAGGAAGGACCTGCGCAGCATCTTGTGCGGGGTCAGGCTGTCCATCAGCGGGGCGTTCTCGACGGTGGCCCGCGGGTGGTTGCGGCGGAACAGCTCCACCGGAACGGGACGGCCCTTGCCGGCCATCTTGCCGATGATCAGGTCGGCCTCGTTCGCGACGCCGTAGTCGTACATCCGCTCCAGGGCCTCGTCGCCGAGGAAGTCGTCGTTGTCGACGAACATCACGAACTCGCCCTTGGACGCCTCGATGCCGACGTTGCGCGGCTTGCCGGACCAGCCGGAGGCCTCCTGGTGGATGACGTGGATGTGCGGGTGCTCGGCGGCCACCTCGTCGAGCCGGGCCGGTGTGCCGTCGCTGGAACCGTCGTCCACGAAGATCACTTCGTACTCGTCACGCGGCAGCGACTGCCGCAGCACCGAGGCGATGCAGTCCTCGACATAGGGCCCCGGATTGTAAACAGGGACGACAACACTGACCTTGACCGGCATCCGGCTTCCTAGCCCCCTGGATAGGCCGTCCGTTCTTCTGGACGGCACGTACGTGTGGCCGAATGCTAACCCGGTCTTGGCCACGGGGTTTCTCACTCCTGGGTCAAGACCGGGTCGTGAAGGGTCAGCAGGGTGTCAAAGGACCCGCTCAGCCGTGGGTCTTGGCCAGCAGCTCCAGGACCTCGGCCGTGCTGCCGGATTCACCCAGCCGCGGGAAGATCCGCTCCACGCTGCCGCGGTGCGCCTCGGGGTCGGCGTCTGCCATGGCGTCGGTGGCCAGGGTCACGTGGTAGCCGTGCGCGTAGGCGTCACGGGCGGTGGACTCCACGCCGATGCTGGTGGCGACGCCGGTCAGGACGATCTGGGTGACGCCCCGGCGGCGCAGCTGGTCGTCCAGGGCGGTGCCGTGGAAGGCGCTCCAGTTGTGCTTGGTGACCCGGATGTCGCCGTCGTGGCCCGAGAGCTCGTCGACGACGACGTCCCAGCCCTCCGGGAAGGCGAGACCGCGCGGCTGGCGCTCGGTGCGGCCGGGGACTGCGTCGGCGCCGTCGGCGGCGAAGGACACCCGGACCAGGACCACGGGCAGGTTCCGGGCGCGGAAGGCGTCGGCGAGCTCGACGCTGCGGGCCACCACCTCGGCACCGGAGTACGGCTGGGTGGGCATGGCCACGATGCCCTGCTGCAGGTCGATGACGACAAGGGCGGTACGTGGGTCGAGCGTGGTCAAAGACATGGGGTGGATCAGGCCTTTCGGGGGGCTTGGGGGAGTCGGGGGGTGAGCCGGGCCAGCGAACGGTCCGGCAGGGTGATCGCCAGCAGCAGTACGGAGCCGGCGAGCATGAACAGGGCCAGGCCGTGCAGCCCGCCCGTGTCGGCGCGGTGCGGGTAGAACGCCGCGGTGGCCGCGGAGGCACCCAGCGCGCCGAGGTACATGAAGGTGCGCAGCAGCCCGGCGGCCGAGCCGATCCGCTCCGGGTCGGCCTGCCGGTACAGCGCGGTCTGCGCGGCGAGTCCGAGCAGGCCCTGCGGTACACCGAGCAGCGCGCCGACCGCGAGCAGCAGCCAGACCGGACTGCCTGCCGAGACCAGCAGCAGGGCCGCGCAGCCGGCGATCTGGAGCACGGAGCCGGTCACCAGCTTGGAGCGGACCGCCTCCCGGCGGCCGGTGAGCGTGGCGGTGACGAGTGCGGCCGCCGACAGCGGGAGCAGCGCGAGCCCGGCCGTGGAGGCGCCGAGGCCGCGGCCCTGCTCCAGCCACTGCGTGTAGCCGTACAGGAAGGCGTACGAGGTCGTGTACGCGAGCAACTGGCGCACGTAGGTGACGACGAGCGGGACGTTGCCGCCGAGGACCCGCAGGTCGACGAACGGAGCGGGGACCCGCAGCTCCCGGGCCGCGAAGGCCGCGGCGGCGGCCACGGTCAGCGCCGGCAGGTACCACAGGCCGGGCCGCGGGCTCATCAGGAACAGCATCAGTGAGACCAGCAGGACGGCGAACAGCGCCATGCCGGGCAGGTCCATGCCCTGGCGCCGCCCCGGGGTGCCGGTCCTCGGCAGCCACTTCACGCCGAGGACCAGACAGGCCGCGGAGAGCGGCACGTTGACGGTGAACACCAGGTGCCAGCCGCCGGCGCCGATCAGCACCCCGCCCAGCGTCGGACCGATCACGGCCACGGTCTGGGCGGACACGGCGAGCGCGGTCAGCACCCCGGCCGGGCTGTCCTGGCCGGTGCGCTCGGCCTCGCTCCGGGTCAGCCGCATGGCCGCCGGGTACGCCGCCGACGTACCGAAGCCGAGCAGTACGCGCGCCGCGATCAGCACCCCCAGCGAGGGGGCCAGCGCCCCCATCAGACCGGCGACGCCCACCAGGCCGGTACCGGCGAGGTAGAGCCGGCGCGGCCCGTACATGTCCACGAGCCGGCCGATCACCGGCTGGCCCACGGCGGTGGCCAGGTACAGCGCGGTGACCAGCCACACCGTCTCAGCGGGCGGGGCCCCGAAGGCGATGCCGATCGGCACCAGGGCCACGGCGATCATCGAGGAGTTGATCGGGTTCAGTACGGAACCCAGGACCATCGGCGCGATCAGCCGCCGGTCGAAGCCGTCGGGGGCGGGGCGGGTGTCCTGCGGGGTGCGTCCGGTGAGCTTGGATATCACGGGCGCGAGAGCCGTTCCAGCAGTTCGAACGCGGTGAGCATGGTCTGGCGTTCCTGCTCGGTGTAGCGCTCCTCGAAGGCGCGGGCCAGCCACTCGTCGCGCACCTGCCGGTTGCCCTCGACACGGGCCTGTCCGGCCTCGGTGAGGGTGACCAGCTGGCGGCGGCCGTCGGTGGGGTCGGGGCTGCGCCGGATCAGCCCCTGCTGGTCCAGGGCGGCCAGCGTGGTCGCCATCGACTGCGGCCGCACCCCCTCGGCGGAGGCCAGCGCGCTGGCCGTGGCGGCGCCGTGCTTGGCGACCAGGGTGAGCGCCGACTCCTGGGACGGGGTGAGGTCCGCGTCCTGCGCGACCTCCCGGATACGGCGGCGCAGTCTGCTGAACGCCACGCGCAGGTCGCGCGCCGTACGGGTCGCGGAGTCGGAGATCTGAACCATGCGGCCACCCTAGGACCGTCAGCAGAAACTGTCCAGCTGCAACTGTTAAGTCCCGGCTGAAGATCCGGGGCGGTCGTTACGCTGGTCCTGTGCGCCTGCTCCTCACCACTGACACGCATCTCCCCGTGCGCGCCAGGCGGCTCCCGGACCGGCTCCTCGCCGAACTCCCGCGCGCGGACGTCGTGTTCCATGCCGGCGACTGGGTCGACGAGGCCACCCTCGACCTGTTCGAGAGCCGCAGCCGCCGTCTCGTCGCTGTGTACGGCAACAACGACGGTCCCGGACTGCGCGCCAGGCTCCCCGAGGTGGCCTACGCCGACCTGGGCGGCCTGCGTTTCGGTGTGATCCATGAGACCGGTGCCGCCCGGGGCCGCGAGGCCCGCTGCGCCGCCCGCTTCCCGGACCTGGACGTCCTGGTCTTCGGCCACAGCCACATCCCCTGGGACACCACGGCCCCGGCCGGCCCGCGCCTCCTCAACCCCGGCTCGCCCACCGACCGCCGCCGTCAGCCGCACTGCACCTACCTCACCGCGACCGTCGCCGACGGCGCGCTCACGGAGGTGACACTGCACCGGCTGCCGCCGCGCCGGCCGGCGCCGTGACAGGAGCGCGGACCGTCTCCCGGGATGCGTCAGGGGGCGATTCCGACCCCGTCGATCCTGCTCCACCGGGTCTCCTGGGCCGCCGTCATGGCCGGCCAGCGCAGTCCGCCCGGCCGTGGGCGGACCCGCGAGGCGTAGGAGCCGGGGTGGAAGTCCGGGTCGTAGAAGCAGCCGGTGGCGTAGGTCCGGTCGAACGCGGCGCACGAGCCGGCGATCGCCCGGGGCGTCGGCTTCCTGCCGGTGCGTACCCAACCGTCCAGCGCCGCGACCGAGTTGGCGTACTCCGCGTCGCTCAGCGCGCTGTGCTCGGACTCGTGGGTGAACGTCTGCACGAGGTACCGGTCGCGGTGCGCGCCGCGCAGGGCGGCCCGGTAGGCCGCCTCGTGCTCCACGAACGCCGTCGGATCGTCGATCGCGTGCATCGTGAGCACCGGGATCGACACCCTGCCGGTGAGATCGCTGTCGTACGACAGGTCGCGCACCGCCGTCGGATCGGCGGCGAACCGCTCCACCCCGGCGTTGAGGGCCGTGTCGTCGTGCGACCCCGAGTACCGGACACCCAGGTTCGAGAACGGGTTCCGGCCGCCCAGCCGGTCGTGCACGATGTCCCGGAAGGTGAAGACCGCGAACCGCAGATGCGACTCCAGGGTCCGCTCGGGAACGCCGGTCACGGCGAGGATGTCGTCCAGGTTGCGCTGCTGGAGGGCGGTGCGTTCCTGCGGGGCCGAGGCATAGCCGGTGCACTCCTGGAGCCGGGCGCGCAGTCCGGCCGTGGTCAGCGTCGAGTCCGCGCGCAGCCCCTGCCACAGCGGGTAGGGGGGTTCGGCCGGCCGGGGCATGTTGCGGCAGTAGTACTGGTAGACGACACGGAGGTCGACGCGGTAGTCGTACCCCCGGGACCCGCCGCCGAGGACCCCGCTGGTGAGCAGCGCCCCGTCGTACGGTCCGCCCCGCCTCCCGTACACCTCGACGACCTTGGCGGCGACGTCCCCGCCCCAGGACTGGCCGTGCACATAGGTCCGCCGTGGCCCGCCGAAGTTCTCGACGAACAGCCGGCGCACGTTCTCGGTGTCCTCGGCGGCCATGCGGGTGCCGTAGCCGCCCCTGCGGTAGGACGAACCCGCCCAGGCATAGCCCTCCTTCACCATCACCGACCAGCGGGCCAGATCGTCGACGCTGCGTGCCGGGTCCGAGCCGGTACCGAGGTCGGGGCCGCCGTGGGCGTGCACGACCAGGGAGCCGTTCCAGTGTGCGGGGACGGCGATGGCGTAGTAGGCGCCGTGGATGTCCTGGCCGGTGTAACAGGTGGCCCTGCCGTCGAGTTCCGCCGGGCACGCGACGGCGGCCGGCGGCGCCGCCTGCGCCTGTGCGGGCGGGGCGCCGGCGACGGCGGCGGTGAGGGCGGCCGCCAGTGAGGCGAGCAGTCCGGTGCGGCGGCGGCTCGTCCGGCGGTTCCGTGCGGGGGTTCTCGACTTGTCCAAGGCGCGGCTCCCTGTCCTCGTCGGCGCTGTTTCGCGCCGTCCGCGGCGATGCTAGGGAGCGGGCCGGGACCGGAACCATGGCGCGGGCGTTGTGTTCATAGTGTTCGGCGGAGGGAACACGTCGTCGCGCGCCCCGGCCGGGGTCCGGCGCGGCGGCCCGTTCGGGGAGTGCGTGCCGGGCGGCCCCGACCGGGACGGGGACGGTGAACTCGTGGTGCGGTTCGGCTCACCCCTCCTGACTGTCAGTGCGCGGCGGCCGCGTGGATGGCCCCGCTGGTCGTCGTCAGCGGCGCACCGCTGCCGCCCCAGCGCAGGGCGACGACCTCGGCGGCGACGGACACCGCGACCTCCTCGGGCGTACGGGCACCGAGGTCGAGGCCGAGCGGGGAGCGCAGCCGGGACAGTTCGGCCAGGGCGAGCCCGGCCTCGGACAGCCGGGCGCGCCGCTCCTCGTGGGTCCTGCGGCTGCCCATCGCCCCGATGTAGGCGGCCGGCCGGCGCAACGCCTCCTCCAGCAGCGGCACGTCGAACTTCGGGTCGTGGGTGAGGACACAGATCACCGTGCGGTCGTCGGTCGCGGTGGAGCGCAGATAGCGGTGTGGCCAGTCCACGACCACCTCGACGGCGGCGGGGAACCGCTTGGGCGTGGCGAAGACCGGGCGCGCGTCGCACACGGTCACCCGGTAGCCGAGGAAGTCACCGATGCGGGCCACCGCCGCCGCGTAGTCGATCGCGCCGAAGACCAGCATGCGCGGGGGCGGCGCGAACGACTGGAGGAACACGGTCACCGCGTCCTCCCGGCGTTCCCCGTGCGGGCCGTAGTGCCTCAGGAGCGAGGCGCCGAGGGCGAGTTCGCCGCGTGCGTCGGCGGTGACGGCGACGTCCAGGCCGCTCGTGCCGAGCGTGCCGGCCGCCCGGTCCGGCCAGACGGCGAGGGTGGCACCGCGTGGTGCGGGGCCGTTCACCACGGTCGCCGCGGTCACCGGCTCGCCCGTGGCGACCGACGCGGCGACCGCGCCGAACGCCGGGTCGGAGCCTGCGGTCACCGGCCGGACCAGCAGGGTGATCTCGCCGCCGCAGGTCAGGCCCACCGCGAACGCGTCCTCGTCGCTGTAACCGAAGGTCTGCAGCCGCGGCTCGCCGCTCGCCGCCACCTCCTGCGCCAGTTCGTAGACGGCGCCCTCCACACAGCCCCCGGAGACGCTGCCCACGGCCTCGCCGTCCGGGCCCACGGCCATCGCCGCCCCGGGCCCGCGCGGCGCGCTGCGGCTGACCGCGACCACCGTGGCCAGCCCGAACGTGACCCCGGCCGCGTGCCAGTCGGCCAGCACCGGCAGGATCTCACGCACCTTGCGCCCCCTTTCCCGAGGCCGCGTCCGCCCGCGCCGCCCGCCGCTTCAGGAGAGGCCAAAGGTGAGGTGCGCATGCGTCGAACGGACGTGGTGCTGATCACTCTATGGCCGGGTCCGGGGCGCGGCGAGCGCTGCGGGCGGCTTGCGGCGACCGTTAATCCGTTGCCGTGGGGTGCGGTGCCCTGCTGCACTTCTTCCTGACCTTGATGACCCGACGGCCCACCGAGAGGACCACCGATGCGCGCTGCGTGCATGTCCACCCAGGAAGGAATCCCACCCATGCCGAAGGACATCACGCTCCGTGCATCTGCTCAACCTCGGAATTCTCGCGCACGTCGACGCAGGTAAGACCAGTCTGACCGAACGGCTGCTGCACGCGGCCGGGGTCATCGACGAGATCGGCAGCGTCGACGCCGGCAGCACCCGGACCGACACCCTCGCCCTGGAGCGGCAGCGCGGGATCACCATCAAGTCCGCGGTCGTGTCGTTCCCCCTCGACGGGGTGACCGTCAACCTCATCGACACCCCGGGCCACCCGGACTTCATCGCCGAGGTGGAACGCGTGCTCGGGGTGCTGGACGGCGCGGTCCTGGTCGTCTCGGCCGTGGAAGGCGTCCAGGCGCAGACCCGTGTGCTCATGCGGACCCTGCGGCGGCTGAGCATCCCCACGCTGGTCTTCGTCAACAAGATCGACCGGCGCGGTGCCCGGCACGAGGCGGTACTCGCCCAGCTCGCCCGCAGGCTCGCCGTACCGCTCGTCCCGATGGGGCGGCCGGCCGCGCTCGGCACCCGCGCCGCGTGCTTCGAGCCGGGCCTGGACCCGGGCGCGGTGGACGTGCTCGCCGACCACGACGACGCGCTGCTGGCCGCCTGCCTGGACGGCGAGGTCCCCGACGCCCGACTGCGCGCCGCACTCGCCGACCAGACCCGGCGGACCCTGGTCCACCCGGTCTACTTCGGCTCCGCCGTCACGGGCGCCGGGATCCCCGACCTGATCACCGGCGTCGAACGGCTGCTCCCCGCCGCCGACGGCGACCCGGCAGGACCGCTGTCGGCCACGGTCTTCAAGGTCGAACGGGGTCCGGCGGGGGAGAAGATCGCCTGTGCGCGCATCTTCGCCGGCTCCCTCAGGGTCCGCGACCGGATCCCCTTCGGTGGTGGTGCAGCCACCTCGGGCGGGCGGGCGGAGGGGCGGGTCACCGCGCTGAGCGTCGCCGAGGCAGGTGCGGAGCTGCGGCAGGACCGTGCCGAGGCCGGGCGGATCGTCAAGGTGTGGGGGCTCGGCGGCGTCCGCGTCGGCGATGCGCTCGGCGTTCCCGGCCGGGGACACGGGCACCACTTCGCGCCCCCGGCCCTGGAGACCGTCGTCGTCCCCGGACCGGCCACCGACCGGCGCACCCTGCACGTCGCGCTCACCCAGCTGGCCGAGCAGGACCCGCTGATCGACGTCCGGCACGACGAGGCACGGCAGGAGACCTCCGTCTCCCTCTACGGCGAGGTGCAGAAGGAGGTCGTCCAGGCGACCCTCGCCGACGAGTACGGCCTCCACGTCACCTTCCGGGAGACCACCCCCATCTGCGTCGAACGTCTCACCGGCAGCGGAGCCGCCGTCGAGTTCAACAAGAAGGACGGCAACCCCTTCCTGGCGACGGTGGGTCTGCGGGTGGAGCCGGCCCCGCCGGGCGCCGGCACCGGCTTCCGGCTGGAGGTGGAGCTGGGCTCGATGCCGTACGCCTTCTTCAAGGCCGTCGAGGACACCGTGCGCGAGACCCTCGGCCAGGGGCTGCACGGCTGGCGGATCCCCGACTGCACGGTGACCATGACCCACTGCGGCTACTCGCCCCGGCAGAGCCATGCCCACCAGGGGTTCGACAAGAGCATGTCGAGCACGGGACACGACTTCCGCGGACTCACCCCGCTCGTGCTGACCGAGGCGCTGCGCCGGGCCGGAACCCAGGTGCACGAGCCGATGCACCGGTTCCTGCTCGAGGCTCCGGCGGACACGCTGGGAGCGCTGCTTCCGGTGCTCACCCGCCTCGGCGGGCTGCCCCGGCGGACCAGGACGCAGGGAGCGCTCTGCCTGCTGGAGGGTGCGGTGCCCGCCGGCCGGGTGCACCGGCTGGAGCAGCTGCTGCCGGGACTGACCCGGGGCGAGGGCGAAATGGAGAGCGTGTTCGACCACTACGCGCCCGTCGCGCACGGCACCGTCCCCGAACGCCCACGGACCGATCACAATCCGCTCAGTCGGAAGCAGTACCTGTTGAACGTGACGGGCCGAGCGAGCGGTTGAGCCCCAAGCGTCTGACAGGTATTCAACTTACCCGTGAGTCAGAAGTATTGACGGTGTCCGGGGATCACCGGACTGTAGTGGACATGACTACTATCCGGGCACGTTTGATCGTTGTCCTGGTTGTCCTCTGCGGATTCCTCGCGGTGGCGGGCGCTCCGTCCGCCACCGCGGCCACCCCGTCCGACTCCCTCTGGTTCGACGGCACCTCGCTCACCGTGCAGAACGGCCGTTTCGTCGACGGCCAGGGCCGCGAGGTGGTGCTGCGCGGCTACAACGTCTCGGGGGAGACCAAGCTGGCGGAGAACGACGGGCTGCCGTTCGCCTCCGCCGCCGACGCCAAGAAGTCCGCCACCGCGCTGCGCGCCCTGGGCGGCGGCAACGCCGTGCGCTTCCTGCTCTCCTGGGCTTACGCGGAACCCGTCAAGGGCCAGGTGGACACCGCGTACCTGGCCGCCGCGACCGCGCAGATGCAGGCGTTCCTCGACTCCGGCGTCCGCGTCTACCCCGACTTCCACCAGGACCTGTACTCCCGCCACCTGTTCAACCCCGGCAGCTGGTACACGGGCGACGGCGCCCCCGCCTGGGCGGTCGCGCTGGGGAACTACCCGGCCGAGTTCTGCGGCATCTGCCTGTTCTGGGGCCAGAACATCACCCAGAACGCGGCCGTACAGAAGGGCCAGTACGACTTCTGGCACAACAACTACGGCCTCCAGGATGCCTTCCTGGCCACCGCCCAGACCACCATGGCCTACCTGGCACAGCATCTGACGTCCGACGAGTTCGCCGGTGTCGTCGGCTTCGACCCCTACAACGAGCCGTACGCCGGCTCCTACGACTCCGGCCAGACCTCCCGCACCTGGGAGCAGAACCTGCTGTGGCCCTTCTACCAGAGGTTCCGGGCCCGGATGGACGCGGCCGGCTGGAGCGCCAGGCCCGCCCTGGTCGAGCCGAACCTCTTCTGGAACGCCAACATCAGCACCCAGAAGCAGGAGGGCGGCCTGCTGGACGCCGGCACCCTCGGCCCGCGGTATGTCCTCAACACCCACTTCTACGACCAGAAGGCCATCTCCGGCATCCTGATGTGGGGCAACGCCTCCGACGGCCAGTACAGCACCGACCTGGGCACCGTCCGCGACCGCGCCTCCGCCGCCGGAACCACGGCGGTCGTCAGCGAGTTCGGGCATCCGCTGTCCGGTACCACCGCGGGCAAGGCGCCGACCGTCGACAAGGCCATGTACCAGGCCCTCGACTCCCGCCTGCCCGGGTCCACCTGGTGGTCCACCCCGGCGTCCTCCGGGCCGGTGCTCTCCGGCAGCCAGTGGCAGTGGGACATCTACAGCGGCCGTCACCACGAGCTGATGAACGACAATCCGGGGAAGGTGCTCGTGACCGGCGACGCCTGGAACGACGAGGACCTCTCGGCCGCCGCCATGAACGACTCCGGCGCGGTGACCCTCCGTCAGGACGCCAGGCTGCTGGACCGGATCTACCCGGGCGCCACCTCCGGCTCCACCCTCGCCTTCACCTACGAGGACCGCTCACGTGACGGTTCGACGACCCTGACCTGGAACCCGGTGCCCAGTTCGCTGCCGAACGTGGCCGCGCTGGTGGGATCCGGCCAGTACGCCGTCCAGGTCTGGCGTTCCGGCAGCGCCACCGCACCCACCGAACTCCACCTCCCGGCATCCTTCCCGAGCGCGTCCACCACGGTCGTCTCGGACCTGGGCACCGTCTACGCACCCCCGTCGTACACGTCCTCGACCCCGGTCGGCGTGGCCGTCGAACCTGGTGGCACGGGCAGCCGCCGACTGCTGCTCAGCGACTCGGACTCCGGCGTGGCTCACTTCGCGCTGGTGACCAACGGGGCGGCCTCGCCCGGCTCCGCCCTGCTGAACGCCGCCAGGTCGGAACTGGCCGCCTGGGTGGCGGCGAAGTTCTGAGGCGTGTCCTCGTCCGCCGGGCGCCGTACGGGCCCGGCGGACGAGGACACAACGGCGTTGAGACCCAAGCCGACTTACCGGAAAGTAAGGTGGGGTGACGTGCTGATCAAGAGGCGGCGGCGACAGAATTGGTCATCAGGCGGATGACGGAGGGGGCAATCGTGCCGGGCAGGCTCAAGGCGCCGACGGGACGCTACGGCGGCCGGTCCGCCGAGGAACGCAAGGCCGAACGCCGCCGGCGCTTCCTCGACGCGGCGCTCCAGCTCTTCGGCGACGCGCCGGGATACCGCGCCACGACCGTCGCCGCGCTCAGCCAGGCGGCCGGCCTGTCCACCCGGCAGTTCTACGAGGAGTTCCACACCCTGGAGGACGTGCTCGCCGCGCTGCACCTGGAGGTCAACGGGTGGGCCGAGGAAGCGGTGCGGGACGCGTTCGCCGAGGCGAAGCCGCTGTCGCTGGTGGAGCGGGTGACGGTGCTCTTCCGCGCGTACGCCCGTGACGTCACCTCGGACCCGCGCCGTATCCGGGTCGCCTTCGTGGAGATCATCGGCGTCAGTCCGCGCCTCGAGGACCAGCGTCTCGCGCGGCGGGCGCGCTGGGTGGAGCTGATATGCGGTGAGGCGGACGCGGCGGTGGCGCGCGGTGACGCGGCGCCGCGGGACTACCGGCTGGCGGCGACGGCCTTCATCGGCAGCGTGAACGGGTTGCTGCACGACTGGAGCGCCGGCTGGGTGGACGCGACGCTCGATGACGTCGTGGAGGAACTGGTGCGGCTGCTGGTGGGGATGCTGCGACCGGAGGACTGGACGTCCGGGGGCGCCCGGTAGGGAGTGAACTGCCCCTGAGATATGGCGAGTTCACGCCTGTCCACCCGTTGACCCCACCCTCCGCCCGCTCTGCGGCGCCTCCGCGCTCAGACCGACAGTGAGATCACGGTCGCCGCCGTCCAGAGGGCGCAGGCGAGCAGGGAGCAGGCCAGGAGCCGGCGGCGCAGGATCCGGTACCTCTGCTCGTACTCACGCCTCAACTCGACGCTGCGTTCGGCCGTGCGGCGCCATGACGCACGGCTCAGCGCCAGGTACTCGACTGCGACCTGAGACTCCAGGTCCTCCCGTTGCGTGTCCGTGAGCCAACCCAGCCGATCCGTCAGGCGGGCAGCCGCCGCGCGGCCCTCCTCGCGCGTCGCCGCCAGCAGCAGGTGTCCCTCGATCTGGGCGACCAGCGCCCGCTCCTCCTTCCGAGCCGTCATCGCGCGCTCAACTCCCGCTCCCTGAGGGGCACGTCGGGATGGTGCAGATCGAACGCCGGGGATTCGCTCCGTATCTGGGGGAGGGACACGAAGTTGTGTCGCGGGGGCGGGCAGGACGTAGCCCACTCCAGGGAACGCCCGTACCCCCACGGATCGTCCACCTCGACCTTCTCGCCGTACTTCGCCGTCTTCCACACGTTGTAGAAGAACGGCAGCAGTGATGATCCCAGCAGGAACGAGAAGATCGTCGAGACCGTGTTGAGCGTGGTGAGGCCCTCCACCGCCAGGTAGTCGGGGATCCGGCGCTGCATGCCCTCCGCGCCCAGCCAGTGCTGGACCAGGAAGGTGCCGTGGAAGCCGGTGAACAGCGTCCAGAAGGTGATCTTGCCGAGCCGCTCGTCGAGCATCTTGCCCGTCATCTTCGGCCACCAGAAGTGGAAGCCCGCGAACATCGCGAAGACGACCGTGCCGAAGACCACGTAGTGGAAGTGGGCCACCACGAAGTACGTGTCGGAGACGTGGAAGTCGATCGGGGGCGAGGCGAGCATCACGCCGGTCAGCCCGCCGAAGGTGAAGGTGATCAGGAAGCCGGTGGCCCAGAGCATCGGTGTCTCGAAGGACAACGAGCCCCTCCACATCGTGCCGATCCAGTTGAAGAACTTCACCCCGGTCGGGACCGCGATGAGGAAGGTCATGAAGGAGAAGAACGGCAGCAGCACACCGCCGGTGACGTACATGTGGTGCGCCCACACCGTCACGGACAGACCGGCGATCGCGATGGTCGCCGCGATCAGACCCATGTAGCCGAACATCGGCTTGCGGGAGAAGACCGGGATGACCTCGGAGATGATGCCGAAGAACGGCAGGGCGATGATGTACACCTCCGGATGGCCGAAGAACCAGAAGAGGTGCTGCCAGAGCAAGGCTCCGCCGTTCGCCGCGTCGAAGACGTGTGCCCCGAACTTCCGGTCCGCCTCCAGCGCGAACAGCGCGGCGGCGAGGACGGGGAAGGCGAGCAGGACCAGGACCGCGGTCAGCAGCACGTTCCACACGAAGATCGGCATGCGGAACATGGTCATGCCGGGGGCGCGCATGCAGATGATCGTGGTGATGAAGTTGACCGCGCCGAGGATGGTGCCGAAGCCGGAGAAGGCCAGACCCATGATCCACATGTCGGCGCCGATGCCCGGGGTGCGGACCGCGTCCGACAGCGGGGCGTAGGCGAACCAGCCGAAGTCGGCGGCGCCCTGCGGGGTGAGGAAGCCGCCCACCGCGATGGTGGAGCCGAACAGGTACAGCCAGTAGGCGAACATGTTCAGCCGCGGGAAGGCGACGTCCGGAGCACCGATCTGCAGCGGCATGATCCAGTTCGCGAAGCCCGCGAACAACGGGGTCGCGAACATCAGCAGCATGATCGTTCCGTGCATCGTGAACGCCTGGTTGAACTGCTCGTTCGACATGATCTGCAGGCCCGGCCGGGCCAGCTCCGCGCGCATGAACAGGGCCATCACGCCACCGACGCAGAAGAACGAGAACGCTGTGACCAGGTACAGCGTGCCGATCGTCTTGTGATCCGTGGTCGTGAGCCACTTGAGGTTCCTCATACCCCGCCTGTGTCCGGGCGGAGCGCACCGGTCACACTCGAGGGATGCGACGAGCGTCACGGAAAGAGGTGTGACGATCGGAAAGGTGCCGGACAAGAACCGAACATGAGCAACGACGAGATCTTCGCCGCTGCCTATCGCGAGCACTACTGGGCGGTCAGCCGCTATGTCGCACGGCGACTGGACGGGCGGACCGGCGAGGTGGAGGAAGTGGTGGCGGAGGTGTTCACGGTGGCCTGGCGGCGCCGCGCAGACCTCCCGGCGACCCCGCTGCCCTGGCTGTACGGCGTGGCACGCAACTGCCTCGCCAACGCGGTACGCGGCTACGGGCGCAGGCGCCGGCTGCTGGACCGGCTGGGCAACGACGAGACCGCCCACGGACGCCACACCGTGGCCGGCCCGGACAGCGAACGGCCCGGCTCCTGGGTGCACGAGGCGCTGGGCCGGCTCTCCCCGGCCGACCAGGAGGTGCTGCGGCTGACCGCGTGGGAGGAACTCGGCGTGGACGAGGTCGCGGTCGCCCTGGGCTGCGGCAGCAGGGCGGCCGCGATGCGGCTGCACCGGGCCCGTCGCCGGCTCAGAGCCGAGATCGACCGACTGCGACCCCCTGCCGTCGAGGCTCTTACCGAGGAACACCGCCATGGCTGACGAACTCGACCTGCTGCGCGCCGCCGACCCGGTACCCGCCGCGGGTCCCCACTTCGGCGACGGTCCCCTGGACCACACCGCCGAACGGCACCTCGCCCGGTTGCTGCACGAGACCCCGCGTCCCCGGCGCCGGACCAGGCCCCGACTGGCGTGGTCGCTCGCCGCGGCCCTCGTCGCCGTCGTCACCGTGGTGACCGTGCTGGTGGGCGGTCCGGCCGGCGCGCCCGCGGTCGCCGCGCCCCGGCCGCTGGCCGTCCGCGTCCACTCGGTGCCGGTACCGCTCGCCGAGGTCGCGAAACTGGCCGCCGTGGCGGCCCAGGACGGTTCCCCGGCCCTGCGCCAGGGCACTCACGTGCAGTCCTGGAGCCTCGGCATGAGCGACGGCAGGCCGCCGGTCACCCTGCCCGAGGAGCGGGTGGAGCGATGGGCGGCGGACGGCAGTCACACCGAAGTGGTCGTGGCGACCGACCCGTCCCACCCCGGCCGCCCGGTCCTCACCGACGACGGCGAGCGGTCACGGCTGGTCGAGGACGGCCACGTGCTCAGCCGGCGCACCTTCCCCCCGATGTGGGGCGACGGGCCGCCGCTCGGCACACCCCCGCACGACCCGGCGGAGCTGCGCGCCTACCTCATCGAGCTGGTCTACGGCCACACCCGCACCCTCACGACCTCCGAGCTCCTGGACGCCACCCGCGAGCTGCTCGACAACTGGACGCTCGGCGCCCGGGAGTCGGCCGCCCTCGCCGAACTCCTCGCCGACGCCCAGGGCCTGCGCCCGGCCGGCCAGGTCACCGACCGGCTCGGCCGCACCGGGCAGGCGTACGTCCACGACGAGGCCTCGGGCGCCCGGCGGATGCTGATCCTGGATCCGGCCACCGGTGCCGTACTCGGCCTGGAGACCACGTTCACCCGGGACGATCCCGAGTACGGCGTACGGGCCGGTGACGTCATGGAATACAGCGCCTGGATGCGCTGATCACCCGCCGAGCTGCCGGGCGGCGGCGGTGACGGTCTGCTCCAGCAGTACGGCGATGGTCATCGGGCCGACGCCGCCCGGTACCGGCGTGATCAGCGAGGCCCGCTCGACGGCGGTGTCGAAGTCGACGTCACCCACGTTGCCCGCGTTGTAGCCGGCGTCGAGCACCACCGCGCCCGGCTTGATGTCCTGGCCCCGGATCAGCCCGGGGCGGCCGACGGCGGCGACCACGATGTCCGCCTCCCGCACCGCCGCCGACAGGTCCCGGGTGCGGGAGTGACAGTAGGTGACGGTGGCGTCGCGGGCGAGCAGCAGCATGCCGGCCGGCTTGCCCAGGATCGCGCTGCGGCCGACGACCACCGCCCGCTTCCCGGCCGGGTCGACGTCGTACGCGTCGAGCAGGCGCAGGATGCCGCCGGGCGTGCAGGAGACGAAGCCCGGCAGGCCGAAGCTCATCGTCGCGAACGACGCGAAGGTCACGCCGTCCACGTCCTTCTCCGGCGCGATCGCCTCGAACGCGGCCCGCTCGTCGATGTGTTCGCCGACCGGGTGCTGGAGCAGGATGCCGTGCACCGCCGGATCGGCCGACAACTCCCGCAGGGTGGCGACGAGTTCCGCGGTGGTCGTGGTGGCGGGCAGCGCCACGTGCCGGGAGGCGATACCGGCCTTGCGGCTGCGGTTCTGCTTCATCCGGACGTAGGTGACGGAGGCCGGGTCCTCGCCGACCAGCACGGTCGCCAGGCACGGCGTGGTGCCGGTGCGCGCGGTGAACTCGGCGGCCCGCTGCGCGGTCTGCCCGACGATCCGGCGGGCGACGGCGGTTCCGTCCATGAGAGAGGCATGGGTCATGCGGCACACTCCTGAGCTGGTCAGACCTTGATCGCCCAGGCGCACGGCTCGACAGTGCGGGCCGCTCCACGGTGGTGCTCCACCTCAGCGCCAGTCACGGCCCGCGCCCAGAGTAGCCGAGGCGCTCAGCGTTTCCCACGGCGGTGCGCCGCCCGCAGGAGCGTGCGCAGCAGGACGACGGACCCGCCCGGCCGGGCTCGGCGGCTGTGCCCCAGTCCGGCCCGCGCCGAGAAGGTCCAGGTCAGCCGGGCGCTGACCTGGACCCTCGCGGCCCTGGCGGCTACTCGTCCCATGCCTGGATCGTGATCTGTTCGGCGATCTTGCCATCACGCAGCGTGACCATCGATTCGGCGAGCACCCGGACGCCGTCCGCGTACTCGCAGGACTCGCTGTAGGCGGCCCGGTCACCCTGCACGATGCACTGGTCCAGGCTGTGGGTCATGTCCCGGCCGTAGACGTCGTCCAGCAGGGCGGCTATGTCCCGGCGGCCGTGCAGGACCCTGGGGTGGCTGGGCTGGTCGGTGCGGTCGACGATGCGGATCTCCGCGTCGTCCGTGTAGAGCGCCAGCAGGGTGTTCCCCGTGTTTCCCTCTATCGCCCGGCGCAGCGTGTCGGTGTCGAACGTGGGGCCTGTCGCGGTGCCCATGGTGACCTCCTGCGGGAGCCCGCGGCCCGATGCGGAGCAGGCCGCGACGGCCCCTGCTTCGAGCCTCCTCCGCCCTGCCGGGCTCGGCAAGCGCAGGCCGGGCACTGCGCCTGACGGGTGAGGGGGACCGGCTGCCCGTGACCGGCCGGGCGCCCAGCCCGTTGCTGGAGACATGATCTCCACACGACGTATCGTCGCCGCCGTCGGCCTCGCCGTCGGGGTCACCGGCCTCGCCGCCCCGCTGGCGAACGCGGCCGACGCGAGCGCGCCGCACTCCGGGAACCCCACCGTGCTCGGCGTGCTCGACTCGGTCTCCCGCATCGGCATCCCGGCCGAGCACCAGGACGAGATCCCCAGGATCTCGGAGCAGGTGCAGGGACTGAACGGGCTCCAGAAGCTGGGCGAACTGCACCAGCTCACCGACATGGCCGCGCCGGCCACGGGACTGGTGCCGGCCATCGAGTCCTGACCCCGCACCGCACCCCGAGGGCCGTTCCGCACCGGGGGCGGCCCTTCGTCGTACGCGGTGACCGGTGGCCGGCCACCGTGGCCTCAGTCCGCGGCGGACAGGAACTGCGTCGCCGCCAGTTCCGCGTACAGCGGGTCCGCCGCCACCAGCTCCCGGTGCGTGCCCACCGCGCGGACCCGGCCCGCGTCCATCACGACGATCCGGTCGGCCGTCGTCACCGTCGACAGGCGGTGCGCGACCACCAGCACGGTGGTCGACCGTGCCACGTCGGCGACGGTGTCCCGCAGGGCCGCCTCGTTCACCGCGTCCAGCTGCGAGGTCGCCTCGTCCAGCAGCAGCAGCCGGGGCCGGCGCAGCAACGCCCGGGCGATCGCGATCCGTTGCCGCTCGCCGCCGGACAGCTTGGTCCCGCGGTGCCCGACCAGTGTCCCGAGGCCCTGCGGCAGCCGCGCCACCAGGTGGTCCAGCCGGGTCGTCTTCAGGACCCGTGCCACCGTGTCCTCGTCGGCCAGCGGATTGCCGAGGAGCAGATTGTCCCGCAACGACCCGGACAGGACGGGCGCGTCCTGCTCGACGTATCCGATGGCCGAGCGCAGCAGGGGGAGTTCCCAGTCGGCGAGCGGGCGGCCGTCGAGGGTGATCGTGCCGGACTCCGGGTCGTAGAAGCGCTCGATCAGCGAGAAGACGGTGGTCTTCCCCGCTCCGGACGGACCGACGAACGCCGTCATGCCCCGGGCGGGTACCTCGAAGCTCACGCCGTGGTGCACGTAGGGCAGGTCGTCGGCGTAGCGGAACCGTACGGCGGTGAAGGTGACGGCCGCCGGCTCGGCGCCGGGGGCCGGCAACTCGGCGGGCGCGGACGGCGGTTCGGCGGGCAGTCGCAGCGCCTCCTGGATCCGGGCGAGCGCGCCGGCGCCGGTCTGGTACTGCGTGACGGCGCCGACGACCTGCTGGATCGGTGACATCAGGTAGAAGACGTAGAGCAGGAACGCCACCAGCGTGCCGATGCCGATGGCACCGGTCGCCACCCGTGCCCCGCCCACCGCCAGCACCGTGATGAACGCCAGTTGCATCGCGAGCCCCGCGGTGTTGCCCGCCACGGCCGCCCACTTGGCGGCCCGCACGCTCTGCCGCCAGGACTCCTCGGCGGCCTCGTGCAGCACCCGTTCCTCGCGGTGCTCGGCGCCCGACGCCTTCACGGTGCGCAGCGCGCCCAGCACCCGCTCCAGTGAGGCTCCCATCACCCCGACCGCGTCCTGCGCCCGCCGGCCGGCCCGGTTGATACGCGGCACGATCATGCCGAGGACCGTGCCCGCCCCGGCGATCACCGCGAGCGTGACACCCAGCAGTACCGGGTCGACCACCCCCATCATCACCACCGTGGCGACCAGGGTGAGCCCGCCGGTGCCGAGCGCGACGAGTGAGTCCGTGGTGACCTCGCGCAGCAGGGTGGTGTCCGAGGTGATCCGCGCCATCAGATCCCCGGGTTCGGTGCGGTCCACGGCGGTGATCCGCAGCCGCAGCAGGTACGACGACAAGGTGCGCCGTGCCCCCAGCACGACCGACTCGGCGGTACGCCGCAGCACGTACGAACCCAGGGCGCCCACCACGGTGTTGGTGACGACCAGGCCCGCCATCGCGAGCAACCTCCCGGAGACGGAGCGGTCGTGGGACAGGTCCTCGATCAGTCCCCGCGCCACCAGCGGCAGCAGCAGCCCGGTCGCCCCCGTCAGCAGCGAGAGCACCGCACCGGCCGACAGGGCCCAGCGGTGCGGCCGTGCATAGGAGAGGAGCAGCCGGAACGGGGACGGACCCGTCCGGTCTCCGGTCCGTCCCGGCGAAACAGCGTCTGCGGTGGTCACGGTGCTCCTCGTCCGGGCGGTGGGCGGCGCCCCCAGGCTACGTCGGGCACATCGGCCACCGTGGGGCACAGGGCCCCACCGGTCGGCTGACCGGCGGGAAAGATCCGTGATGATCGACGTGCTCCGTGCCGTTACCGAGCGGTCACGCGTAGGGTCGGAATACAGGCACGTCAGCAGAGCGACGAAAGGGTCAGGTCCATGGCGCAGGAAGTACGCGGCGTGATCGCACCGGGCAAGGACGAGCCGGTGCGGGTCGAGACGATCGTGGTGCCGGACCCCGGGCCGGGCGAAGCCGTCGTACAGGTACAGGCCTGCGGGGTCTGTCACACCGACCTGCACTACAAACAGGGCGGGATCAACGACGAGTTCCCGTTCCTGCTCGGCCACGAGGCCGCCGGTGTCGTGGAGTCGGTCGGCGAGGGTGTCACGGACGTGGCGCCCGGAGACTTCGTGATCCTCAACTGGCGTGCGGTGTGCGGCCAGTGCCGGGCCTGTCTGCGCGGCCGTCCCTGGTACTGCTTCAACACCCACAACGCGAAGCAGAAGATGACCCTCGCCTCGACCGGGCAGGAGCTGTCCCCGGCGCTCGGCATCGGAGCCTTCGCCGAGAAGACGCTGGTCGCCGCCGGACAGTGCACCAAGGTCGACCCGGCCGTCTCCCCTGCGGTGGCCGGCCTGCTCGGCTGCGGGGTGATGGCCGGCATCGGTGCCGCGATCAACACGGGCAGCGTCGGCCGCGGCGACTCGGTCGCCGTGATCGGCTGCGGCGGGGTCGGTGACGCCGCGATCGCCGGGTCGAAGCTGGCGGGCGCCGCGAAGATCATCGCCGTCGACATCGACGACCGGAAGCTCGAGACCGCGCGCACCCTGGGCGCCACGCACACGGTCAACTCGCGGACCAACGATCCCGTCGAGGCGATCCGCGAGCTGACCGGCGGCTTCGGCGCCGACGTCGTCATCGAGGCGGTCGGCCGCCCCGAGACCTACCGGCAGGCCTTCTACGCCCGCGACCTCGCCGGGACGGTCGTCCTGGTCGGCGTACCGACCCCCGAGATGAAGCTCGAACTGCCGCTCCTGGACGTCTTCGGCCGCGGCGGCGCACTCAAGTCCAGCTGGTACGGCGACTGCCTGCCCAGCCGGGACTTCCCCATGCTGATCGACCTGCACCTGCAGGGCCGGCTGCCGCTGGACGCCTTCGTCACGGAGACCATCCGGCTCGACGAGGTGGAGAAGGCGTTCGACCGGATGCACCAGGGCGACGTGCTGCGTTCGGTGGTGGTGCTCTGATGACCACCCGGATCGAACGCGTCGTCACCGCCGGGCAGTTCACCCTCGACGGCGGCTCCTGGGACGTCGAGAACAACGTCTGGATCATCGGCGACGAACGCGAGGTGATCGTCATCGACGCGGCCCACGACGCCGAGGCCATCGCCGAAGCCGTCGAGGACCGGGTCCTGAAGGCGATCGTGTGCACCCACGCGCACAACGACCACATCTCTGCCGCGCCCGCCCTCGCGGACCTGACCGGCGCCAAGATCTGGCTGCACCCCGACGACCTGCCGCTGTGGAAGCTCACCCACCCCGACCGCGACCCCGACAACCACCTCTCCGACGGGCTGGTCATCGAGGCGGCCGGCGCCGATCTGACCGTGCTGCACACGCCCGGCCACGCCCCCGGGGCCGTCTGCCTGTACGAGCCGGGCCTCGCCACCGTCTTCACCGGTGACACCCTCTTCCACGGCGGCCCGGGCGCGACCGGGCGGTCCTACTCCCACTTCCCGACGATCATTGACTCCATCCGGGACAAACTGCTCACCCTCCCGCCGGAGACGAAGGTCCTGCCCGGACACGGCGATTCGACCACCATCGGCGCCGAGGCTCCCCACCTGGCCGAGTGGATCGCCCGCGGCCACTGACGCGAGGAAAGCGGCGGAGGCCGTCAGGCCTCCGCCAGCGGCAGGCGTCCCGGGTGACCGGGCGGCAGCGCCAGGTCCTCGCGGACGGCCGCGTAGACGTCGTCCCGGCCGTCGCGCTGCCGCTCCAGCAGGATCCGCCACGCCTCGGGATCCCGCCGCTCCTCCCGCAGGAACCGTTCCATCGCCATCACCGCGAGCACCCACTCCTGTCCCTTGGCGACCACCGCCGGGCTGCCCAGCATGATGAGCTTCTCGCCGTGCGGATCACGGGCCAACTGGGCTTCGGCAAGCAGGGGTTCGGCCTCCTGCGGGGAGAGCGGGCGGGGATGGGGGTCGTTGCCCAGATGGGCGGCCACCCGGTAGTCGACGGAGACGGTCCTCTTCAACGCCTGCGCCCACTCCGACTACACGGTCAGCCGGCGCTCGTCCCAGCGCGCCTCCTGCTCGCGCCGGAACCGCACCCGATCACCCCGCACCACCGCGAGATACGAACCGAGGGCGCCGATATCACGACGCCCAGCAGAGCCGGGAGTTGCTGCAAGAACGCGGACATGCCCGCACGCTGTCTGTCCTGTTGATCCTTCGGCCCGTACGGTCGTGCCATGACCGGACTCAATCGCTTTGCGGGACACGGGGTTCTCGTCACGGGCGCGGCCCGCGGCATCGGCGCGGCCGTGGCCCGGCGGCTGGCCGAGGAGGGCGCACGGGTGCTGGCGGCCGACCGGGACCTGGCCGAGGCGGAGCTGACGGCCGCCGCGTTGCGCGAACAGGGTCTGGCGGTCGAGGCGTTCGGCTGCGACGTGGCCGACCGGGACTCCGTGAGGGACGCCGTCGAGCGCGCGGCCGCCGCCTTCGGCGGACTCGACGTGCTGGTGAACTGCGCCGCGCACTGCACCCCGGACGTGCCGCTCTTCGAGGACCAGCCGGAAGACGGCTGGGATCTCGACCTCGACATCACCCTCACCGGCGTGTACCGCTGCTGCCGGGCCGCCCTGCCGCACCTGGCCGCCTCGGGTCGCGGCGCCGTCGTCAGCATCGGCTCCGTCAACGCCGGGGCCGACTTCGGCAATCACGCCTACAGCGCCGCCAAGGCCGGCCTCGGCTCGCTGACCCGCACCCTCGCCGGGCACGCGGCCGCGCGCGGGGTCCGGGTGAACCTGGTGGAGCCGGGTACGGTCCGCACCTCGGCGTGGGCGGACCGGGAGGACGAACTCGACGCCCTCACGCCGCTCTACCCTCTCGGCCGGGTCGGCGAGCCGGCGGACGTCGCCGCCGCCGTCGCCTTCCTCGCCTCCCGTGACGCCGCCTGGATCACCGGCACCACGCTCCGCGTCGACGGCGGTCTCACCGCCGTCCACGGCGGTTTCCACGCGGCGCTGCGGCCGCACCGGGAGATCCGGCACGCCTCACAGAGCGGCTGACGCCGCCGTGACCGCCGCCAGTACCCGCCGGGTGTCGTCCTCGGTGGTCCGCCAGTTGCTGAACGCCGCCCGCAGTGCCGGCACCCCGCCGTACACCGTGGAAGTGAGGAACGTCTCCCCGGACGAGGCCAGCGCCCGGGCCAGGGCGTCCACCCGCTCCTGCGTGGGGTCCTCGGCGAGGGTGAAACAGACCACGTTGAGCCGGACCGGGGCGAGCAGGCGCAGGGCCGGGAGTGCGTCGACGCCCTCCCCGAGGCGGCGGGCCTCGGTGACGTTGCGCTCGACGATCTCGCGGTATCCGGCACGGCCGTACGCCGTCAGGGAGAACCAGGCAGGCAGCGCCCGCAGCCGGCGGGAGGTCTCCGGGGTCAGGTGCAGGAAGTCCGGATCGCCGGTGGGCGGCCCCAGATAGGGGGACTCGTTCTGGAAGACGGCCACCTGGAGGTCGCGGCGGCGGGTGAACTGCACGGCCGCGTCGTAGGGGACGTTGAGCCACTTGTGCAGGTCCACGCAGACCGAGTCGGCCGCGTCCAGACCGGCGACGAGCGGGGCGTGGGCGGGGGAGAGGGCGGCGAAGGCGCCGAACGCGGCGTCGACGTGCAGCCAGAAGTCGTACCGCTCCCTGAGCGCGGCGATCGCCCGCAGGTCGTCGAAGTCGACGGTGTTCACCGTGCCGGCGTTGGCGACGACGATCGCCGGCCGTCCGTCCAGCGCGTCCAGCGCCGCGTCCAGCGCGCTCACGTCCACCGCCTCCCGGTTGCCGGGCAGCAGGGGGACCGGCCGCAGCCGGTCCCGCCCGATGCCGAGCACCGACAGCGCCTTGCCGACACTGGAGTGCGGGCTGCCGGAGAGCACGTCGACCGGGCCGAGAGCGGCCGAACCCGTCCGGGAGACGTCCACCCCGAGCCGCTCGCCGAGCCACTGCCGGGCGACCGCCAGACCGACCGTGTTGGACATCGTGGCGCCGGTCACGAACGCCCCGCCGTGCGCCTCGCCGAGCCCGAAGAGTTCGGCCAGCCAGGCCACCGTCTCGCGCTCCAGGGCGGTACCCCAGGAGCCGAGGGCCCCGGCCGCGTTCTGGTCGTACGCCGAGGTCAGCCAGTCGCCGGTCAGGGAGGCAGGCGTCACACCGCCGGTGACGAAACCGAGGTAGCGTGGGCCGGCCGAGGCGGAGAGACCCGGCGCCCACCGCTCGGTGAACCGGGCCAGCGCGCCCTCTCCGCCCTCCCCCTGTTCGGGCAGTGCCGCCCGCGCGGGTACCGGGGCGGGCGCGGCCACCGGCCGCTCGTCCAGCCCGGCCAGCGCGCGGACGGCGACGTCACGGGCCGACCGCAGAAGTCCGGGGAACCGGGCGAGATCGTCGGCAAGCATGCGGTGCATGGACGGCAGCCTAGGCCGCCCGCGCGGACGACGCCGAAGTTAACCGTTTCGTCACAGCCTGGCCGGTGCTACAACCAATGCCCTCGATCGGCCGGTCTAGGACCACGAGATCGCAGGACACAGGAAGGAGACAGACTTCACATGGGGGACATACGCAGACGAGGTGCCGTCGTACTCGGCGTCACCGGACTGGTGGCGCCGCTCACGCTGGCGCTCACCTCCGCTCCGGCGCAGGCCGCGAGCTGCACCACCCAGGCGGGGCCGTACCAGAAGCAGGTGGAGAAGTTCCTCGGCCGGCCGGTGGACGGCAAGCAGTCCGCCGCCGACTGCAAGGCGATCAAGGCCTTCCAGGACAAGCACGGCATCACGCCCGACATCGGCTACGCCGGCCCCGTCACCTGGGGCGTGATGGACCTGATGAACAAGCAGAAGGCCGTCGGCAACAAGCCGAACAAGGACGGCAAGTGCCCCACCAACAAGGGGCGCATCGCCTGCGTGAACCTCACGCTCCAGCTCAGCTGGATCCAGGACGGCAACAAGCTGGTCTACGGCCCGGTCCCGGTCCGTACCGGCCGCAAGGGATACGTCACCCGCACCGGCCTGAAGAAGATCTACTGGCGTGACATCGACCACGTCTCCTCGCTCTACAACGTGCCGATGCCCTACAGCCAGTTCTTCGACGGCGGCCAGGCCTTCCACTCGGTGGGTCTCAGCATGTGGAACCCGCCGGGTTCGCACGGCTGCGTCAACATGACCACCGCGACCGCCAAGAAGTACTGGTCGCTCCTGAAGAACGGCGACGACGTCTACGTGTACGGCCGCAAGCCGGGCACCTGACGGCACCCGGCCCCGGCCGCCGCCCCGGTCAGCTCTCCGGGGCGTCCCCGAAGTCCGGGATCTCCAGCCTGGCCCCGCCCTGCCGCGCGGACTCGTGCGCGATGATGCCCGGCAGGGTGTAGCGGGCGGCGACCCACGCGTTGACCGTCGGCAGGGAGCGCGTGTTGACGGCCGTCACGAAGTCGTCGACCAGGAAGTGGTGGCTGCCCTCGTGCCCGTTGTGCAGCGTGTCGAACTCCCGCGGCAGCCGGGCCCGGTCGTGCACCGGTGCCGAACCGGAGGTGAAGGCCGCCCGCAGCTCCGGCGCGATGTGCTGGAGCGAGGGGTCGTCGGGCGACATGGTGGGCTTGGGCTCCAGGAGTTCGCTGATGTCCTGCACGCCCTTCTTGTCCTGCCACAGCGCCACCGTCGCCAGCTGCTCCATGCTGGCCTCGGTCCCGAAGAACCGGAAGCGCGATTCCCGGATGTGTGACGGGTAGCCGACCCGGCGGAACTCGTTCGTACGGAACGAACCGCCGCCCGCGACCTCGAACAGCGCGGTGGCGTTGGACACGTCGTTGCCGAACTGGCTGACGTCCTTGTCGAAGACACCGTCCCCGCGGTCGTCCACCACCCCGATCGCCGACACGCTCACCGCGTGCGTCTGCCAGGCGCCGAGCACCCCGCCCACCGCGTGCGTCGGGTAGAGCAGCGGGGGATAGCTGGCGGTCGCCTTCCAGTTCTCGCCGCCGCTGTAGCGGTACGCGTCGTAGAAGCCCAGGTCCATGTCGTGGACGTAGTCGCCCTCGGCGTAGAACAGCCGCCCGAAGGCGCCCTCGGCGATCTGGTTGCGGGCGTGCACGGTGGCCGGGTTGTACTGGCTGGTCTCGCCCATCATGTACGTCAGGCCGGTCGTCCTGACCGCGTCGATGATCGCCGCGATCTCCTCGGCGGTGATCGCCATGGGGACCGCCGAGTACACGTGCTTGCCCGCGTTCAGGCCCGCCAGGACCAGCGGGCCGTGCGTCCAGCGCTGGGTGAAGACCGCGACCGCGTCGACGTCCGCCGACTCCAGCATCGCCTCGTACGACGGGAAGGTCCCCGCCAGGCTCTGGGCGGCGGCGAGCTGCTCCGCCCGCTCGGGCAGCAGGTCGGTGACGTACACGTCGCCGACGCCGGGATGGGCCTGGAACAGGGTGGCGAACTGGCCGGAGAACTGGCCGGCGCCGACGATGCCGAGTGAGAAAGTCATAGTGGTTACTTTTGCTTCGGAAGAATCTCGCCGTCAAGGGGTGGGAGGAAGCGGGAGGGACCTCAGGAGAGCGCTTCTGCGGCGCACCCGGCGCACAGTAGGGTGGCCTGGTTACTTCAGTTACGGAAGAAAAGGGATGCCGTGTCCGACTGGCTGCCGCTGAGCCCCGCGGAGCGCTCCGTGGCGATCGAGGTGCTTGTGAACGGCCCGCTGTCGCGCACCGAGCTGGCCCGCCGGCTGAACCTCTCGCAGGGCAGTCTCACTCGCCTGACCAAGCCGCTCATCGAGTCCGGGCTGCTCGTCGAGACCCCGTGGTCGGGCGCCCCTGCGGAGGCGCGCCAGGGCCGCCCCTCGCAGCCGCTGGACGTGGTCGCCGAGTCCCGCTGCTTCCTCGGTTTCAAGGTCACCGACGAGACGGTGTACGGCGTCGTCACCACCCTCCGCAGCGACATCGTCGCCCGCCTCGACCGCCCTCTCGTCAGCCACGACCCCGAGCGGGTCGCCGACCTGCTGGCCGAGATGGCAGCGGAGCTGGCCGTCCGGCACCCGGCCGTCGCGGGCATCGGCATCGGCGTCGGCGGCTTCGTGCGCGAGCACGCGGTGGTCGGCGAGTCGCCCTACCTGCGCTGGCGTGACGTCCCGCTGGCCGAGCTGGTGGGCGGACGCACCGGGCTCCCGGTCGTGGTGGAGAACGACGTGGCCGCCCTGGTCGAGGCCGAGACCTGGTTCGGCGCGGGGCGGGGACTGGACCGCTTCGTCGTCCTGACCATCGGCGCCGGCATCGGCTACGGGCTGGTGCTCGGCGGCCGGCGGGTCCCGTACGCCGAGGAGGACCGGGGCTTCGGCCGGCACTGGATCATCGACCCGCTGGGCCCGCTGACCCCGGACGGCGAGCGCGGCAGCGCCGTGTCGCTGCTCACCATCCCCAGCATCCGCTACCAGATCCGGGCCGCCACCGG
The DNA here is from genome assembly GCF_042754285.1 of Streptomyces sp. NPDC059224. Taxonomy (NCBI): domain Bacteria; kingdom Bacillati; phylum Actinomycetota; class Actinomycetes; order Kitasatosporales; family Streptomycetaceae; genus Streptomyces; species Streptomyces sp. NPDC059224. The sequence goes on from NZ_JBHZAN010000007.1 coordinate 63,227, forward strand.
CCTGGACGCGTCCTACGAGGAGATCCTGGCGCGCGCCGCGGCGGGCGAGCCGATGGCCGCGCGGGTGATCGGCGAGGCCGGCCGGGCGCTGGGCACCCTGCTCGCGCACATCGCCAACTTCGTCGTGCCGCAGAAGATCCTGCTCGCCGGGGAAGGGGTCGGCCTGATGGAGGTGGCCGGGGACGCCGTGCGGGACACCCTCGGCGGCCACCGGCATCCGCTCGCCACGCCGGTCCACCTGGAGACCAAGGTCTCCGACTTCCACGACTGGGCCCGTGGCGCGGCCGTGCTGGCGATCCAGGTGCTGGTGCTCGGCGGGAACGGCGGCTGAACCGGCGTTCCCGTCCGGACGTCCGGCGGCGCCCGGAAGGCAACTCCGTTCTCCCCTCAGCTCATTGACGTGATGATGAACACGGTCCGTTATGTCCGTATCGGTCGTACTTACTCACGGCGCCTTCACGTCGACCGGCATATGCTTCACACCATGTCCACCACTGTTGAAGCCGTCACCGAGCGATCGGCCGACGAGGTCAACGAGGAGATCCGGGCCCTGTGGCTCCGGTCGGGCGGGACACTGAGCACCGAGCAGCGCGAGGAGTACCGGCGGCTCGTCCTCGAATGGGCGGCCGCGTCCCCGCACCAGCCGGACCAGGCGGCCTGACCGACCGTCCCGGGCGCCCGTCCGGACGGGCGCCCTTCTCGTAGCCCCGTGGGACCCGCCGCGGCCCCCGGCCCCGCCGTCAGCCCCAAGTCGCCGAGTAGTAGCGCTGGTACGCCTTGCGGTCCTGCTCCGCCCGGAAGTAACGGGTCGCGACCAGAGCGACCAGACTGCCCCCGATCACCAGCAGACCCGGACCGACGTTACGGGTGTCGGTGAGCTTGGCGACCAGGCTGGTGTCGTTTGAGCCGCCGACCGGCGCCGCCGAACCCGGTGAGGCCGCGCTCGGCGCGATCGCACTGTGGGTGGCCGCCCCCGACGGCGCGGGCGAGGCGCCCTGCCCCGCGGCCGCGTTCTGCGTCGACCCCGCCAACTGCACGTTCAGCGCCGCCAGCGCCCGCGTCACCGGCTGGAAGAACGTCACCCCGCCCGCGGTGCAGTCGCCGCTGCCGCCCGAGGTCACGCCCAGGGCGATGCCCTCGGAGAACAACGGGCCGCCGCTGTCACCCGGTTCGGCGCACACGTTCGTCTGGATGAGTCCGGTGACCGTGCCCTCGGGGTAGTTGACGGTCGCGTTGAGCGCGGTCACCGTGCCGTCGTGCAGCCCACTCGTGGAGCCGCTGCGGAACACCTTCTGCCCGACCGTCGGATCGGCCGCCCCCGTGATCCGCACGCCCTGGCCGTTGCCGATGGCGACCACGTCCGCGTTGTCACCGGCCTTCCCGGACGCGTACTGGATCAGTGAGAAGTCGTTGCCCGGGAACTGCGTGTTGATCGTGGTGCCCAGCTGCTGGTCGTTGCCCTGGCCCTCGTCGAACCAGACGGTGTTGGCGGGACCGCAGTGACCGGCGGTGAGGATGAAGTCGGTCTGTCCGTTGGTGACGTTGAACCCCGCCGAACAGCGGCCGCCCGTCGACAGGATCGGCTGTGCGCCGTTGAGCCGGGGCGAGAACGTGCCCTGGGAGCGCTGCATCTGCACGAAACCGCCGATGCCCGCGGCGACCCGGCTCAGGTCCGACCAGTCGGACGCGGACACCGTGGTGTCGGCCTCCACCATCACCCGGTTGGTCCGGTAGTCCACCGCCCACGCGGTGCCGGCCACCCGAGGTGCCGCGCGCAGCGCGGCGGTGGCCGCCTTCAGCTCGTTCATGCTGTGCGAGACCATCCTGGGCTCGGCACCCGCCCGTTTCACCGCCGCCGCGGCCTGCGCGTCGGTCACCGCGACCACCGGCTTGCCGTCGGCGCCGATCCAACTGCCCGCCGTGCGGGCCGTACCGAGCTGGGCCACCAGCGCGGCGCCGGTGTCACCGGCCCGTGCCGCGGAGCTGAACGGGACGGCGGCCGTACCGGGAGTCTCGCTCGCCATGGCCGTGGTGACCATCGCGCCTCCCAGAAGGAGTCCGCCGACCGCCGCCAGCTGCGTCCCCCGCCTGACGACCCGTCGTCGTGCGTGCCTCATCCATGGCTCCCGAAACCCCGAACGCGCGGTGTCGACACCGCGGGGCCCTCCGGTCGTCGAGCGCCCTGCTCTCCATACGGGGCCGGGCGCGACGGTGTTCACCACGACGGTGATCTTTGCGATCCCATGGGGGTACGACATGGCCTTCCGGGCGTGTTCCCGGGCACCTCCGGGCCGCCTATCTTGACCCCATGACCAGCATCGAGCAGGAGAACCCGGACGAACCGAACCCGTTGCGCGCGCTCACCCTCGACCGGCTGCGACGCCGTACCAGCATGAAATGGCGCACCTATCCGCAGGACGTGCTCCCGGTGTGGGTGGCGGAGATGGACGTGCCGCTCCCCGGACCGGTCGTCCGCGCGGTCACGGACGCGATGGCGCTCGGGGACACCGGCTACCCGGCGGGCACCGGCTACGCCGAGGCCCTCGCCGCGTTCGCCGCGAAACGCTGGGACTGGCACGGGCTGGACGTGGCCCGCACCGCGCTCGTGCCCGACGTGATGCTCGGCGTGGTCGAGATGCTGAAACTGGTCACCGGACCCGGCGATCCGGTGGTCGTCAACTCACCGGTGTATCCGCCGTTCTACCAGTTCATCGAGCACATGGACCGGCGAGTGGTGGAGGCTCCGCTCGGCCCCGGCGGGCGGATCGACCTCCACGTCCTCGCCGACGTGTTCCGCGGGCTCGGCGGCAGACCGGCCGCCCACCTGCTGTGCAGCCCGCACAACCCGACGGGCACCGTCCACACGGCCGGGGAACTCACCGCCCTGACGGAACTGGCGGACCGGTACGGCGTCCGGGTCGTCGCCGACGAGATCCACGCCCCGCTCACCGCGCCCGGCGTGGACTTCGTGCCGTATCTGAGCCTGCCGGGCGCCGAGCGCGGGCTGTCCCTCATGTCGGCCTCCAAGGCCTGGAACCTGGCGGGCCTGAAGGCCGCGGTCGCGGTCGCCGGACCCGGGGCCGCCGCCGACCTCGCCCGGTTGCCGGAGGAGGTGAGCCACGGCCCCAGCCATGTCGGCGTCATCGCGCACACGGCCGCCCTCACCGACGGCACCGCCTGGCTGGACGCCCTGCTCGACGGGCTGGACGAGAACCGGCGTCTGCTCGCCGGCCTCCTCGACCGGCATCTGCCCGCGGTCCGCTACCGGCCCGCGGAGGCCACGTACCTCGCCTGGCTCGACTGCCGAGCCCTCGGACTCGGCGACGACCCGGCCGGGGTCTTCCTGGCCCGCGGCCGGGTGGCCGTCAACTCCGGACTCCCCTTCGGCACCGGCGGCGCCGGGCACGTACGGCTCAACCTCGCCACCTCGCCCGAGGTGATCACGGAGGCGGTACGGCGGATGGCGGCCGCCCTGGTCTGAGGCACAGCGCCACGGAGCGCCCCCTACACTTCCGGCATGGACGACACCTCCGGGACCGACCTCGACCGGCTCGGCGCCGGCAAGTACCTGCTCGTCACGAGCTTCCGCAAGGACGGCACCCCCGTCCCCACCCCGGTCTGGGTGGTCCGGGACGGCGAGACGCTCGGCGTCTGGACCACCGCCGACTCCTTCAAGGTCAAGCGGATCCGCCGCCGCGCCGATGTCCGGGTCGGCCCCTGCGACCTGCGCGGACGGCCGACCGGCGACCCGGTCCCGGCCTCCGCCGAGATCACCGACGAGGCCACCACCGCCCGCTACCGCGGCCTCATCGCCCGCAAGTACGGCATCACGGGCCGCCTCACCCTGCTCGGCAGCAGGCTGCGGCGGGGCCGCGAGGGCACCGTCGGCATCCGGGTGACCCTGACGCCCTGAGGGTCCAACCCCCCCAGGGGGCCGGAGGCGTGGGACGCGTCCGGCGCGGCGAGGAGCGCTAGCAGGCGTCCAGCACCGTGCTCTCCGGCAGCGGACCGTCAGGCGGCGGCGTACCGTCGCCGCCGCGCTGCCCGACGCCGGGAGGTACGACGGTGGCCTGGTGGTGGTACATCCGCCAGCCGGCGGCCTCGTCGCGCTTGCGCCACAGGGAGCTGTGCCGGGAGCGGCGTTCGCCGAGGCGGGCCTCGAAGGTCAGCTGTACCAGCCCGGGGGCGAGCACGACCCCGGTGATGTCACCGGGCTCGTAGCGCGGGCCGTCCGACGACGCGCCGGCCCTGTCCGGGAGTCCGCCGAGTGCCTGCTCGTACGTGTACCGGCGGCCGGACGCGCCGACCTCCACGAATTCCGCATCGAGCAGTTCACCCGCGAGCTCCCGCGAGGCCCGCACCTCGGGGTCCATGAGCCGCAGCTCGCCCGCGATCGCCGCCTCCACCTGGGCCGATTCCTCGCTCATGGACGCATTCTGGCCCAGGCCGCCCGCTGCCGCGCAACCGGATTCCGCGGCGTCAGCTCCAGGCCCGGTACGGCTCGTCGAGCAGTTGGAAGACGGGCTCGCCCCGCACCGGGTCCTTGGCCGTGGAGAGCTTGACCCGGTCACCGCTGTGGATGCCGATCGGCGGCCCCATCACACGGCCCCGCACGACGAACCCCTCGGCCATCTCGATCAGGGAGACGTTGCGCGCGGCGGGCGTGTTGCGGTGCACCACCGTGGAGTGGCGGACCGTACCGGCGCCCTCGCTGCGCTCCGTGCGCAGTTCGCTGCCCTGGCAGACCGGACACAGCAGGCGGTGGTACATGGCGGTGCCGCACCAGGTGCAGCGCTGGAAGACGATGGCGTCCTTGTGGTGCTCCGCGGTGCGGTGTTCCGCGGGCGCGGGGGCGAGAACGCTCGTCGCGAATCCGACCGCCGACTGCGCGGCGCTCGCTGAGTGGTGGTACACGCTGGTCAACTCCCTGCGCTCGCCCGGAATCACGAATCGCGCATGCCCGGACCCGGCCGCGCACGCATGTGCCCGGTTCGTCGTGCCACCGTGCACGCCGTCAGCGTATGGCACTCAGTGCCAACCGTAAAGGCACTGCGTACCCCAAAATTGCGAGGATTCCGGGGACGGCCGCCGGAAGCCGGGGCCGTCAGCCGCGGCCGAACGCGGCTTCGATCTCCTGCACCACCCGCCACAGCGGGGCGTCCCGCCGGGAGACCAGGACGACCACGTCGTCCGGATGTCCGGTGGGCCCGCCGAACAGCGCGGCCGGCGTTCCGCCGGCGGCCCCGGGGGCGGCCTCGGCGCCGAACGCGGTCTGGACGTACCCGAGGGCGTGGTCGACTGTCGCCGCCGCGTCGCCCTCGCCGTCCGAACGCAGCCAGGAGCGCAGCGCGTTGTTGTGCGCGGCGACCACGGCCGCCGCGACCACGTCCGCGCGCAGCGTCCCGTCCGGGCGGCCGGCGTACCGGCCCCGCAGGTATTCGGCCAGCGCGCGCTCGTAGCGCCACACCACCGACAGTTCGTACGCGCGCAGCCCCGGGACCCGCCTGGTCAGCCGGTAACGCTGGACCGAGAAGGTCGGGTTCTCCGCGTACATCCGCAGCACCAGCCGCGCCGCGTCGCACACCCGCCGCACCGGTTCGCACTCCGGGGCGCTCGCCGCCAGGAAGCCGGTCATGTCGGCCAGGCAGCCCTCGTGGTCGGGGAAGACCACGTCCTCCTTGGAGGGGAAGTACCGGAAGAACGAGCGCCGTCCGACCCCGGCCAGGGTGACGATGTCGTCGACGGTCGTCTGCTCGTAGCCGCGCTCCAGGAAGAGCCGGAAGGCCGCTGCCACCAGGGCGTCCCGCATGGGCGGCTTCACGGACGGCGCCGTGTTGCTGGAGCTCATGGACGCGAACGTAGCACTTCACCGCAGCTCATGGCACTCAGTGCACACACAGCGGGGAACTGAGTGCCCTCCGCCTTCGCGGGTTAGCAGCGGATGAACCGGTGGGGCGGTCCCGCCGTATGTGTTCCCGGGGATCGCGGACGTCCCGCGCGCACGGGACGTGGAAGGAGAGCAGTGTGTCGACACCGCCCGACCCTGAGCAACCGCACCGCGGGCCGGTCCTGGAACCGGTCCGAGTCCTGCGCCCTCGCCGCCTCGACGCTCTCGCGGAGCTGATGCGCGAGATCCGGGAGGAGGCGGAGGCCGACGAGAAGGCGAGGGAGGCCGGCCGGCGGACCGGGAAACAGCCCGGGAAGGAGTCCGGTCCGACGGGCTTCGAGGCCTTCCCCGGGGAGTGCCGGCCCGACGCCGGCACGGAGGACGACACCCAGGAGCTGCCGCCGGTCCCGGACGGCCCGCGCTCCGCGCGCGGCGGCCACGGCGCCGGCTCCTCGCACGCCTTCGGCTTCGGCCCGGGACTGCGCCGGGCCGCCGCCCTGGTGGCCGTCGGGGCCGCCGCCCTGGTCGGCTTCGGCTGCGCTCTCCTGTTGCCCGGCCGCGAGGGCACCGCCGAGGCCGCCCCGTCCGCCACCCCGTCACCGGCGGTCACCGCGCCCGCCTCGGACACCTCCACCGACCCCGACGGCGCCGGCACCCTCCGCGAGGGCGCCAGCGGCCCGGAGGTCGTCGACCTGGAGCAGCGCCTGCTGCGCATCCCCGACGTCTACCGTGACGGCTCCACCGGCGGAACCTACGATGCCGCGCTCACCGCGGCCGTGGAACGCTTCCAGATCTGGTACGGCATCAGCGGCGACGAGCGCGGTGTCTACGGCGACGACACCCGCCGCGCCCTGGAGTCGCGCACCGGCCCGGTGGACGGCTGACCGCCCCGGCCCGGGCTACGGCTCGTCCGTCGCAGGCACCCGGATGTCCAGCACGCAGACGTCGTCGCGCAGTTCGCCCTCCAGCATCGTGGCGAGCAGCTCGTCCAGGGACCCGGGCTCGGGGGTGCCGACGGCCTCGGCCAGGCGGCCCAGGCCCAGGTCGACGTCCTCACCGAGCCGCTCCACCAGCCCGTCGGTGTACAGCAGCAGCCGGTCGCCGGGCTCCAGCTGGAACTCGGCGGACTCGTAGACCGGGTCCGTCGAGGCCCCGAGCAGCATGCCGTCGGGGCGGTCGAGCCGCCGGACCTCGCCCCCGCGCACCAGCAAGGGCGGCAGGTGACCCGCCTGGGCCCAGACGAGCCGCCGCCCGGCGGGCTCGTACCGGGCCAGGACGAGGGTCGCGGTGGACTGGCTGTCACGCGAGTGCAGGAGCAGGAAGTTCAGCCGGGCGAGCGCACCGGTCAGCGAGGAGCCGGTGGTCACCATGCCCTTGGCGGTGAACCGGAGCTGGGCCATCGTCGCGATGGCGTCGACACCGTGGCCCGCCACGTCGCCGACGACGAACAGCGCGGAGTCGTCGGGAAGTTCGATGGCGCTGAACCAGTCGCCGCCCACGTGCACCCCCGCCTGCGCGGGCAGATAGGCGACCTCGACCCGCAGTCCGCACAGCTCCACCGGCCCGCCGGGCAGCGGGAGCAGGGCGTGCTGGAGCCGGATGCCCAGGGCGCGCTCGGCGTCCAGGACGCCGCGCTGCACCAGGATCGCCCGTTCGCTGTCCACCAGGGCGAGTTCGGCGCTGCGCTGCGCGGTGAGGTCCTGAACGAAGCCGTGCACCTCGACGACCATGCCGTCCACGGCGGTCACGCCCTCCGCCACGGCCCGCAGATGCCGTACCGCGTTCCCGGTCCTGATCCGGAAGGGGACATCGAACGGCCGTCCGGTGCGGGCGAGTTCGGCGACCGCACGGGCCAGCGCGTGGGCGTCCTCGGGCAGCACCAGGTCCGGCAGCAGGTCCAGCGCGACCGGTCCGCGTCCCGGGTCGCGGTCCAGGATCGTGTACACCTGGGGCGACCAGTGGACCTGACGGGTGAGCAGGTTCCAGTTCACCCAGCCGAGGTTGCCCAGCCGCTGCATGTCCGCCAGACGCTGTTCCTGGCGCCCCTCCAGGTCGTGCCGCTGCCAGGTCACCAGCAGTCCGTCGCCGAGCCGGGAGGCCCGCACCGAGTAGGCGGCACGCACGGTCGTCCCCGCGACGGCCTCCTCGTGGACGTAGGGCTCGCCCTCGTACGGTTCTCCGTCGAGGGCCTTGAGGTACCCCTGCCAGAGCGACTCCCCGGCGACGGAGGGATAGCTCTCCAGGATGTGCGCGCCGACCAGCTCGCGGCCGCTGCGGCCGAGGATGTCGACGGCGTTCGGGGTGGCCGCCTCGATGCGGTAGTCCTCCACGTCGCCGGCGAGGGTGCGCAGCGGGGTCAGCAGCACCGTCGCTCCGGGCAGTGCGTCCAGCACCGACTGCACGGTCCGGGAGAAGCCCGGGGCGGGCGGCTCGGACGGGGTGCCGAGGGCGGCGAGCCGGCCCGCGCACAGTCGCGCGACGGCCCGCAGCAGCCCGCGTTCCTCGGGATCGAAGACCGCGGCGGTCCGGCGCAGCACCCCGAGGGTCACGCCGGCCGCGTCCCCGGTCGTGACCGGCAGCCAGGCCCGGGACGGCCAGCGCCCCGGCGGCTCGTCGATGAGCCGGTACCGCTGCCGGTCCTCGGCGAAGTGCTCCAGCCACAGGGGCTCACCGGCCCTTAGGCTCTCCAGCGGGGCGAACCCGTTCAGCGGCGGCACCCGGCGCCACTGGGCGGCGAGCGTCGCGTCGATGCCGGCGTACCCGATGAGGTCCAGGCCCTGGCCGGGCGGCCGCCGGTAGAGCAGCACCGCGTCCGCGCCGGCCTCGGCCGCCAGGTGAGCGAGGAGGGAGCCGGCCAGCTCCTGCGCGGAACCGACGTGTACCAGGGCCGTGCCGAGGCGGCCGAGTGTTCCGGCGGTGCCGGGCGGGGCGGGTGCCTTGCGGGGCGATGCGAGTGCGGGGGGTTCGGTGACGGGATCGCCGGCCGGGGGCGCGGCGGGTATCAGGGCGCCGAGGGTGAGCCAGCACTCCTCGAGCAGCGTGCGCCGGCCGGCCCGGGCCCGTTGCGCAAGCGTTTCGTGCGCGGCGTCGGGGGAGCAGCCCGAGGCAGCCATCAGGGCGCCCGTGGCCCGTTCCACCACGGCGTCGGCGGCCGCCTGGTCCCGCAGCCGGTTCATCTCGGCGCGCTGCCGGGCCACGATTTCGGCCAGGGCCGCCGGGTCGGCGCCGGATCCGGTGCCGACAGGCGGTGCCTGCTCGCTCGTCACGGATCGAGCATGGCACAGGAAGGGCCGTCCGATCACACCCCTGCCGGATCGGTGACGGAGCCGAGCCTTCTCGAACCGGGCCCGAAGCGGGCCCGAAGCGGACCCGAAGCGGACCCGAAGCGGACCCGAAGTGGACCCGACGTGGAACCGAAGCGGACTGCGAGCGGGAAGGGTCAGCGGCCGGTGCTGTGCCCGACGAGCGCCTCGGTGACCACCCGGACGCTGCGCGCGATGTGCTGGAGCTGCAGCACCTCCGCCGCGTACAGCTTGATGGTGTGCTCGATGACCGACTCCGGCAGTCCCAGCAGGGGGAGTTCGGCCCGTGCGGTCTGCAGCGCCGTGCGGGCCACCCGGATCTCGTGCTGGACCTGGATCTGCGCGTGCCGCGCGAGCAGCACGGGGTGCCGGATCAGCGCCGGGTAGCTGGCGTAGCGGGCCGGCACCAGCTCTCGCAGCCATTTGGTGGCGGAGCGTTCCCAGCCGTAACTGCCCGGCGTCTTGACCTGGCAGGGCCAGTCGGCAGTGATGCGGGTGGTCGTCGTCAGGGTCATGATCATCGCTTCCGGGGTGCGGCGTCGGGAAGGGTGGTCGACGGATGTCTGGGCGGCTCCGGCCTAGGGGATGGCCGGAGCCGCCGCGGGCGAATCGCGCAGGCGATGCCCGTTCGAACACCCCGGGCGCCGACGCGGGTAGGAGACGGCGGCAAGGGGCGTCCGTGCAGGGACCCCGGGCGTCGGCCGCCGGCACTGCGGGTTCAGCTGCGCGCGCATGGGCGGTCCGTCGGCTTTCTCGGGGCGGTGGGGAGCGGTGCGTCCTCGGAGCGGAACGTGCCCGGAGGGTGCCGGGGTGATCCGTGAGCAGTATTTATATATGCCGACCGGTTTTCAAGACGTATGAAAACATTCATGCGTGAATTGCGGTGAATGATCCCCCTACGGGATTCCCCCGGGCGGAAAGCGGGAGCGGAAATCGGGGAGGCGGGAAGAGGGCGGCGGACGGCGGGTGCGCCGGGCGCCGGGTTCAGTCCTTCAGGAAGAACTGGTGCTGCTCGGCGACGTGCTCGTACTCCTCCAGGCGCGCCTGGGTGCGCTCGGGGTCGGCATCGGTCATGGCCTGGAGCAGGGCCGCGGCCATCAGACCCGGCGCCGCGTAGGTGTCGAAGACCAGGCGGGACCCGATGCCGGTGCTGAAGGTGACGTCGGCCTCGTCGGCCAGCGCGCCGAGCGCCAGATCGGTGACCAGGGCGACCCGCAGACCCGCGGTGCGCGCCACCTGGATCGCGGTCAGCGTCTCCTGCGCGTGCCGAGGCATCCCGAACGCCAGCACCCAGGTGCCGCCCGCCTCCCGCGACTGCAGCAGCGCGTCGTAGGCCACGCTGCCGCCCCTGGTCACCAGCCGCACATCGGGATGGATACGGCGGGCCGCGTAGGCGAAGTACTCCGCCAGCGAGACGGAGATGCGCAGGCCGAGCACGGTCAGCGGGGACGACTGGGACAGCTCCCGGCCGATCCAGATCACCCGGTCCGGGTCGGCGAAGTCCCGGCGCAGGTTCTCCAGGTTCTCGATCTCGGCGTCCACGGCCGCCTGGAGTTCGTTGCTGCGGTGCTCGGTGGCGGCTCCGGTGCCGCCCGCCAGGGTGCGCAGCGCGATCGACTGGAGCCGCTCGCGCAGCGCCGGGTACCCGCTGAAGCCGACCGCGCCCGCGAACCGGGTCACCGACGGCTGGCTGACCCCGACCCGCTCGGCGAGGTCGGTGATCGACAGGAAGGCGGCCTCGGTGATGTGGTCGATCAGGTACTGGGCGATGCGCCGCTGGCCGGGGGAGAGCCGGGGGCCGTCGAAGAGTTCGCGGAGCTGGGAGGTGGGCGCGGCCTCCGCCTCCGGCACCGTTTTGCCCGAGGTGATCGCGGATGCCTGAGCGCGAGCCTGCTGCGGCGATGGCACCGAAGCGCCTCCTTTGTCTCCCACGAGGACTCAACATAGCTCACGGACCGTGGTGACCAGGGGTTGTGCCGACCGTCCGACCGCCTCGGCGGCCGAACGCACAACGTGCGGGGCGGGTACCGGGGTTCCTGCGGTCACCGCCGGTAGACGGTGATCGAATGCCCGACGTCGTCGACGGCGCGGCTGGTGTCGATCAGCGACGCCAGCCGGCCCCGTGCCTTGGCGGCCGACGAGTCCGAGACGACCAGCAGCCCGTGCACCTCACGGGCGGGCACCGTGCGGGGATCGGTGGCGTCGATGCCGTAGTACGCGGGCAGGCCGCTGCCCTTGTAGACCAGCCAGACCCGCTCGCCCGGGTAGCGCTCGCGCAGCCGGTCGGCGAGCCGGCCCAGGTCCTGGCCCCAGTCCACGTTGGAGTCGTGCAGCCGCAGATGCGTCTTCGCCGGACCGCCGAACGCCTCGTTGGAGTACGGCAGATAGAACGGGAACGCGCGCAGCGAACTCACCGCCACGAACAGCAGCAGCGCCCCGCACGCCGGCCGCGACCACCGCCACCGCACCGCCAGTACCGCGGCCCCGCCCACCGCCAGGAACATCGGCATGAACAGCGCGTAGCGCGTCCCGAAGTCCCGCGACCCGCTCATCGCCGAGGCCAGCAGCACGGCCGGCGGCAGCAGCAGGTACGGCGCGGCCGGCCGCAGCCGTCGTACCGCCGCCACCGCGACCGCACCGGCCGCCCACAGCGCCAGCATGCCCAGCGGGGTCTTCACCAGCAGGGCGGCCGGCAGGTAGTACCAGCGGGAGCCGGTGTAGAGGTGCCCGAACAGATAGCCCTGCCAGGGGTAGTCCTCCATGCCGAACTGCAGGCGCATGCCGTCCCGGTAGGCGTGCGGGAAGGGCATCAGATCCACCAGCAGACCGCGCGGCCCGTGGATCGCCGGGACCGGCACCGCGGACACGGAACGCAGCCGTGGATCGACGGCCAGACAGGAGAGCCACACGACGGCGACCGCCGTCACCGCGACCACCGCCGCTGCCGTGAGCGCGCGCCGCACCCGGCCCGGGCGCGCGCCCCACACCGACAGCACCGCCAGTGCGGGCAGCACCGGGAGCGCGGGCAGCGCGCTCATCTTCGTCGCGACCGCCGCCCCCAACGCGGCCCCGGCCAGGGGCAGGTACAGCCGGGCGCGGCACCGCGCCCGCCACAGCAGCCAGACGGACGTCAGCACGAATCCGGCCGACGGCACGTCCAGCGTGGCCAGCGAGCCGTGCGCGATCAGGTCGGGGGAGAAGCAGTACAGGGCGAGCGCCGCCGACCCGGCGGCCGTGCCGAGGACCTCCCGGGCGAAGGCGAACACCACCAGCGCGAACAGCAGCGTCAGCGCGATCACCGGCAGCCGGGCCCAGAGCATCAGCCGCCAGGGGTCGTTGCCCGAGGCGTACAGCAGATGCCGGCCCACCTGCCCCTGGTCGCCCTGGTACGACGGATCGTAGTGCGGGTCGGCGACCGCGATCCCGGCCATGACGATCAGTTTGCCGAGCGGCGGGTGCTCCGGGTTGTAGCGCAGCCGGTGCTCGTGGAGGTAGTCGGTGGCCGTGGCCACGTACACCGGCTCGTCGATGGTGGGCGTCTGCTGGACGGCGGTGGTCACCATCGCGGCCGTCATCTGGGTGAGCAGCAGCACCACGAGGACGGGCACCAGCCACCGGCGCCGGGCCCGCAGCGCGGCGGTCAGCCGGGCCGCGGGAGCCGGCCTCGGGCCGGGTGCGGGACCGCGTGTTCCGCCGAGGCCGCCGGGATCGAGGACCGACTGCTGTTCGCTCGCCATCATCCGCCCCGCGGGGACACCGGGCCCGCGGTGACGGGAGCGCTCAGGAGCAGGATCACGGGCCCCACTCTCGCATCGCTCCCGCCACCGGGTGCGTCACCGCTTCACGAGTCGTACCGACAGACCGTCTGCCGTGTACACGGGTACGGCCCGCAGCCGGTCGGAGTTCACCTCGACGCGGTCGAACTGTCCGCGCAGTCGCGGCGCGTCGAGCACCGGGAGGGTACGGCCGGCGGCCGGCGGGTGGTCGCCGCCGAGGCTCAGGGACAGCGTGCTGCCCTTGCCGAGCACGGCCAGGTGCTTCACCCGCAGCGGCGCCCCGCGGCCCCGGCCGAGGCTCATCTCCAGGGTGCCCGCGTCCTGGGTGTAGGTGCCCCGCACGAACAGTTCCGCCGTCACCCGCAGGGTGCCGCCGGTGATCCGGACGTCGCCGCGGCCCAGCGCCTCGGCCGAGGCGGCGACCAGGGTGCCCCCGGCCACCGCGGTGCCGCCGCGGTAGTCGTTGTCGCCGGTCAGCGTCAGCGTGCCGGTGCCCTTCTTGGTCAGGCCGCCGCGGCCGTCGATGTCGTTGCGCCAGCTGTCGGCCGCCGAGAAGCCTCCGGCCGTCGCGTCCAGGGTGACCGTGACGTCCGAGTCGAAGGCGCCGTAGCCGTCCGCCGCGGCGAACAGGTTGAGGCGGCCCCACTGCTCGTCGCCGTCCAGCAGCGCGTAGCCGGCGGGCAGGCCGGTGGTGCGCAGCACTTCGCGGCGCTGGCCGGCGGTGAGGTAGGGCTGGCGGGTCTCCAGGAGTACCTCGGCGCCCTTCGGCACGGTGAGCGGCAGGTCGCCGCCCTGCCGCCGCAGGACGTACGTCAGCCTCGGGGTGGCCGCGCGCTCGTTGGCCGCGCGGTCGGCGTACGGGTCCGTGGCGGTGCCGGCCGAGTGGGCGTAGGCGTACAGGGTGCCGGTGCCGCCGCCGGTCCGCTCCTCGAAGTAGGCCAGGGCCTGGGCGCGGGCGGCCGCCTTGAGGGCCGCGTTGGCCGGGTCGGCGAGGGTGGCGGCGGCCAGGGCGGTGGCCATGATGCGGCCGCCGATCACGTCGACCGTGCTGTGCATGCCGGCGACGATGCGGGTGTCGCTCAGTTCCAGGGCGCGGGCGGCCAGCTCCTGGAAGCGCTCCGGCACCGCGTAGGCGTAGGCGAGGGCCGCCAGGTGGAAGGCGTTGGTGTGACCGGAGGGGAAGCCGCCGTCGTCGGCCGGGGAGGTGCTGCGCTGGCGCAGCAGCTGCGGGGCCACGGTCACCTCGGAGTCGTAGACCGGGAAGCCGTAGGCGTCGGTCCTGCCGGTGTCGACGACCTCGCTGTCCTCGTTCATGCGCCACGGCCGCGGGTACTGGTAGGCGTACTTGGAGGGATTGCCGGAGGCGTAGGGGCCACGCACGGTGTCCACCAGCTCGGCGACCTTGCCGAGCGCCGAGTCGTGCGAGCCGGCCCCGAGCGCCGAGCCCGCCGGGGCGCCGGCCGGGACGGCGTCGTTGACCGTGGTCGCGGGTGTCCCGTCGGGGGCGCCGGTGATCGAGGTGACCGCGAGCGAGCCGGCCTTGTACAGGTCCGCCAGCGGGCCCAGCCCGGCGATCATCGCGTAGCTCTGGTGCTGGCGGTCGTAGACGAACGCCTTCTTCGCCTCGGCGTCGGAACGCCGGGCGGTGACCCTGGCGCAGTAACGCATGTTGTCGCGCAGGACGTCGGCGCGCAGCACGGTACCGGTGTTCCAGGCGGAACCGGTCTTCCAGATCCGCGCGAAGCCGCCGAGGACGCGGACCACCGCGTTGGTGCCGGCCGTCGGATTGGTGCTGATGTTCGTCCTGTAGTCGTCGACGAACGCGAGGGCGGTTTCGGCCTTGGCGTCCGCGGCGGCGAGCCACCCGGCGAACGTCGGGGCCGCCAGCACACCGGCCGACGCGCCGAGCGAGGTCCTGAGGAAACCCCGGCGGCCGACGGGGAGTCCGCGGGCCGGAGAAGCGGAGTGGTGCCCGGCAGATGACGGCATGGGTGGGCCTCTCTCGAGTTCTGCGGGGAGTTCACGCGGCAGGCCGGTGCTCCGGACGCGCGTGAGGGTGTTGGATCGCGTGCGGAAGATGTCGAACGAGGGCATTTCTAGGCCGAGTTGATGCTCCGGGAGTCGTCCTCCGGCGACCGCCGCGTGACCCGGAGTTGAACGGCGGCCCGGTGGTTCACCGGCACAACCCCACCGGACCTGCGTGTTCGCGGCGTCCAGCGCCCCGTGGTCCACAGCTGCGGGACCGAACGGGCCATGGACAGGTTCCTCACAGAATCGAACGCGCCAGCGCCACCGCTCCGTGGACCGGAGGGAGACGCAACGGGCGCGGCCGGGCACCCGGCAGGGCCTGCGCCAGCGCGGTGGTGAAGGCGTCGTACAGGCGTGGCTGGGAGAGGATCGTGCCGCCGGCGACCACCACGTCGTCCACGGCCAGGCCGCGGGCGGCGAGCCTCAGTACCAGGCCGGCCAGGGCCCGGCCGCCGCCGGCGATCACCTCGGCGGCGAGCGCGGAGCCCGCGTCGGCGGCCGCGAAGAGCACCGGGGCGTGCCGGCCCCACTCCGCCGAGATGTCGCGGGCGCCCTCCAGCGCGGCGCCGAGCCCGGGTACCTCGGCCACGCCGAAGGCGGCCGTCAGTGCGGCCGCGAGGGCGTCGGGTGTCTCGCCGCGGTCGTGTGCGGCCCAGACGGCACGAGCGGCCTCGCGGACCAGCCCGGCGGCGCCGCCCTCGTCGCCGAGGACCGCGCCCCAGCCGCCGACCTGCACGGGACTGCCGTCGGCGTGCCGTCCGACGGCCACCGAACCGGTGCCCGCGACCAGCCCCACGCCCCTGTCCAGGCCCGCGGCCGGGACGAGGAGTTCGGCGTCGCCCACGACGCGGACGGGAATCCGGTGGCAGTCGCGCAGCGCGGCGGCGATCCCGGCGCACTGGCGGGGAGTCTCACAGGCGTGCCCGCCGACGGCCAGGGCGGCGGAGCGGGCGCCGGCCGGCAGGGCCTCGTGGACCAGCGCGGTCAGCCAGCGGGCGGCGGCGGCCGGGTCGTGCGGCCGCCAGCCGCTGCTCGGACGGACATGATCGGCGACCGTCTCCGCGCCGGTGAGAGCGAGGAGATGAGTCTTGGTGCCCCCGACGTCGATGCCGATCACGAGGGGGGAAGAGGGAGCGTCCTGCACGGATCCTCTTTCGTCGTCCGGGCGAGGAGCACCGAAGGAGCAGGTGCTCGGGGCCTGACCGCGGCGGTGGGCGAACCGTGCCTGGCCGAACAGGAGTCGGGTGATTCGGGAAGCCCCGGGACGGGCTTCTTGCGGAGCACGGCAGGCGAGTACCGTGTACTTCGTTAGGAAGTTAACTAACGAAGTACAGTGCGTCAAGAGTCGTCACGCAGTCGATCGACGGGACTCCGCCGCAGGGCGGAACCGCGTGGCGCGAGGGCATCGCATCGCCGCGTCCCGCCATCCGGGGAGCGCGGCCCCGACCCATGGGGGAACTGTGGAACACGTCGTGACTGAAGCCCCCCGCCTCACCGAGAGCGCCGGTGCGGTGTTCGCCGTGCTGGCCCAGGCCGGCAGCGCCACCCGGCCGCAGCTCGCGAGCCTCGCGGGCCTGTCCAAACCGACGGTCTCCGCCGCCGTGGCGGAGCTGGAGATGGCCGGCCTGGCCACCCACTCCGGCACCGCTTCCAGCGGCACCGGCCGCTCCGCCGCCGTGTACGGGCTCGGGCCCGCCGCCGGAACCGTCCTCGCCGTCGACCTCGGCCCGGCCCGCACCCGGGTGCGCTGCTGCGCCCTGGACGGCACCCTGCTCGCGGAGGCGGCCACCCCGCGGGCCCGGGCCGTCGACGCGGTCCGCGAGGCGCTGGCGGCGCTGGCCGACGGCGCCCCGCTCAGGGCCATCGTGGTCGCCGTCGGTGACGTCACCGCACCCGACCGCACGGGCACCGGCATGCGTCCGGCCACCGCCAAGGCCGGGCCGGTCTTCGACGCCGTCTCCGTCGCGCTGCCGCCGGGGGTCCCCGTCCATCTGGAGAACAACGTCAACTGCGCCGCGCTCGCCGAACTCCACGAGGGTGCCGCCCGGGGCCGCGGCACCTTCGGCTATCTGCGGATCGGCGTCGGTGTCGGTCTCGGCATCGTCATCGCCGGCCAGGTGCTGCGCGGGGCGAACGGGGCGGCCGGTGAGCTGGCCCGGCTGCCGTACCCCTGGGACGACGACCGGGAGCCCCGCCACGAGGCCCTGGAGGCCTATGTCGGTTCGCAGGCCCTGCTGGGCCGGGCCGCACAGGCCTGGCGGGCCGGTGACGGCCCGCGGCCGCGGACCGTCGAGCGGCTCTTCGCGCTGGCCGCCGAGGGCCGGGAACCCGCCCGCGGCCTGGTCGCCCGGCACGCCGCCGACGTGGGCCGGCTGGCCGCCGCCGTGACCGCCGTGCTGGACCCGGGACTGATCGTGCTGGGCGGCAGCACCGGCGCCGATCCGCAGCTCCTGCCCGGGGTCAGGGCCGAGCTGGGCCGCCTGAGCTGGCCCACCGAGGTGGTCAGCAGCCAGATCGGCGATCTCGGTACCGTCGTGGGCGCGGCCCGGCTCGCGGTGGCCAAGGGAGTCCAAAACGTGACCGAAGGCGCGCAGGCGAAGGATTGACGGCTTCCAAGTCGGTCTGCCAATGTCCGGACAAGCGCTTTCTAAGTCGGCCGGGACGCCGGCTTGGGGTGAGCCTCCCAGCCCGTACACGACGTACGGCAATCGCACGAGGGCGTGCCCGTGCGGTGACGGCCAGGACGGCCGGGGACCTCGCCCCGCGCGGACGATGCGGCCGGGCGAGGCCGCGCCCCCGGAAAGCGGCCTTTCCTTCACGATGCACCCGTGCCGCCTCGTCGGCGCCGTGCTGCGTCCCTACGACGAAATGGGATCGAAGATGACCACTGTGGGTGTGCGGCGCTCCCGCCGACTCGGCCGCGGCGGTGTGCGCCGCCTGGTTCCCCTCGCTGCCGTGGCCACGGCAGGTGCCCTGCTGCTCTCCGCCTGCGGGTCGGGATCCGGCTCGGGCGGGACCTCCAAGTCGCTGACGTTCTGGATCTCCACGGTTCCGGGGCAGGACGCGGGCTGGAAGAAGCTGGTGGCGCAGTACAAGAAGGAAGCCGGCGTCGACGTCAAGCTCGTCAACATCCCCTACGACGGGTACCCGACGAAGCTGCACAACGCCGCTCAGGCGAACTCCCTGCCCGATGTGGCGGACGTGCCCGCGCTGGACCCGGTCTGGTCGGACAAGCTGATCGACCTCAGCTCCATCGCCGACGACAAGAGCTACCACATCAACGCCAACTTCCTCGCCAAGGACTCGTCCGGGAAGGTGCTGTCCATCCCCTCGGACGTCACCGCGTCCGGCCTGTTCATCAACGAGACGCTGTTCAAGAAGGCGGGCGTCGCCGTCCCGGACTCGCCCTCGAAGACCTGGACCTGGACCGAGTTCATCGCGGCGGCGAACAAGGTCCGGGAGAAGACCGGCGTCAAGTACTCCCTGACGTTCGACCAGTCGCCGTCCCGGCTTCGCGCCATGGTGTACGAGATGGGCGGGAAGTACGTCCACGCGGACTCCTCCGGCACGTTCTCGGTGGACGACGCGACCAAGAAGGCCGTGAAGTACTTCGTCGGACTCAACGACGACAAGACCATGCCGAAGTCGGTGTGGACCAGCGGTGCCGACCCGTCGGCCATGTTCCAGAGCGGTGACGTGGTCGCCTACTGGTCCGGCGTCTGGCAGGTCGCCTCCTTCGCGGACAGCATCAAGAAGTTCGACTGGGCGAGCGTCCCGACTCCCGCCCAGCCGGTGCAGGCCAGTGACGTCAACAGCGGCGGCATGATGGTGGGCTTCAACAACAACGGCGCCGCGGCCACCGCCGCGAAGAAGTTCATGTCCTGGGTGTACGAGCCGAAGCACTACACCGAGCTGGTCGAGACCTCCGGGTTCCTCCCGGTCGAGAGCGGTCTGAGCCCGAAGTACCCCTTCACCTCCGACGCGGCGCAGGCGGCGTTCAAGCTCTACAACGAGGAGATCCCGCTCTACGACCCCGTCTCGGGCTACTTCAACGGCGCGCAGACGAACTGGGTGCTGAAGGGCAAGAGCCTCGCCGAGGATCCGACCAAGACGGAACTCGGCAAGGCGATCAACGGCCAGCAGTCGGTCGACAAGGCCCTGGAGAACATCGTGGCCGGCTACAACCAGCAGGTCGGCGGCGGATCGTAGGCCACCGGGCCGGGCGGCGGGCTCCCCACGCCGCCGCCCGGCCCCGGGCGCCCACGTGATGCCGGGCTCAGGGCGTGAGCCCACAGCAACCCATTCCACCAGCACGGAGTCAGCAAGATGACAGAACGCGCCTCGGACGTGTCCGTGAGCCCACCCAGGCGACGCAGCACCTGCACCGTCGCGCCGCTCGTCCTCATCGCGGCCAACGTCGTGCTCTTCGCACTGTTCTTCGTGTGGCCGGCCGTGATCGGGCTCGTCTACTCCTTCACGAACTACACAGGCGTGGGGGCGTTCCGGTTCATCGGACTGGACAACTACCAGAACCTGTTCGGGGACTCCACCTTCTACGACGCGCTGTTGCGGACGCTGCTGTACACCGTGCTCGTCGTTCCGCTGAACTTCGTGCTCTCGCTGCTCATCGCCAACCTGGTGGTGAGCAAGCAGGCCAAGGGCGCGTCGGCCGCCCGTGTCGTCTTCTTCGTCCCGTGGCTCATCTCGCCCATCGTCGTCGGTGTCCTGTGGCGGTGGCTGTTCGGTGAGAACTTCGGACTGATCAACTACGTCGTCGAGAAGCTCGGCGGGCACGCGATCGCCTGGCAGTCGAACGCCGACCTGTCGCTGGGCGTGGTCGTGATGGCGGGCGCCTGGTGGGGGACCGCCTTCTCGATGCTGCTGTTCATCGCGGCGATCAAGAACGTGCCCGTCTCGTACTACGAGGCGGCCTCGCTGGACGGCGCGGGCCCCTGGCGCCAGTTCACCAGCATCACACTGCCGAGCATCGCACCGACGTCGTTCATCGTCGTCCTGCTCAACACGATCAACGCGATGAAGGAATACCCGCTGTTCGTCTCGCTCAACAACGGCGGCCCGGGCACGTCGAACAACCTGCTCGTCCAGTACATCTACCAGACCGGCTTCAACCGGGGCCAGATCGGCTACGCGAGCGCCGCGTCGTTCGTGCTCATGCTCATCCTGATGGCCGTCGCGATCATCCAGCTGATCGCCAACCGGCGGATGGAGAACCGATGACCACCACAGACACCCCGCGTCCGGTCGACGCCTCCTCCGTGCCGACCCGTTCCGGAAGGCGGCCCCGCGGCGGGCGCGACGGCGGGCTCCGGCGCGCGGTCCCCGCGACGACACTGCTGTGGATCCTGGCCGCCCTCTACGGGCTGCCGGTGCTGTGGTTCGTCCTCAGCTCCTTCAAGCCGGCCGGAGACCTGTTCTCGCTGCCGCTGACGGTACTTCCGCACCACCCCACCCTGTCCGGTTACAAGGCCGCGTGGGACAGCGCCAACTTCTCCCGGTACTTCGTCAACACGGCCATCGTGTGCGTGATCACGACGATCCTCACGGTGGGGGTCAGCTGCTGCACCGGGTACGCGCTGGCCAAGTACGACAACCGATGGCTCAAGTTCTTCTTCGTCTGCATCCTGGCCACCACGATGCTGCCGTCCGAGGTCATGCTCGCCCCGGAGTTCCTGGTCGTACGCGACCTCGGCCTCTACAACTCGTTCGGCGGGATCATCCTCCCGGCCGTGCTCACCGCCACCGGATGCTTCATGTTCCGCCAGTTCTTCCTGACGGTCCCCGACGAACTCGTCGAGGCCGCGCGCATCGACGGCGCGCGTGAGCTGTCGATCTTCCTGAGGATCATGGTGCCGATCTCCCGGCCCATCATGCTGACCCTGGCCATCCTGTCCTTCCAGTGGCGGTGGAACGACTACATCTGGCCGCTGCTGATGCTCAACGACCCCGACAAGTTCACCGTGCAGATCGGCATCCAGAGCCTCGTCGGCGCGCAGAACATCAACTGGTCGGTGCTGCTCGGCGGATCGGTCATCTCCATGATCCCGCTGATCCTCGTCTTCCTGGTCTTCCAGCGTTACGTCATGAGCGCCGACATCAACGCCGGACTGAAGGACTGACCGTGCCCGTCCCGCTCGACCACGAGTTCGTCCGCGCGGTGGCCGCCGCCGCCGACCTGGCGGCCGTCCCGCTGGCAGCCGGTGCCGAGGAGAAGCCCGTCGGTGTGACCCACCGCGCGCTGGCCCGCCGGGTGAAGACCCTGGTCGCGGCGTACCGGTCCCCGCAGTCGGCACTGCACGGCAGCGGGCAGGCCCTCACCGCGGCGATGAATCACCTCGGCGCCCTCCGGACCGCGCAGACCGCCACCGGCCTCTTCGCCGGCGGCGACAACGTGCAGTCACCGCCGGACTCCGCCTTCACCGTCAACGACGTGTGCGACGCGCACGTCCTCGCCGCGGGCGCGGGGCCGGCCCTGCGCGGGGTCGCCGCAGCCCTCGCCGAGATCGCCGGAGCGGCCTCCGAAGGCCTCCGGACAGGCGGAGTGCACACGCCGAACCACCGCTGGGAACTGTGCGCGGCGCTGGCCCGGCTGCACCGG
Organism: Streptomyces sp. NPDC059224; assembly: GCF_042754285.1. NCBI lineage: Bacteria > Bacillati > Actinomycetota > Actinomycetes > Kitasatosporales > Streptomycetaceae > Streptomyces > Streptomyces sp. NPDC059224. Next base: position 84,836 of record NZ_JBHZAN010000007.1, read on the forward strand.
TCGTTCCCGGACGGCCGGCTGCTCGACCGTGTCGAAGCATGGCTCGCCGAGGGCGTCGACATCGACGCGGAGGGCCTGTACTCGGAGCGGAGCGCCACCTACGCGGCCCACGTGTCCAACCCGTCGCTGCTGCTGCTGGCCGACGTCCTCGGCCGGACCGACCTGTGGGACGCCGTCGAGCGCAACCTCACCACGACCCTCGACCTCATCAGGCCGGACGGCACGGTGGAGACCGTGCACTCGCGGCGGCAGGACCAGAACGGGCCGTTCCCGCTGGCGCCCTACCTGCCGCACTACCGGCTGCTCGCGATCCGCACCGGCCGCGGCGACTTCGGCCGGGCGGCACGCCGGGCGGCGGCCGGCGGCATCGGCGACCCCGGGCTGCTCGCCGAGACCGTCCTCACCCCCGACCTGTGCCGCGTGCTGCCGGCGCCGGCGCCGGAACCCGTTGCCCGTGACCGGTACATCGGCACGGCGCGCCTCGCCTCACGTACCTCCGCCACCGCGCACACCGTCCTGTACGGCGGCTCGGACGTGCCCGGGCAGCGGCGCATCCGCTCCGGCCTCGCCTGCAATCCGACCTTCCTGCGGCTGTTCGCCGGCGCCGCCGTCCTCGACGCGGTCCGTCTCTCACGGGGATTCTTCGACCTCGGCCCGTTCCGCGCCGCCCACATGCGACAGCTCGCCGACAACCGGTACCGGCTCACCGAAACCCTCACGGCCGCGTACTACCAGCCGCTCCCGCCGGACAGCCGACGGCACGACGGCGCCTACGGCATGGCGGACGAGGGACGCTTCTCGGCCGCGATGGACTTCCAGGACCGGCCTCGAAACGAGATCTCCCAGACGACCCGCATCGAGGCGGATCTGCGGGAGGACGGTGCCGACCTGCGGATCGGCATCAGCGGACCACGGGTGCCCTGGGCCCTCGAACTGACCTTCCGGCCGGGGGGCGTGCCGGAGGGCGCCGCACCGACCGGTGACGGACGCTGGTGCCTGACCACCGGCCCGATGACCTACCGGGCCGGCGACGACGAGATCCGGGTCGAGGTCGACGTCGAGGCGGGCGAACCACTCGCCGGGCCGGACCGGAGCGACGTACTGCGGTACCACCCCGGGCAGGACTACACCGTGGCGGGCGGCACCGACGCGACCACCGGGAACCGCGTCCACATCGGTGGACACGGTCCCCACACCCTGACCGTGGCACTGCGCGCCCGCCGTCCCTCGCCCGTCGTCCGCCCCTGACACACCACACCTTGGCCACCTCCGGCATGAAGGGCTGATCCACCCATGCACCTGCCGCGCCAGCTCGGCCCGCTGCACGACCTGCCGTCCACCCCCGAGGCGTACGACGCGGTCCTCGCCGACGTCGTGGAGCAGGCCCTGGCCCGCCTCACCCCCGAGGGCAGTCTCGAACACCCCGACGCCGACGACGACATCGGTGACACCTCGCTCGGTGTCACCTCGCTGCTGGCCCTCGCCTGGCAGCGATCCAAGGACCCGCGGCTGCCGCGGGCCGTGCGCCGCAGCCTCGCCTTCCATCTGCGCGAGCGCGTCTACACCGAGGACAACCCCGGGTACCCGAACCTCACGGTCCGCGACTCCGGCCTCCCGTACGCACGTTACGTCCTGGCGGCGGGCGCGCATCCGATCGGCGACTGGCCCAGCACGGTGTGGGCGCTGCTCCAGGCCGTCAACGTCCTCGATCTCGCGGACGGCCTGGTCGACGACGAACAGCGCCTGGAACTGGTCGAACTGAGCCACGGCTACTGGCGCTGGCTCACCGAGGCCACCTTCTTCAACCCGCAGGAGGCGGGCAACCAGGCGATCGGCTGCGTGGTCGGCGGACTGATGCTCGCCCGCCGTCTTCCCGCCGGCGACGGTGAGCGGGTCCACCGGCGGGCACTGGCCCTGTACACCGACCGGATCCGCGCCCACCGCGTCCTGGACCGGGGCGCCCTGCTGCCCCCCGAGCACGGCGGCGCCTACGACAACAACTACGGCCCGATCTCCCTGTCCTTCCTCGCCCAGGCGCACCGGATCAGCGGCGAGGAGATGTTCGCCGAGGACGGCGAGGCGCTCGCCCGCTACCTCGACGCCCGCCTGCCGGGCGGCGGCTTCGACAACGGCGGGCCCCGCTACAGCGAACAGCACTCCGGCTTCGAGTCCGTCCTCGGACTGCGCTACTTCGGCGCCCGCATCGGTGCCGACCTGGGCCGCTACCGGGGCGACACGCGCTGGGGCCGGCACGCGGTGAAGGCGGACGGCGGCGTCGACGGGCACTTCGCCTGGATGCTGGTCTGGCAGATCCAGGACACCACCCCCTGGCACCGCACCCCCTCGACCGTCCCGGCCCGTCACCAACTGCGCGCGGGCACGGTCTCGGTGGCCTTCGACCACCGGATGACCCCGGCGCTGATCGAGGCGGCCGGCACCTACCACCTCCCGGCCGCGGTGAACCGGCAGCACGGCTTCGGCCCGGTCCTGGACGGCTTCCTGTACTGCCGGCCGATGGGCGAGGTCCGGGTCCGCGACCTGCACGCCGACGGCCTGACCGCCAAGCTGGTCGGCAAGCCGGTCGTGGGCCGCGACCACGTCCTGCGCCACGTCCGCTCGCTCCACGTCACGGACGGCACCCGCCTGTGGGTGACGGTGGCCGTGGAGCGGCTCGCCGGGTCGCCGTACCTGCTGGCCGGGCTGCCGTACGCGGCGGACGACGGCGACCGGGTGCGCCGCGTCGCCGGGAGCGAGATCGCCGCCGCGGGCACGCTGCGCCTCACCCACCCCGCGCGGCAGGACGCCGACCACTTCGACGCGCGGGCCGAACTCACCCAGGAACAGGCCGCGTTCGCACTCGCCGCCGACCCGCGCGGCTACGGCAACCCGGACGAGGGCTGGCGCCACCTGGTCGCCTCCACCGCCTACGAGGCCGGACCGGCGCCGGACGCACCACCGCACCTGCACGTGTTCGCCGTACGGTACGGGCCCGGCGGGGCGTTCACGCCGTCCTTCGAAGGCGACCTGACCGTGCACACCGAGGCGTTCACGGCCGTCATCGGGACCGACGACGCGCACGGTGATCCCGGGCTGGCCCTCACCGGTCGCTGAGGACCGCGTCGCGAGTCCCTGCCGTGCCGTCGTGGCTGGTCGCGCGGTTCCTTCCCCAGCGCTCCTACCGGGCGCTGCCCAGTGCCGTGTCCGGGACCACCAGGTCGGCCAGGTCCCGGGTGGCCGCCACCAGGTCGGCGTTGCGCTGGTCGGTGCCGGCCACCCAGGCCACCGCCTGCTCGTGCCCCTTGCCGAACTCCTCGTGCCGGGCGACCAGCCGCCGTATCCGCTCGGCCTCGTCGGTCTCGCAGAACCACACCTCGTCCAGGGCCGGCCGCACCCGCGCCCAGGGACCCTCCGTCAGCAGCAGGTAGTTGCCCTCCGTCACCACCAGCCGGGCCGTCGGCTCCACCGGGATCGCGCCCGCCAGCGGCTGCTCGAGGACCCGCTCGAAGCCCGGCGCGTACACCACCTCGCCGGTGTCCTCGCGCAGCCGCCGCAGCAGCGCCGCGTAGCCGGCCGCGTCGAAGGTCGAGGGCGCGCCCTTGCGGTCCCGCAGGCCCAGCCGGTCCAGTTCGGCGTCGGCCAGATGGAAGCCGTCCATCGGCACCTGCGCCGCCCACGGCTCGCCGGCGCCGTTCAGCTCACGTACCAGACACCCGGCGAGCGTGGACTTGCCGGCGCCCGGGCTGCCCGCGATGCCGAGGATCGCGCGCGGACCGCGTCCGGCGAGTGAACGGGCCCGGTCGAGGAGGTCGTCGAATGTCAGCGGCACGCAAAAAGTGTGACACCGGGCCCGGGATGTGGTGTCTACCACCCCCTGGAAGCCGTCCGGTGGGGAAGATGCCGGGCATGACACCACTCGGTCTGCCCGACACCATCCAGGCCTGCCTCTTCGATCTCGACGGGGTCGTCACCAAGACGGCCGTCGTGCACGCGGCGGCCTGGAAGGAGACCTTCGACGACTTCCTGCGCGGCCGCGACGGCCAGCGGCCCTTCGACAAGGACGCCGACTACGACGAGTACGTCGACGGCCGCCCCCGCGCCGACGGGGTCCGCGCCTTCCTCGAATCCCGCGGGATCCACCTGCCCGAGGGCACCCCGGACGACCCGCCGGACGCCGCCACCGTGCACGGCCTCGGCAACCGCAAGAACGAACTGCTCCTGGAGAAGATCCGCACCGACGGCGTCGAGGCCTACGACGGCACCCTGCGCTATCTGGAGGCGGTCCGCGCCCAGGGACTGCGCACCGCGATCGTCTCCTCCAGCGCCAACTGCCGTGACGTGCTCCGCTCGATCGGTGCCGAGCACTTCTTCGACGTCCGCATCGACGGGGTGGTGGCCGCCGAACGCCATCTGCCCGGCAAGCCACACCCGGACACCTTCCTGGCCGCCGCCCACGACCTCGGTGTCGAGGCCGCCCACGCCGCCGTCTTCGAGGACGCCCTCGCCGGCATGGACGCGGGTCGCGCCGGCCATTTCGGGTACGTCGTCGGGGTGGACCGCGTCGGTCAGACGGACGCCCTGTACGCACACGGCGCGGACACCGTCGTGCAGGACCTCGCCGAACTGGGAGGCAAGGAGTGATCACCCAACGGGCGTACGCCGTGGAGCCCTGGTCGGTCCGCGAGACCGCCCTCGACCTCGACGTGCTCGCGCAGAGCGAGTCGGTGTTCGCGCTGTCCAACGGGCATGTCGGCTGGCGCGGCAACCTCGACGAGGGCGAGCCGCACGGTCTGCCCGGCAGCTACCTCAACGGCGTGCACGAGGTGCACCCGCTGCCGTACGCCGAGGCCGGCTACGGCTATCCGGAGTCCGGTCAGACCGTCATCAACGTCACCAACGGCAAGATCCTGCGGCTGCTCGTCGACGACGAGCCCTTCGACCTGCGCTACGGCCGGCTGGTCACCCACGAGCGGGTCCTCGACCTGCGCCGCGGCGTCCTGGAACGGACCTGCGAGTGGACCTCCCCGGCCGGTTCCACCGTGCGGGTGCGCTCGACCCGGCTGGTGTCGCTGTCCCAGCGGGCGGTGGCCGCCGTCGCCTATGAGGTCGAGGCCGTCGACCGGCGCTGCCGGATCGTGATCCAGTCCGAGCTGGTCGCCAACGAGCAGCTGCCCGGCGCGAACGGCGACCCGCGCGCCGCGGTGGCGCTCCAGTCGCCGCTGGAGCAGGAGGACGACTTCGCCTCCGGCCGCCGGCTGCGCCTGGTGCACCGCACCCGGCGCAGCGGCCTGCGGGTCGCGGTCGCCGCCGACCACACGGTCGCCGGTCCCGGACGGACCACCACGGACGCCGAGAGCGACATCGACGTGGCCCGGCTCACCGTCACCTCCGTGCTGGAGCCGGGGGAGCGGCTGCGGGTGGAGAAGTTCGTCGCCCACGGCTGGTCCGGGGTGCGTTCGCTGCCCGCCATGGCCGACCAGGTCGACGCCGCGCTGGCCGCCGCCGCCCACGAGGGCTGGCAGGGGCTCGCCGACGAACAGCGTGACTACCTGGACGAGTACTGGTCCCGCGCCGACGTGGAGGTGGACGGCGACGAGGAGGTCCAGCAGGCCGTCCGGTTCGCCCTCTTCCACGTACTGCAGGCGGGGGCCCGCGCCGAACAGCGCGCGATACCCGCCAAGGGCCTCACCGGCTCGGGATACGACGGGCACGCCTTCTGGGACACCGAGATGTTCGTGCTGCCCGTCCTTACCCACACCGCCCCCGGCGCCGTCGCCGAGGCACTGCGCTGGCGGCACAACACCCTGCCCGCCGCCCGCGAACGCGCCACCCAACTGGGCCTGGACGGGGCCGCGTTCCCCTGGCGGACCATCGCCGGGTCGGAGGGCTCGGCGTACTGGCCGGCCGGCACCGCGGCCTTCCACGTCAACGCCGACGTCGCCGACGCGGTGGTCCGTTACGTCGCGGCCACCGGCGACACCGACTTCGAACGGGACACCGGCGTCGAACTCCTCGTGGAGACCGCCCGCCTGTGGCGCTCGCTCGGCCACCACGACAGCCGCGGCGCCTTCCACATCGACGGCGTCACCGGACCCGACGAGTACAGCGCGGTGGCCGACGACAACACCTACACCAACCTGATGGCCCGGGCGAACCTGCTGGCCGCCGCCGACGCGGTCGAACGCCACCCCCGGCAGGCGGCACGGCTCGGCGTGGACGCGGAGGAGAGCGCCGCCTGGCGGGACGCCGCCGACTCCGTGCACGTCCCCTACAACCACGAACTCGGCGTCCACGAGCAGCACGCCGGGTTCACCCGCTACCAGCGGTGGGACTTCGCCAACACCAGCCCCGAGCAGTACCCGCTGCTGCTGAACTTCCCCTACTTCGACCTCTACCGCAAACAGGTCGTCAAACAGGCCGACCTGGTGCTGGCGATGTACACCTGCGGGGCGTACTTCGACGAGGAGCACGTCGCCCGCAACTTCGCCTACTACGAGCCGCTGACCGTACGGGACTCCTCCCTGTCCGCCTGCTGCCAGGCCGTCGTCGCCGCCCAGGCCGGGCATCTGACGCTGGCCCACGCCTACACCGCCGAGGCCGCGCTGATGGACCTCGACGACCTGGAGCACAACACCCGCGACGGACTGCACATCGCCTCGCTCGCCGGCACCTGGATGGCGCTGGTGGCGGGCTTCGGCGGCATGCGCCACTACGACGACGGGGCCCGGTTCGCGCCCCGGCTGCCGGAGCGGCTGCGCCGGCTCGCCTTCAACCTGCAACTGCGGGGCAGCAGACTGCGCGTGGAGATAGGCGCCGACAAGGCGACCTACACCCTCCTGGACGGCCCGCCGCTCACGGTCCACCACCACGGGGAGCCGGTGACGGTCAGCGCGGACAGCCCGGCGGTGCGGGCGGTGCCCCCGGTGCGGCCGGGCCCGGCCCCGCAGCAACCACCGCACCGGGCCCCCACCCGACCGGCCTGAGTTTCCTCAGGGGCGCGGGGAACTGCGCGACAGGCCCACCGGCCGGCTCACGACAGCGTTCGTCCGCGCCACCGTCGTGGCCTGTCGCGCGGTTCCTCCGCCAGCGTCCGGCCGGGGGTACCCCAGCGCCCTCAAGGGGGCGTTCAGCTGAGCGCGCCGGAAAGGAGCCCGACCAGGTCGCTCGTCGCGCCCGCCGCGAACAGTGCCGCCACCGCGCCCAGCGCGAGCACGCCCGCCGCCGGCCACAGCGAAGACGGCGGGCCGGTCTGGAGCGCCGCGATCCGTCGGGTGACCGCGCGGTCCGTGAAGCCGAGGGCGTGCGACCGCCGGGACCGGCCCGCGCTGAGGGCGGCGCGGGCCAGCGCGCGGGCGGTGGTCACCCGGTCCCCGACCTCCGTCGCCGCCTGCTCGTCCGCCCACCGCTCCACCAGGAAGGTGACGGCCGCCCGGACCGGGCCGAGCAGCGGGTTGGCGGCCGCGGCGAGGGTCGCCGCGGTGACCACGCGGCCGTGCCGGTGCGTCAGATGGGCCCGCTCGTGGGCCAGCAGCACCCGTCGTTCCTCCGGTTCCAGCGCGCTCAGCATCGCCGAGGTGACCAGGATCCGGCCCGGCCGGCCCGGGATCGCGAACGCCTGTGGCACCTCGCAGGCCGCCACCACCAGTTCGGTGTCCCCCGGATGGCCCTCGCACAGCCGGCGCAGCGCCCGCCGGGTCCGGCGCTCGGCCCGCACCGCCCGCTGCACCCGCCACACCACCACGGCCAGCGCGAGGCAGGCGGCGAGGCCGATCGCCTCGGGCACCGGGTCGGCCAGCGGATGGCCGTCCTGCCGGGCCTCCCGGATCACCGGCGGGGCGTCGCCCAGCAGAGTGGCGGTCAGCAGCACCAGGGACCAGGTGGTCGCGGCGGCGGTCAGCACCGCGGCGGCGGTCAGCACGCGCGCGGCCAGGGCCGGGGCCACCCGGCGGCCGATCACCGCGCTGACCGACGGCAGCAGCAGGGCGGCCAGCAGCGGGGTGTAGACGTCGAACCTCATGCGCCGCCCCCGGCGAACAGGTTGCGCAGCGCCCGCTCCTCCTCCGCGCTCAGCCCGGACACGAACTGCTGGAGGGCGGCGATCGGGTCCGGGCCCCGGTCCAGGGCCTCGTGCATGGCCTGGGCGGTCAGTTCGGCCGCGTTCTTCGCCGGCCGGTAGGCACCGCGCCGCCCGTCCGCGTCCCGCAGGACCAGGCCTTTGTCGTACAGCCGTTTGAGAATGGTGTGCACCGTGTTGTAGGCGAGTCCGCCGCCGATCTCGGACTGGATCTCGGCCGGGGTCAACGGGCGGTCGGTCGCCCACAGGGCCGCCAGCACTTCGCTCTCCAGCTCTCCGGCGCTGCGCCGCTCAGTCCTGCCACGGGACCCTGTGCCAGCCATGGCACAACCTTACAGCGCGTAGTGCCGACGTTCGGATGGCTGTACCTGCGCTGCCTCCACCGGTAATTCTCGATAGTTTGTCAGTGTTTGTCCCTGAAGCCCAAGAACGGTCCTGCGAGCTGTAGGGGAACAGGGGTGGGTGCCTCGATGGTCCCGAACGTGAACGCCACGCCCGTCGCGGGCCGCCGCGGCGTCTACTGGCAGGCAGCCCTCTGTGTCGCCCTGCTGGCCGGCGCGGGCTGGCTGCTGCGCCGGCACTGGCCGACCGTGGAGCACGGGGCGCTCCGGCTGGCCGTCGCCGACCAGGGCTGGCTGCTCGTGGCGGCCCTGGCCGCGGTCGGGACCTGGGTCTCCTCGGCCCTGGCCCAGCAGGGTGCGGTCACCCGCCGGCTGCCCGGCGGGCGGCTGGTCGCCGCGCAGTTCGCCGCCTCGGCCGCCAACCACCTGCTGCCCGCCGGGGTCGGCGCGGGCGCGGTGAACCTGCGCTTCCTGATGCGCTGCGGACTCCCGGCCGGCCGCGGTGCGTCGGCCCTGGCGGTCAAGGGCGCCGCCGGTGCCGTGGTCCGTCTGGTCCTGATCGCCGTCCTGGCCCCCGCCTGCCCGGGACTGCTGCGGATCCCGCACGTCTCCACGGCCGCGGTCCTCGCCGTAGCCGCCTCCGCCGTGCTGCTCGCCGTCCTGGTCCGGGCCCGGGCCTGGGGCCGCTGCCGGGGCGCGGTGGCCGCCGTGGCCGCCGACATCCGGGTGCTGCACACCCGCCCCGTTCGCGCGGCCGCGCTGTGGGGCGGGTCCCTCGCCTTCGCCGGGCTGCACGCCCTGGTCCTGATCGCCGTGACCCGGGCGGTCGAACTCTCGCTGTCCCCGGCCCGCGTGGCGCTGCTCTACCTCGCCGCCAGCGGCGCCGCCGCGCTGCTGCCCACCCCGGGCGGCCTCGGCTCGCTCGACGCGGCCCTTGCCCTGGCCCTGACCGCCTCCGGAATCCCGGCCGCCGCGGCAGCCTCGGCCGTGCTCGGCTACCGGCTGCTGACCGTGTGGCTGCCGCTGCTGCCGGGCCTGCTGGTGCTGGGAGTGCTGGTCCGGCGCCGAGCGCTGTGACCGGACGGCGCCGGCCTCAACTCCTGTTCCCCCGGCCGGCCCGCCGCACCGGGCGCTGCGCCCCGTCGTCCCGGTTCCCCGGATCCGGCAGCCGGAGGGCGGCCGCGCACCCGCAGACCCCGAGCCAGCCGAGCGCGAACAGCCAGCCTCCGAGCACGTCCGTGCACCAGTGCACGCCGAGGAACACCCGGGTGGCCCCGACGGCGAGTGCCCAGCAGACGGCGGCCACCGCCCACGGCGTACCGCTCCGCGGGGCCCGGATCTGCAGGGCCACCACCACCAGGCCGGCGGCCAGTGCCGACGTCGAGGTGTGGCCGGAGGGGAAGGACCAGCCGGAGGCCCGGGTCAGCCAGCAGGCCTCCGGCGGCCGGGCCCGGGCGACCAGTTCCAGCAGGCCGTAGCGGGCCGCCTGGCCCAGGGCCAGGCAGGTCACGCAGAGGAGCGCGGCCGCCGCCCGCCGGCGCGCGGTACGGCCCGCGATCAGCCCGGCCGCCACGGCCAGGGCGTACGGCACGGCCCCGGTGCCGGTCGAGGTGAGCCCCCGGGCCACGGCCACCGCGACGTCGGGGCGATGGCCGACGGACCAGGCCAGCGCGGCGCGGTCCGGTGCGAGCGGGACGCCGTGCCGGCCGGTCACGACCAGGGCCAGTACGGTCAGCCCCGCCCAGGCCCCGAGGGCCACACTTCCCGCGAGCTCCGCGGTCCTCCTGCCGTTCATGGTCGGGGTGGCGGCCCTCCTGCGCGATGACTGTCTACTCAAATGTAGACGATCGGCGCTCCGTGGGCTCTTTGCCTTCTCATGGGAAAGGTCTGCCACCGGCTTTAATGCGAACAAGTTGCAGGTGCGGGAGGATGGCATCAGCTGCCGACGGCAGCCGCTCATGCTCGACCGAAGGATGACACCTCCCGATGACGGCCGCCCCTGGTCCCGCTCCGTCCCTCCCCGCCCAGGCCGAGACCAGGCGCTCGGCCTGGCACCGTGTCCGGGGCTCCATGACACGGCAGGAGTGGATCAGGGTCGGCGGGATGGCCGCCTTCGTGCTCGCACTGCACGTCGTCGGCTGGGGCACCCTGGTCGGGATCATCGCGCCGCAGCACCTCAGCGTCGGCACCGGATCCGCCGGAGAACCGGCGGCCTTCGGGATCGGGATCGGCGTGACCGCGTACACCCTGGGCATGCGGCACGCCTTCGACGCCGATCACATCGCCGCGATCGACAACACCACCCGGAAGCTCATGGGCGAGGGGCAGCGGCCGCTGTCCGTCGGCTTCTGGTTCTCCCTGGGGCACTCCAGCATCGTCTTCGGCCTCGCCCTGCTGCTCTCGCTCGGCATGAAGACCCTGGCCGGCCCGGTCCAGGACGACGGCTCGCACCTCCACGAGGTCACCGGCCTCATCGGTACGACGGTCTCCGGGACCTTCCTCTACCTCATCGCCGGCATCAACCTCGTCATCCTGGCCGGTATCTGGAAGGTCTTCCGGCAGATGCGCTCCGGCGCCTACGACGAGGCCGCGCTGGAGACGCAGCTCAACAACCGCGGCTTCATGAACCGCTTCCTCGGCCGGGTCACCGGTTCGATCAGCAGGCCCTGGCAGATGTACCCGCTGGGCCTGCTGTTCGGCCTCGGCTTCGACACCGCCACGGAGATCGCCCTGCTGGTCCTGGCCGGCTCCGGCGCCGCCTCCGGTCTGCCCTGGTACGCCATCCTGACCCTGCCGGTGCTCTTCGCGGCCGGGATGTCGCTGCTCGACACGATCGACGGCTCGTTCATGAACTTCGCCTACGAGTGGGCGTTCTCCAAGCCGGTCCGCAAGGTCTACTACAACCTCACCGTCACCGGCCTGTCCGTGGCCGTCGCCCTCGTCATCGGCACGGTGGAACTCCTCGGACTCCTCGCCGACAAGCTGGAGCTGCACGGCGCCTTCTGGGACTGGGTCGCGGGCCTCGACCTGAACACCGTCGGCTTCGTCATCGTCGGCCTGTTCTTCGCCACCTGGGTGATCGCCCTGCTGATCTGGAAGGCCTGCCGCATCGAGGAGAAGTGGACGACGGGCCTCGCCCGCCCCGCCGAGCAGCCCGAGTCGTAGGACCCTCCCCGCCCCGCCCGTCAGCCGCGCAGCTTCAGGTCCGCACGCCACTTGACGATCTGCTTCTCCGCGTCGCCGGTGTACGACCACGGGGTGCGGGTCACCCGCTGCCCCTGGAGCCGCAGCAATGCCGCGGCGATGTCCGTGATCCCGGCCTGGCAGGCGGCGTGCGTCAGGTAGTTGAGGTCCCGCAGTTCGCCGGGGGCGACGGGCTCCTCGCCGCGCTGGGCGATCCAGCGCTCCCAGGTCCGCCGGACGTCACTGACCGCGCCGTCGTGCTTCCAGTGCTGTCCGTGCCCCACCGAGGCCTGCTGCCCGTGGCTCTCGTCCAGGGCGAAGCGGAACTCCTCGACCCGGGCGTACTGCACCAGGACCGGCAGTGCGCAGCCGGGCGGCGCGACCCCGGCCGCGTCCCGGGCGAAGTCGTACATCAGGCCGTGCGTGCCGTGCCAGCGCGCGGAGTAGTAGTGGAGCACCTGGAGGTGGCCCTCCACGTTGTACGGGTCGCGCCGGTGCAACTCGTCCCACCAGCGGGCGAGTTCCTGGCGGCGCACGCCGGTCGGATACAGCCGTGCCACCGAGATCAGGGAGACCCAGGGGGTCGGGTCCTGCGGATACGCCTCCGCGGCGGCCAGGCAGGCCAGCACGGCGGCGTCGATCCTGGACCGGTCGATGGGCGCACCCCGGCCGGCCGAGATGGCCAGGGTGAACGCCCGGGCGGTCTCGGTCGCCGCCCGCAGCGCCAGCGCGTCGGCACCGTGCGGTTCCGCGGCCAGCCAGGACTCCGCCGTCGAACTGCCCGCGCAGGCCTGCGCGAGCAGACGCACCCGGTGTCCCCGGACCAGCCAGTCCGCACCGGTGGCCCGCAGCAGGTCCCGCAGGCCCTGCCAGCGGCCGATGACGATGTCCTGACGGGCCGAGGTGAGGGCGGTGTCCCCGCAGTCCGGATCGAAGTCGGGGACGAAACGGTCTCTCGCCATCGGGCTCGTACCTCAGAAATCCGTGGGGAGGCCTTCGTAAGCCTGGGCCTGTGCGGTGACGTGGTCGTCGGGTACGAAGTCGGCCTCGACGGTGTGGGCGGCGTCCAGCTTGGCAGGCCGGTAGTAGTCGCTGCCCTGTTTCCAGTACCAGAGCATCGGGATCAGGCCGATCGCCAGACCGCCGACGCCGATCGCGATCGCCGCGCCGCTCAGCTCGCTCAGCGACTCGACGAAGATCCAGAACATGAACACCGCGCCGAGCAGCGGCCACACCCCGCCGAGCAGGAAGTTGCCCGCGGATCTGAAGAGCATCCTGCGGTAGGCGACGACCACCGCGAGGCCCGCGAGGCCGTAGTAGACGGCGATCTGGAGGCCGATCGCCGCGATCGCGTCGGAGAGGATCTCGCCCACCGAGCCCAGCGCGTTGGAGGCGACGAACATCACCAGCGCCACCGCGCCGACCACGGTGATCGCCACGTACGGGGTGTTCCAGGTGCGGTGCACCTTGCCGAGCGCGGCCGGCATCGTGCGGTCGCGGCCCATCGCGAACAGCGAGCGGGTGACCTGGATGAGGGTCGTCTCCAGGGTGGCGATGGTGGAGAGCATCACGGCGACGATCAGCAGTCTGCCGCCCCAGCCCGGCGCGATCTCGGCGCCCAGCACGGCCAGGACGTTGGCGTCGTTCGCGGCGATCTGGTCCGAGGACAGGATGACGTTCACGGCGATCGTGAACACCTCGAAGAGGGCGAAGACGATGCCCACCCCGATGAGGCCCGCGAGGCCGGTGGTCCGGCGCGAGTTGCGGGTCTCCTCGCTGAGGTTGCTGGTGACGTCCCAGCCCCAGTAGTAGAACGCCGCGATCAGCGCGCCCGAGGCGAAGCCGGAGACGCCGTCGAAGTGGCTGAAACCGAGCCACGACCAGTCGAAGGCGCGGGCGTTGCCGGTGTGGAAGAGGGCGAGCACCGCGAACAGCAGCAGGATGGCCAGCTCGATGCCGGACATCAGCAACTGCGCGCGGACGGTGAGCCGGGCGCCGCCGAGCACCACCGCCAGCATGACCAGGAACCATGCGGCGCCGACCACTGTGGACAGCGCCACGTCGTCGCCGAGGTCCGCGTCGAACAGGGACAGCGTCATCGAGCCGGCGGGCAGTGAGCCGGCCACCATGAAGATGGTCGCCGACACCACCAGCGCCCAGCCGCTGACGAAGCCGAGGAAGGGGTGCAGGGTGCGGCCCACCCAGGAGTAACTCGCGCCCGCGTTCACGTCGATCCGGCCCAGGTAGCTGAAGGCCAGCGCGATCCCCAGCATCGGTATCGCGCACCACAGCAGCGCGGCCGGACTGGCCAGGCCCACCGCCCCCACCAGGACGGCGGTGGTGGCGGCCAGCGAGTACGCCGGTGCGCTGCCCGCCACGGCCATCACCACCGTGTCGAACGTGCCGAGGGCATTCGCCTGCAGCCCTCTGCCCCTGCTGTTGCTCATGGTTGTGCTGCTTTCCGGTCGTGCAGGGCGCACGGGAGTGCAGGCCCGCGGTGGTACGGGTGGGGGTGTGCCTCCCGCCTCGCACCCACAGAGGGATCGCCTCGGGCAGGGGACGGTCAGAAAGGAGAAAGGTGTGGTGAGGGCCGCATGCCGAGAGTCCGTATACGGTCACACCGCGTGTGTGGGTGTGATGATAGCGGCCCCCTTTGACCTTTCAAGCTGACCGACCGGTAATCACATATGCCACTCGAAGAGGCCAACTCGCACACCGGAGGCAGCCGTTCCTGGAACCGCTCAGTCCTCCAGCCGGTCGAGCTGCCGCAGCTTGTTGGTGGCGTCCAGGGCCGCCACCTTGTACGACTCGGCGAGCGTCGGGTAGTTGAAGACGGCGTCCACCAGGTAGTCGACCGTGCCGCCGCAGCCCATCACCGCCTGACCGATATGGATCAGTTCCGTCGCTCCGGTACCGAAGCAGTGCACACCGAGCAGCCGCCGGTCGTCGGGGGAGACCAGGAGCTTGAGCATTCCGTGCGAGTCGCCGATGATCTGCCCCCGGGCCAGCTCCCGGTAGCGGGCCACCCCGACCTCGAACGGCACGCACTCCTCGGTGAGCTGGTCCTCGGTACGGCCGACGAAACTGATCTCCGGGATGGTGTAGATCCCGATGGGCTGGAGGTTGTCCATCTGCCCGACCGGTTCCCCGCAGGCGTGGTAGGCGGCGACCCGGCCCTGTTCCATCGAGGTGGCGGCGAGCGCCGGGAAGCCGATGACGTCGCCCACGGCGTAGATGTGCGGCACCTCGGTGCGGAAGTGCTCGTCCACCGTGATGCGGCCACGCCGGTCCGCGGACAGGCCCGCCCTGTCCAGGTCGAGCCCGTCGGTCAGGCCCTGCCGGCCCGCCGAGTACATCACCGTGTCCGCCGGTATCTTCTTGCCGCTCTCCAGCACGGTCAGAGTGCCCCGGGAGTGGTGCTCGACGGCGGCGACGGTCTCGCCGAACCGGAAGGTGACGGCCAGGTCCCTGAGGTGGTACTTGAGCGACTCGACGACCTCGACGTCGCACATGTCGAGCATGGCCGCGCGCTTCTCGACCACGGTGACCTTGCTGCCGAGCGCGGCGAACATCGAGGCGTACTCCATGCCGATCACGCCGGCGCCCACGATGACCATGGAGCGCGGCACCCGCTCCAGCGACAGCACGTTGTCCGAGTCCATGATGGTGCGGCCATCGAACTCGACGCTGTCCGGGCGGGCCGGCCGGGTTCCGGTGGCGATGACGATGTGCCCGGCGGTCAACAGCCGTTCGTCGCCGTTCGGTTCGCGCAGGGCGACGGTGTGCGGGTCGACGAAGCGGCCGGTGCCCGAGCAGAGGGTGACGTGGTTGCGGGAGAGCTGGTTGCGGATGACGTCCACCTCGCGGCCGACCACGTGCTGGGTGCGCGCGGTCAGGTCGGTGACGGTGATGTCCTCCTTGAGCCGGTAGCTCTGGCCGTAGAGATCGCGCTGGGTGAGTCCGGTCAGATAGAGGACCGCCTCGCGCAGGGTCTTGGAGGGGATGGTGCCGGTGTGGATGGACACACCGCCCACCATGTCGGGGCTGTCGACCACGGCGACCCGGCGGCCCAGCTTGGCCGCGGCGATGGCGGCCTTCTGGCCGCCGGGTCCGGATCCGATGACGAGAATGTCGAAGTCTGGCACCTGGCGGAGTCTGTCAGCAGGCACCCCCGCTTCGAAAGAGAGAACGGCCGACCAACGCGTGAAATCCGCTACGGACCTGGGCCGTTGCCCGCCCCGCGGCGCGCTTGGCGCGCCCCGTTCGGCCCGCCTGAACGCAGGACCTCGGCCTGCCGGAACAGTGCGTCCGTCGTCGCGGCGAGGACGCCGCCCAGCAGCCGGGGGCTGTAGAAGGACGCGGCGGCGTCGACCACCGCCCGTGCCGGCAGGGTGATCTGGTCCAGTCCGGTGCGGCCGAGCCCTTCGATCGAGGTGCCCCAGACGATCTGGCCCACACCCGCCCAGGCGCAGGCGCTCATGCACATGGCGCACGGTTCGCCGGTCGAGTACAGGGTGGCCGCGCCCCAGCCGTGGTTGCCGACCCGGCGCACGTAGTCGGCCATGGCGACCATCTCCCCGTGGTACGTCGGGTTCTCGGCCGAGGTGTTCACCCCGCGTCCCAGGACCCGGCCCGAGCCGACGAGCACCGCGCCGAAGGGGTAGTGCGGGTTGCCGCGCGCCTCCCGGACCGCGGCCCTCATGAACAACGCGTGATCCTCGGCACCGCCGTGGCGGTCGCCGTCCGTGGAGGCGGCGACGGCGGCGGAGGCGGGCCGAGCTGTGTGTACGGCGAGCGCGGACGGCACCACGCCCGCCGCTGAGAGCAGTCCGAGGAGGCGGCGCCTGTCCAGCGTCAGGGCAGCAGCCTCTCGACGCAGTTCGGGCCCTCGCGCTCCATCTTCTTCCTGGCCCATTCGAGCGTGGCCGGGGTGACGTCCCGGCCCGACGCCATCACCAGGTCTTCGGGCGCCACCCCGGTGCCGGGGGCGCTGTGCAGCAGGGAGTCCGGGGTGGCGCGGTCGTCGGGCGACCGGGACGCTTCGGGTTCTGAGGTCGACATGGTGCCTCCTTCGCGGAGCGGGTGCACCCTCTCACCATTGCCCGCCCGGCCGTACCGCGCATCCGGAGCGGGTCGGAGCCCCGCGCGCGCCGGGTGCTCGATGCGCGAGGGTAATTATCACTTTTACGATGTATTGTGCCCATACATCCGTTCAGGGGAGGCCGACGCGATGACCGAACAGCGGTTCTCCGAGACTGCGCCCGGCAGCCCCCGCTACCTTCCGATCGCCGAGCACGGGCTGATCGGTGATCTGCGGACGGTGGCCCTGGTCGGCAGCGACGGCACCATCGACTGGTACTGCTGTCCGTCCTTCGACGCCCCCAGCGTCTTCGCGGCCCTGCTGGACGCCGAGCGCGGCGGCCACTTCTCGCTGGCCCCGGCCGTGTCTTCCCGGACCAAGCAGTTCTACTTCCCCGACACCAACGTGCTGATCACCCGCTTCTTCACCGACGACGGCGTCGGCGAGGTCCAGGACTTCATGCCCGTCATCGGCACGTCCGGGGACTGCGAGCGGCACCGGCTCATCCGCCGGGTGATCTGTGTGCGCGGCACCGTCCCCTTCCGGGTCCGGGTGGCCCCCCGCTTCAACTACGGCGCGGACCCGCACACCCTGCGAATGCTCGACGGCACCGCCCTGTTCGAGTCCGAGGTGATGTCGCTCGCGCTCACCTCCACCGTGGCCATGGAGAGCGACGGCCCGGACGCCCACGCCGACTTCAAACTCGCCGAGGGCGAGTCCGCGGTCTTCGCGCTCGACCAGGCCGGTGAGCGCATCGCGCCACGGGGCTGTGCCCATATCGAGGCCGAACAGCAATTCGAGGCCACCGTCTGCTACTGGCGGCGCTGGCTGTCCCGGTCCCGCTACCGCGGCCGCTGGCGCGAGATGGTGCACCGCTCCGCACTCACCCTGAAGCTGCTCACGTACGCGCCCACCGGCGCCATCGTGGCCGCGCCCACCACCAGCCTCCCCGAGCAGTTCGGCGGCGAACGCAACTGGGACTACCGCTACGTCTGGATCCGGGACGCCGCCTTCGCCGTCTACGCCCTGCTGCGGCTCGGCTTCACCGGCGAGGCCGAGGCCTTCATGAAGTTCCTGACCACCTGCGTCAGCCCCGGTGACGGCGCCGCCTCGGGACCGCTGCAGATCATGTACGGCATCGACGGCCGCAGCGACCTGCCCGAACGGGTCCTCCCGCATCTGGAGGGCCACTGCGGCTCCGCACCGGTGCGGGTCGGCAACGCCGCGGCCGGCCAGCTCCAGCTGGACATCTACGGCGCGCTCATCGACTCGATCTACCTCTACGACAAGTGGGCCCAGCCCATCTCCAGCGCCCAGTGGGACGACGTCACCCGGCTCGTCGCCTGGGTCTGCGACCACTGGGACCAGCCCGACGAGGGCGTCTGGGAGACCCGGGGCGGCCGCAAGAACTTCCTCTACTCACGTCTGATGTGCTGGGTCGCCATCGAGCGGGCGATCCGGCTGGCCCGCCGGCGCGGCCTGCCCGCCGACCTGACCCACTGGCTGGGCGCCAGGGACGCCATCTACCGGCGGATCATGGACCGCGGCTGGTCCGAGCGGCGCCGTGCCTTCGTCCAGTACGAGGGCGGGGACGTGCTGGACGCCTCACTCCTGATGATGCCCCTGGCCAAGTTCATCGCCCCGACCGACCCCAAATGGCTCTCCACCCTGGACGCCCTCGGCGAGGACCTGGTCTCCGACTCGCTGGTCTACCGCTACGACCCGCAGGCCAGCCCCGACGGTCTGCGCGGCGACGAGGGCACCTTCTCCATCTGCTCGTTCTGGTACGTCGAGGCCCTGGTGCACGCCGGACGCGTGGACGAGGCCCGGCTCGCCTTCGAGAAGATGCTCACCTACGCCAACCATCTGGGCCTGTACGCTGAGGAGATCGGCCGCACCGGCGAGCAACAGGGCAACTTTCCGCAGGCGTTCACGCATCTCTCGCTGATCAGCGCGGCCTTCAACCTGGACCGGGCGCTCGGCTGAGGATCACGTGAAGCGCGAACTGCGCACCGGTCCGGACGAGTTGACGCGGGCCCGGTCGCCGGTGAGCCAGCCCTCCCGGACCGACTCCGCGAACGCGGTGAACGCCTCGTCCGGGTCGGCCGGTCCTTCGCCGTCGCCCTCGTCGAACGTGGCGTCGGCCCGCACGATCTCGGCGGCCAGTTCCTCCGCGGGCCGCTCGTCGGCCGCCTCCCGTCCCGTCCTGCCGTCCTCGTCGACCCGCAGCCGCTCGCCCCACGGCGCCACCACCGACTGGTGCAGCAGGCCGACGCTGTCGGCGGTGACGGCCGGCGTGTCGGTCCAGCAGCCGGCATGCTCGTGCAGGACCTGTCCCGGGGCCCGCTCGAAGAGCGCGCCGATGATCTCCGGCCCCGACGGGTGCCCGGCCAGTTCGTTGAGGTCGTACGCCACGACGACGGTGTCCGCGCGGTCCGACTCGAACGGCACGGCCGGCAGGTCCAGCACCTCGGCGGCGGCCAGGCCGAGGATCCGCGAGCCGCGGTCGGGCAGCAGTGACACCGTGCGCGGGCTCGTCCGCGTGGCGGACAGCAGGAGCGCCAGCCGCCGCAGGGCGCCCAGGCACTGCCCGGGGGTGTCCTGGAGATACGCGTAGCGGCCCGCCATGCCCGCTGCGAAGCCGAACGGGGAGAGGGTGCCCAGCACCTGGCCCCCGATCACGTACTGCCAGTCACGCAGCCCCGCCGGCTCGCCGAGGGCAGCGGCCCGCTCCAGCATCCGGGTCTGGCGGGCCCACGTGGGCCGCCACTGTGCGTCCTGCGGCTCGGACAGCAGTGCGTGCTGACGGCGGGCCGTGGCCAGGTCGCCCGCCATGAGCGCGTTGTACACCAGCAGATACCGGTCCGGCCAGTCGGCGAAGTCGCCTTCGTGCCGGGCCAGTTCGTCCATCGCCTCGCCGTGGCGCTCCTCCCGCTCGTACGCCGACACCAGCTCCCGCACCACCATCAGCGCACCCGGGTTGTGCGTCAGTACCGTGCGCAGCGGCGGGATCGCCAGGAAGGACAGGCCGCGTTCGACGCACGCGTACCCGAAGTCGAACAGGTGCTGGGCGTGATCGGGTCGGGCGGCGAGCGCGGCGGCGGCCTGTTCGAGGTCCTCGAAACCCGCCGCTTGGGCGGCCCGCTCGACCACGAGGGCCACCTCGGCGGCCGGCGCCTCCTCCCCGGCGGTCCGCAACTGCCGTACCGCTCCGGGCAGATCCCCGGAGTCCAGGCACTCCCAGGCCTTGACGAGTTCGGTGGACCTGGGGCGACGGCTGCGGCGCGAGAACATACCGGAGATCATCACCCACGCGGTGACGTGTTCTCAACACCGTGGGGGAGGAGTCAGGGCAGCGGCTGTTCCGACCAGATGACCTTTCCGGCGGGTGTGTACCGGGTGCCCCACCGTTCGGACATCTGTGCGACCAGGAACAGGCCCCGGCCGCCCTCGTCGGTGCTCGCCGCATACCGCAGGTGCGGCGAGGTGGTGCTGGCGTCGGACACCTCGCAGATCAGCGTCCGGTCGCGGAGCAGCCGTACCCCGATGGGCGCCCGGCCGTGCCGGATGGCGTTGGTGACCAGCTCGCTGAGGATCAGTTCGGTGGTGAAGGACAGCTCGTCCAGGTCCCAGTCCGCGAGCCGGCGGATCACCTTGGCCCGCACCTCGGAGACGGCCGCCGGATCGGCCGGTACCTGCCACTCGGCGACCTGGTCCGTGCCGAGCGCCCGGGTGCGGGCGACGATCAGCGCCACGTCGTCGCTGGGGCGGGCCGCCAACCGCTCCAGGACGGCCGCGCAGATCTCCTCAGGGGTGTCGCCTGCCGCCGACTCCAGGGCACCGGCGAGCAGCTCGAGGCCCTCGTCGATGTCCCGCTGCCGGTCCTCGACCAGCCCGTCGGTGTACAGGACCAGGCTGCTGCCCTCGGGCAGCTCCAGTTCGGCCGTCTCGAAGGGCAGTCCGCCCACCCCGAGCGGCGGACCGGCCGGCACGTCCGGGAACCGCACACTGCCGTCGGGCCCGGCCAGCGCCGGCGGCGGATGACCGGCCCGGGCCACCGTGCAGCACCGGGTGACCGGGTCGTAGATCGCGTAGATGCAGGTCGCGCCGGTGACCGGGGCCGTGCTGTCGGTGGGGGTCTCGTCCTGGTCGATACGGCCCACCAGCTCGTCCAGCAGGCTCAGCAGTTCGTCGGGGGTCAGATCCAGCGCGGCGAAGTTGTGCACGGCCGTACGCAGCCGTCCCATGGTCGCAGCCGCGTGCAGCCCGTGCCCCACGACGTCCCCGACCACCAGAGCCACCCGGGCCCCGGACAACGGCAGCACGTCGAACCAGTCGCCGCCGACCCCGGCCTGCGCCGGCAGGTACCGGTAGGCGATGTCCAGGGCGGTCTGCTCGGGCAGGCTGCGCGGCAGCAGACTGCGCTGGAGGGCCACCGCCATGCCGTGCTCGCGCGTGTAGCGGCGCGCGTTGTCGATGGAGACGGCGGCCCGGGCCACGAGCTCCTCCGCGAGCGCCAGCTCCTCCGTGTCGAACGGCGCGAGCTTCTCCGAACGGCAGAAGTTGGCCACCCCCAGCACCAGGTTCCCGGCCCGCAGCGGCACCGTGATCAGCGAGTGGATGCCGAACTCCAGGATCCGGCCGGTGAGCTCCACGTCCTGGGCCCGCCAGCCCGGCGCGTCCCGCAGCCGGGGCTCGACGACCGCCTCGCCGGTCTCCAGACAGCGAGCCTGCGGCGAGGACGGCACGAACCGGATCCGCTCGCCGGTCTGGTACAGCGGGGCGTCCTCGCGCAGGCCCGCGAAGGCCACCCGGCGCAGCGCGTCCCCGGGCTTGGGTTCCTCGCCCTTGAGGACCGCGTCGTACAGATCGATGGCCGCGTAGTCCGCGAACCGGGGCACGGCCAGCTCCGCCAGTTCCTCGGCCGTCCGGGTGACGTCCAGGCTGGTACCGATGCCCACCCCGGCGTCGTACAGCATGTTCAGGCGCTCGCGGGCCACCTCGGCGCGCCCGGACAGGGCGCGCAGCTCGGTCGAGTCGCGCAGGGTGATGACGCTGCCGGGCGGACCGCCGCGCACCTCGATCGGGCGCTGGTTGACGGCCAGCAGCCGGTCCTTGACCAGGTGCACCTCGTCGGTGGCCATCCGCCCCGAGGCGATCAGTTCCGCGGTGTCGCTGTCCAGGCCGAGATCCCCGACCTTGCGGCGCTCGGCGTCCGGGGGCAGGTCCAGCAGTCGCTGTGCCTCGTCGTTGGCGAGCATCAGCCGGCCGTCGCCGCCGACGATCAGCACCCCCTCCCGCACGGAGTGCAGCACCGCGTCGTGGTGCTCGTACATGCGGGTCATCTCACGCGGGCCGAGGCCGTGCGTCTGACGCCTCAGGCGCCTGCTGACCAGCGCCGTGCCCGCCGTCGCCAGGGCCAGCGCGGCGGCGGCCGAGGCCAGCAGCAGCGGCAGCTGCTGGTCGGCGGTACCGCCCACGTGTGCGGTGGTGATACCCGCCGACACCAGCCCGACCACCTTGCCGTCGGCGTCCTTGACCGGGACCACCGCCTGCACCAGCTCCCCGATGGTGCCCGCGACCTCCTCGGTGACGGTGCCGCCCGCCAGCGCGGGCCCGATGGTCCCGACGAACTTCTTCCCGATGCGGTCCGGCTTCGGGTGCGTGTAGCGGATCCCCTCCGTGTTCATGACGACGATGAAGTCCACGCCGGTCGCCTTGCGGGCCGCCTCGGCCTTCGGCTGGAGCACGCCGGTGGGATCCGGCAGCCGCAGCGCGGCGGCGGTGCCGGGCGCGTTGGCGAAGGACTGGGCGACGGCCACGGACCGGTTGCGGGCCTCCATGGTGCTGTCGTGCCGCACCTGGAGGACCTGTTCCACCACCGCCGTGACGACCAGCAGCAGCACGATCACCACCTGCAGCATGAACACCTGTGCGGCCACGCTGCGTGTGTTGCGCGCCGACCGCCATCGCCCGGAAGGCATATGCCCCGGCCGGATCGCCGTCCCCTCCCCCTCCGCGAGCGGCGCGCGCGGAGCCTCGGAAGGGGGCGGCCGGGTCTCGGACCGGCCGGGCAGACGGACCATGAGCCCATGTCTACACTGCCCGGCCCGGCGAGGCGAGAGGGTCTCCCGGGACAAGCGGCGTGGCGCCCCGTTGTGCCCTGTCATGGCTTGTCCCCGGAAACCCGGCGCCGGGTGGCGAGGCCGGCGCCACGTCGTCGGGCCGGTCGCTCGCGTGCCGGGCCGTGGCGGTGAGCCGGTCGGCCACCCCCGCCGGCGAGCGGTCGCCGCGCCGGCGGCGGCACCGCCCCTGGACAGCGCCAGCCGCAGCGCCGCGATGCCGTCGTCGATGTCCTCGCCCGGCCGCTCCACCAGCCCGTCCGTGGACAGGGCGAGGATCGCGTCCGGGGCCGGCTCGGTCACCGGGTACCGGGCGCGGAGGGCCACCCCGAGCACCACCCCGCCGGCGCTCTCCAGGACGCGGGTGGGGCCGCCCGGGGCCCGCAGGAGTGGCTGCGGATGGCCCGCCCGGGCGACCCGGGCCCGTCCGGTGGCGGGGTCCAGGTGCAGGTAGCAGCAGCTGGCGAACTGGCCCGGGTCGGGGTCGATCAGCAGATGGTCGGTGCCGCTCAGCCCCTCGTCGGCGGCCGGTCGCCGAGTGCGAAGGCCCGGACCGCGGGCGGGCTGGGCAGACGGACGGCCGGGTCGATCCGGTTGGTGGGGACGACCGCGCCGGTGACGACGCCGGGGCCGGGGTGCAGGGACAGCGCGAGCCGGTCGCCCTCGCCGGTGTCACCGTGGCGCAGAAGTGCACCGGGCGCCGGTCGAGGCGTCGACCAGCAGCGCGGTCAGCCGTTCACCCGCCCGGCCCAGGTGCTCGCCGCTCCCGGTCATCCGGTCCTGCCTCGTGCGTGCACCGCCGGGCGGGGACACGGCAAGAATGCGCCACGACGCCCGGCGAACGCACCCGGGCAGCACCGCCCGGCCCCGTCCGGAGGCCGCCGGACGGGGGTTTGCTCCGCACCCGGGCCCCGCGCGGCTCAGAGTCCGGGGTCCTCCGACGGCAGTGTCCGGGCCGCGCGCATCGAGCGCAGGGCCAGCAGGAGGACGCCGATGTCGTCCAGGTAGATCGGGTCGGGGAGCAGGTCGGTCGGGAGCACCAGGTAAAGGACGGCCCCCCAGAAGACCCAGCGCGGTCCGGTGGGCAGACCGGCCCGGTGCAGGGTGCGCCGGGTGCGGACCAGTCGTACGAGCACGGTGACCGCCCCGGCGAGCAGGGCCGCCGCGACGATCGCGCAGATCACGAACACGGTCGTGGTGGTGTCCATCGCTGTCCTGTCGTCCCGCCCCGGTCCGGCCCGGGGTCCGTCACTGGTCCGTCTTCCCGGTTTCCTCCCCGGGCACCGCCGCCGGCCCGGCATTCTCCCTCGGCGGCCGCAGGCCCTTGAAGGCCCGGGTCAACTGCTGGAAGGGGGAGGCGGGTTGTGACGCCGGTACGGAGGGGGCCGGGGCGTCGCGGAGTGCGGCGAGCGCCTCGTCGGCCCGCTGCGCGGCCTCCTTGTACAGGTCGCGGGACCTGGTCATGGCCTCCAGGGCCTCGGCGTACTGCGCGACCCGCTGGCGTTCGCGGGCGAGTTCCTCCTCCAGCGTCATCAGGGTCCAGTTGTCGCGCAGATCGGCCAGCGCCTCCTCGGCGCCCGGCGGCGCGGGCTTGGGCAGCGCGGCGAACCGGCGCAGGACGGCGATCAGTTCGGTGGACTCCGAGCCGTCCAGGAAGACGCTGCGCACGGCGTACTCCCGCGCGTCGTAGCCGGCCGGTGCCGGGTCCGGGGGCAGCAGGACGGCACCGCCGCGCGGCACCTCGACGCCGAGGTCGCGCACCGCCCAGTTGACGGCACGGAACTGCTGGGGCGTGGCCCGGTGCTCCACGACACGGTGGGCGAGGCCGGGCGGCAGCTGCCGGACCAGCGGACGACTGCCGAGCGCGTCGGGCGTCATCGCCTCGTGCACCACGAGGTTGACGCACCAGGCGCCCTTCGCGGCCTCGCGCAGCACCCGCCGCATGTCCTTGTCGTCGGCGGGCAGCGGATTGACCGTGCGCATCCTGAGGCCCGCTACGGCCGGGTGGTAGTCCCAGGCGGCCTCGCCGCCGTCGCCGGCCTCGTCGCCGTCGGGCCAGAACACCGTCGCCGGAGAGGGCCACGTCTCGTCCCAGGGCCGCTCGGCCTCGGCGACCAGTTGCCACTCCCGCCCGGCCTGCTGGGCCACGAGGGTCAGCCGGGCGCGCACCGTCACCGTGCCGCCGTCGACGCGCCAGCGGGCCTCGAAGACCCGCGGGACCGGTACCCCCGGCACGGCGGATTCGGCGGGCTCGGTCGGGCCGGCGGGTTCGGCGAAGTCGTCGAGGGCGCCGGTCTCCTTGCGGCGGCGCAGGACCCGGCGGATCACCTCCTCGGAGTCCGGGCCCGAGTGGCGGCCGCGGGCGGCCCAGACGGTCGGCGGAAGGACGGCACGGTCGGTGGCGGAGTTCGACATGGGCCAATCTGCGGATGAGGGCGGGATGTGCGTTCCAGTATCACTGCTCGGCAGGGCGGCCCACAGGGCGGGGCGCCCTGCCACGGGGAACGCGCCCCGCGCCCGGGGTGTGCGACCGGTGCGTCGTGCGACGCCGGTTCACCCGTGTCCCCGACCGGGTGGATTCCGGACAATGGTGTGTCGGACGGGGCCCGCCCGTCCATCCGCACCGGGGCGGGCTCCGTTCGCCTGCTGAACGGGGGAGGGGGCCGACGGCGATCCGGCGGCCCCCTCCGAGCTGTCCGAGCAGCTCAGCCTCGTGTCACGCGCCGCTCTCGCGCAGCATGTCCTCGCGCTCGACGAGCTTGACGCGCTCGCGGCCCTGGGGCTCGCCCAGCGCACGCTCGGCGGCGTCCAGCCTGTACCAGCCCTCCCAGGTGGTGAAGCGGACGTTCCGCTCGGCGAAGAAGGCGTCCACGGCCTCCGGCGCGGGCGACTCGGGCGTGTGCAGCCGGTCGTTCGCGTAGTCGTCCAGGAGGTTGGAGACGGTCTCGTTGGCGTCGCCCTTGGTGTGGCCGATCAGACCGACCGGGCCGCGGCGGATCCAGCCGGTGACGTACGTCGACCGGAGGTGGTCGCCGCCCTCCTCGATGACCCGGCCGCCCTCGTCCGGGACGGTCCCCGAGTCGATGTCCCAGGGCAGCTTGGGCAGCTTGTCGGAGAGGTAGCCGACCGCGCGGTAGACCGCGCCGAGCTCCCAGTCCTTGAACTCGCCGGTGCCCTTGACGTTGCCGGTGCCGTCCAGGGCGGTGCGCTCGGTGCGCAGCCCCGTGACCTTGCCGTCGGCGCCGAGGATCTCCGTCGGAGACTCGAAGAAGTGCAGGTAGAGCTTGTGCGGGCGGTCACCGACATCGCGGATCGCCCAGTTCTCCAGGGTCTTGGCGACCATGTCGGCCTGCTTGTTGCCGCGCCGGGTCTCGATCGAGCCCGCGTCGTAGTCGATGTCCTCGGGGTCGACGATGACCTCGATGTTGGGGGAGTGGTCCAGCTCCCGCAGCTCCATCGGCGAGAACTTCGCCTGCGCCGGGCCACGGCGGCCGAAGACGTGCACCTCGAGGGCCTTGTTGGCCTTCAGTCCCGCGTGGACGTTCGGCGGGATCTCGGTGGGGAGCAGCTCGTCGGCGGTCTTGGCGAGGATGCGGGCCACGTCCAGGGCCACGTTGCCGACCCCGAGGACGGCCACCTTCTCCGCGTCGAGCGGCCAGGTGCGCGGCACGTCCGGGTGGCCGTCGTACCAGGAGACGAAGTCGGCCGCGCCGTAGGAGCCGTCCAGCTCGATGCCGGGTATGCGCAGTTGGCGGTCGGCCGTCGCGCCCGTCGAGAAGATCACCGCGTCGTAGAAGGAGCGCAGGTCGTCGAGGCTTATGTCGGTGGGGTAGTCCACGTTGCCGAAGAGCCGGATCTGCGGCTTGTCGAGCACCTGGTGCAGGGCCGTGATGATGCCCTTGATGCGCGGGTGGTCGGGGGCGACGCCGTAACGGATCAGGCCGAACGGGGCGGGCATCCGCTCGAAGAGGTCGACGGACACGCCGGGCTCGGCGGCCACCTCGGACTTGAGCAGGGCGTCGGCGGCGTAGATCCCGGCCGGGCCGGCTCCGACGATGGCTACCCGCAGGGGGCGCGGCATGATCAGGTTCCCTTCGAGTGATGACAATCGACCGAGTGAAGACAATCGATCTCGAACGGGAAGCCTAAGCTAAGGCAGTCCTAAGTTAGTACACGGGTCCACTCTATGACCTCATAAGGCGACCTTATGAGGTGTGTCGGACACCGCTTGTGCCCCGGAGACGGTACCGCTCTCCGCCCGGTGCCTGGCGCCCGCCCCGGACATGCGCCAGCCTGGCCTGTGCGCCGCACGGGGCGCGGTGTCCCGAGGGCGAGGGGTGAGAGCGTGGACGCACGCGGGGAGAAGACCGTCGCGGTGACCGGCGGCAGCGGATTCGTCGGCAGTCATCTGGTGCGCGGGCTGCTGGAGCGGGGCTACCGGGTCCACGCGACCGTCCGCAGCGCCTCCGCGGCGGACAAGGTGCGGCCCCTGTGGGAGCTCCAGGAGGCCTTCCCCGGCCAACTGGCCCTGTTCGAGGCCGACCTGATCAGGGACGGCTCCTTCGACGAGGCCTTCCGAGGCTGTGCCACGGTCTTCCACGTCGCCTCGCCGTTCCTGATGCCGGAGCGGATCCGGGACGGCCGGCGGGACGTGGTCGACCCGGCGTTGCTCGGCACCCGCAACGTGCTGGCGAGCGTGGACCGCACCCCGGACGTGACGACCCTGGTCTTCACCTCCACCGTGGGCGCCGTCTTCGGCGACTACTGCGACGTCCGCGAGATGGCCGGCGGGATCCTGACGGAGAAGTACTTCAACACCACCAGCACGGTGGCCGGCAACCCCTACCACTACGCCAAGACGGTCGCCGAACGCGCCGTCCTGGACGCCGGGACCGCTCAGGACCGCTGGCGCATGGTCTGCGTCAACCCCGGCCTGATACTGGGCCCTTCGCTCACACCCGCCTCCGAGTCCGGCAGCCTTTTCCTGCTCGACGAGCTGTTCAAGGGCTACTTCTGCTACGGCGCCCCGGACTTCAGCTTCACCACCGCGGACGTCCGCGACGTGGCCGACGCGCACATCGCGGCGGCGGAGAACCCGGCGGCGCACGGCCGTTACATCGTGGCCAACGAGACGATGACGTCCTTCCACGAGATGTCCAGGATCATCCGCACCCGGCGTCCCTGGGATCCGCGCCTGCCGCGCACCGCGCTCCCGCACTGGCCGGTACGGGTCCTCGGTCCGTCCTTCGGGCTCACCCAGGACTACATCCGCAAGCACCTCGGCATCCGCTTCCGCGTCGACAACAGCCGGGGCGTCCGCGAACTGGGCCTCACCTACCGGCCCGTCGAGCAGACCCTCCTGGACCACCACGCGAGCTGGCGCACGCGGCGGCGGAGGGTCTGACCCCGACGGCCGGGCTCAGGCCGGGCGGACCACCCGGTGGATCGCCGACTCCCCGGCGTTGTAGATCGACTCCTCGCGGATGGAGGCCCCCGGGCTGGGCGCGTGGATCATCATGCCGTCGCCCGTGTAGACCCCGACGTGGCTGTCGTTGTCGAAGAAGAAGACCAGGTCACCGGGCTCGATCGCGGCCAGGGTCAGAGGGGTGCCGGCGAAGGCCTGCTCGGCCGTGGCGCGCGGCAGCGACACCCCGGCGGCACGCCAGGCGGCCTGGGTGAGGCTGGAGCAGTCGTACGAGTCCGGACCGGTCGCCCCCCAGACGCAGGGCCGTCCGATCTGCGCCCGGGCGAACGCCAGCGCCCTCATGGCCTTGCCGGGCTCGGCCACGGCACCGGGCACGAGGAAGGAGCCGGTGTCGGCGACGGCTGCGGGCGCGAAGGCGGCCGGGGGAGAGGTGGGGAGCGGAGCAGTGACCACGGGGGGCGCGGTCGGGACGGGGGCGGTGACCACCGGGGGCACCGCCGGGACGGTCGCGGTGGGGAACGGGGCCTGGGCGACCTGCGCGGCGGCGGCCATCGCCAAGGGGGGCTCGGCCATCGCGGCGGGAGCCGCCAGCATCGCCCACGGCGGGTCCGTCACGGCCGCGGGTATCACCGGCGCGGGCAGCGGAGCCTGAGGCGTGAGCATCGGCGCGGCTGATCCCCAGCCGGCGGCCGTCGGCTGCGTCCCGGCCGGGTAGCCGCCCAGGTCCACGGCGGGCGCCGCGGGGAAGGCGCCGGTGCCGAAGCCGGCCGTCGGCACGGCGGCCGTCGGAAAGCCGGCCGTCGGCATGGCGGGAGCCGCCGCGTCCGGGGCCGACGCGGCGTACGCGGCGGCGGGATAGGCGGCCTCCGCGGTGGCCGCCGGCGTGCTGAGGTAGGCGGCGGCCGCGTCCTGCGCGACGCCCGGGAAGAAACCGTTGTCCATCGGGCCCGGGACGGGCGCAGGCGTCTGGAAGGCGCCCGTGTCGGCGGGGTACGCGGCCTGGAAGGCGTCCGTGTGCGCGGGGGGCACGGAGGGAAACCCGCCGGTGTCGTCCGGCATCCGGAACGTGCCCGTGGCGCCCGGCGTCATGACCCGGAAGGAGCCGGTGTCGCCCGCGCCCGCGGCCGGCATCGCACCCGTCTCCCCGCCCGTCACGGGCGGGAAGCCGTCGGTGGCGCCCGGGGTCATCACGCGGGAGCCGTCCGTGTTCGCCGGGAACCGGGACTGGACGGCGCCCGGGGTCATGATCCGGAAGGTGCCTGTGTCCGTCGCGGACACCACCGGGATGCCACCCGTCGTCTCCGTCACGGTCGGGGCCCGCGAGGAGCCGGTGTCGCCGTACCGCTCCGGCATGCCGGCGGGGGCCGACCACTGCTGCGCGGGGGCCTGGGCCTCGGGCGCCGGCCAGGGGGCCTGAGCCGCCTGCGGTGCCGGTGCCGGTGCCGGGACGGGAGCGGCCGGTTCGGGCGCCGCGATCGCGCGCTGTCCGGTGCGCTGGGACAGCAGCTCGCGCGCCTTGGCGATCTTCAGCTGGTACTTGGTCTTGGACGCGCCCGGCGTGGCCCGCTGCGGCGCGGCGGCGGGCAGCGCCTTGGGCGAGCTGGACGGTCCCGGGGGCAGTGCCGCGGGGGATCCGGCCGTCAGTTCCAGCGGGCGCCCCGCCGGTTCGCGGACGACCTCGATGTCGCTGTTCGCGGACGGCCCCGCGGTCAGCTCGGGCCGGGCCGCGCCGGTGCCCTCCAGCTGGCCGAGCAGGTCGGCCGCCATGGCGCTGACGGGGCGTCGCGGGCCGGGACGGGCGGGCTGCCGGTCGGAGGGCAGCGCCGCCGGGACACTCGGCCCCAGCCGCGAGCGCGCTCCGTCGAACCACTCGCGGGCGATGCTGTCGAGGCCCGGGTCGTCACGCCGGGGCCGCTTGAACAGCGGGACACCGCGGGACCGCGAGCCCCCGTTCATCGCGCGTGTGGCGTTGTAGTTCCCGGTGGCGTTCTCGGCCTGGTCGTAGAGGCTGTCGATCCGCTGTCGAACCTCGTCACGGCTCTCGGGCGCCATGGGGGTCGTGCTCCTTCCGTACTCCGCCGACCGGGTTAGCTGTCGGGTTCGGGCGGGTCGATCCGGAAGGCATGCCCTACGGCCGTCGCCCCTCAGGGCAGTTGGCCGATTCACCCCAGTGGTTCGGTTGGGTCCCCGGCTCCGGGAGGCCCCGTTGGGCACCGGATTGGGCGGAGGCCGCGCGGCCCGACGGGATTCGCCGGGGGGAGCCGAGCGGCTTGCCCGTCAACTTAGCCAACTTGTGTCACTCGTGTGAAGGTTGAAGTGGCTAATGTCCGATACGTAATTGTGATGTTCGTCGTAGCGTTCGAGGTGCCGGAGCGGTGTCGTGGGCGACCGGACGGCTGCTTCCTATGAGATCGCCGTGAATTCGTGGGGCCGTTGAACACGGCGGCGCCGGGCCGCGTACAGGGCGGGGGATTTCCATGTCCGGCCCGACCACGACACGCAGGGGAACGACCTTGAGACCCAACAGGCGCAGACGCCCGACCGGCGCACAACGAGCGACCTTCGCAGCGGTCGCCCTCATGCTCGGCGGCGCAACACTGGTCGCGGTGAACGTCTACGCCTCGGCCACCGAAGGCGGTTCGGACCAGCAGGCCGGGCAGACCGCCCAGGTGCTGTCCGCGCCGACCGTCTACTGCCCCGACGCCGGCAGCCGTCTGACGGACGTGCCCGACGCGGCCCGGGCCGACGTCGACGGTGAACTCGCGCAGCTGGACCAGCAGATCGCGGCCGCCTACCAGCAGCTCAAGGAGTCGGCGGCGGCGATCCGGCAGAACCCCTCTCTCGCCGACCAGACGATTCTGGGTCCGCTGAAGGAGAAGCGGTCCGAATCCCTCCAGCGCATCGCCGACGCCATCGGCCGGGAGGGCGACCGCCCCGAGGGCCTCGACGACCTCGCCCCCTGCACCCTGCGCTCCTCGGACCAGGGCGGCGGCCAGTCGGCGTCGCCGCAGGACGGCGCCACACCGGGTCAGAGCGCGAGCGCCGGTGCCGGCGCCGGGACCGGCATCGGCGGCCAGGGCGGCAACGGCCCCGTCGCCGCCGACTACGCCGACATCACTGCCGTCCAGCCCAATGTCACGACCCCGGCCGAGCAGTCCGGCGGTTCCACCGGCACCTTCTCCTCCAGCTGCGGTGTCAACGCCAACGGGCTGTTCAACTCGGACAACGTGATCGTGGCGCCGGGTGTCTCCAACGGCGCGCACCACTTCCACGACTACATCGGCAACCAGTCCAACAACGCCTTCGCCAGCGACGACGACCTCGCGAAGGCCGACACGAGCTGTGCGGACCAGGGCGACAAGTCCACGTACTACTGGCCCGTGCTGCGCCTGCAGAACGGCACGCAGGAGCGGGACGCCGACAAGCCGGGCGGCGGCACCGAGGGCAACGCCGGGCAGATCGTGACGGCGAAGGAGGTCACGCTCACCTTCGAGGGCAACCCGACCTCCAAGGTCACCGAGATGCCGCGGCTGCTGCGCATCATCACCGGTGACGCCAAGTCCTTCGTCAACGGCCCGGCCAACGCGAACGCCTCCTGGAGCTGCACCGGTTTCGAGGACCGGCAGCTCAAGGACAAGTACCCGCTCTGTCCCTCCGGCAGTGACGTGGTGCGTACGTTCCGGTTCCAGAGCTGCTGGGACGGCCGGAACATCGACAGCGCCAACCACCGCACCCATGTGGCGTTCGAGGCCGCCGACGGCAGCTGCCCAGCCGGCTTCGAGGCCATCCCGCAGCTGGTGCAGCGCATCGTCTACGACGTGGACGCGCCGAGCCTTCAGGACGGCGGCCGGACGGTCCCGCTGTTCGCGGTGGACTCGTTCCCCGAGCAGCTGCACAAGCCGGTCACCGACCACGGCGACTTCATCAACGTCTTCGACGAGGACCTGATGCGGAAGATGGTCGGCTGCATCAACTCCGGCCGTACCTGCGGCGCGGGGGCCGACGAGGAGCCGCCGTCGCAGAGCGCCGAACCCGACCCGTCCGAGTCGGCGACCCCGGAGAACCCGCCGTCGGACACCGCGAGCCCGGTCACCGAGCCGAGCGACACGGCGGCCCCGGCCGACCCGCCGGCCCAGACGCAGAGCGCCGAGCCCTCCGAGCCCGCGGCCGAGCCGTCGGCCACGAGGTCCGGCTCCGGCGACTCCGGTCTGCCGCACGTCTACACGAGCGCTTCGCCGAAGAAGTCCTCGGGCACGGGAGGCGGAGTCATCAGCAAGCCGACCGAGCGGCCCGAGACCCAGGCCCCGGCCGACGCGGCGAGCACCGCCGGTGCCGCTCCGGCCGGCCGGCAGAACCCGTCCACCGCGCCCCAGACCGAGCCGCAGGCCGTCCAGGGTGATCTCGCCGAGACCGGAACCAGCCTCTGGCCGGCCGCCTTCGGCGGACTGCTGCTGGCCGCCGGGTTCGTGCTGCTGTGGCGCACCCGGTGGAGGTCGTCCTGACCCAGGCGACGCGTCTCCGCCGGGCCCCGGCCCGGCGGAGACGGCGCGTCCGGCCCCGGCCCCCGTGCCGGGGTCAGGCGGTGCGCAGTGTCTGCCGGGCGAGCTCGAACGCGGGGAGCATCGCGTCGTGCTCCGCGCTGTCGAGCCCGCCCAGGTGCAGGACGACGGGCCCGCGGGGCGTGACCACGGCCAGCGCGGACTCCCGCTTGCTCTCGCCCAGCAGCTCGCTGGTGTGGACGTAGTCGACCCGTACCCCGGCCGGCCCGCCGGACGTGAACGTGAAGGGCCGGTACCTCGCTCCGCTGGTGCCGTCCTCGGCGGCCACGAAGGCCCGGAGCACCGCGCCGGCGTCACCGCTGCCCGGCTTCCCCGTCGACACCCGAAGAAAGCCGATGGACCCGGCGGGCTTGGCGTCGATCTCGCAGACCAGGGTCACCGGACCCTGACGCAGCAGGCTCTCCGCCAGATCGGCGTCCGTGCCGTCCGAGACACCCGCGGCCGGGCCTTCCACGGCCGCCGCCCGCCAGCCGCGGGCGATGTCGAACGTGACCGGCAGCGCACAGGCCGAACCGGCGGCGCCGACCGTGCCCCCGCGCCGAGCCGCCGCACCGGACGCGTGTCCCGACTCCGTGACGCCGGTCGCGCGCGCCGACACCCCGCAACCCGTCAGCATCCCGGCCAGCAGTGCGAGCGGTACGGCTCGCCTCCCCAGGCTCCCCACCCGTTGCCTCCCCTTCGGCGTCCCGGCGCGTCACTGTAACGGAGGGCTCCGACACGGCCGACCAGCCGCACAGCCTTGACCGGCGGCCCGCCGTTTGCCGCCGGCGGGCCGCGCACGGCAGGGTGCCGGTGTGGCTACCTTGCTGATCGTCCATCACACCCCCTCACCGCACTGCCAGGCCATGTTCGAGGCCGTGGTCTCCGGGGCGACGGCCCCGGAGATCGAGGGCGTCCGGGTCGTGCGGCGGGCGGCGCTGTCCGCCACGGTCTCCGACGTCCTCACGGCCGACGGCTACCTCCTCGGCACCCCGGCCAACCTCGGCTACGTCTCCGGCGCCCTCAAGCACTTCTTCGACCAGATCTACTACCCCTGCCTGGACGAGACGCGGGGCCGTCCCTTCGGCGCCTACGTGCACGGCGGCAACGACGTCACCGGCGCCCTGCGCGCCCTCGACGCCCTCACCACCGGCCTCGGCTGGCGCCGGGCGGCTCAGCCGGTCACGGTGACGGGCGAGCCCGGCACGGCGGACATCGAGGCGTGCTGGGAGCTCGGCGCGACCGTCGCCGCCGGCCTCGCCGACGACGCCTGACCCGCCCCGCGCGACGCGCTCCGTCACCCGCACGGACGAAGGTGCGCGCACCGGGCCCAGGGCACACGATGGGACCAGGCCATGTCGTCGATCCGAGGGAGCGCCGGATGGCAGCGCACCGGCATGCCGCCGGGCCGCCCACGGAGGAACTGCTGCGGGAGTGCGCCCGGGACGTCGTGGACGTCGCCGAAGGCATCCGCGAGGTCTGCGCACGGACCAGCTCGGTCCTGTTCGCCCCGGCGCTGACGGGTTCCGCGCGGCGCCGCCCGCGCACCGGATACGCCGCCCGCTGGGCGCTGCTGCGGGCGCTCACCGACCGGCGGGGGCTCGGCGGAGCGGCGATCGTGGCCCCGGACGGCGTGGGCCGTCTCCTCGGCGCGGCGGGGGAGGCGCTGGGCCGGGAGAGCCTGGCCGCGCTGGTGGCGGTCACCTCGCTGCGGCTGAGGATCGCCGCCGTCCTGCTCGACCATCCCGAGTTCGGGCGGGACCCGGGCATGCGCCGGCTGACCGCCGTGCTCGGCGCCGGCCGGGACCTGGAGGCCGTCCACGCGCTGCGGGCCCTCTTCAAGGACCGACAGGCCCGGCGGGCGCTGTCCGCACTGGCCCCGATCCTCGCCGAACTCCTCGCCGTCCGCGGGCTGCTGGGCGAGGATCCGGTCAGTGACGAGACTGCCTGGGCACTCACCGCCGGCCGTGAGCTGGCCGCCGACCCGGTGCGGGGCATCAGCGCCGCCCACCCGGCCGCCCCGGACCGCGGCGAGGGCGCCGTGCAGGCCGTCGAACCGTCCGCCCGGGAGGCGCGGTCCCTCGCCACCAGGGGCTCCCTGCTCGCCTTCCTGCGCAACCTGGACGTCCTCGACGCCGAGAGCCGGGTGCTGGTCCAGGAGGTGCGCGGCCCCGACGCCGTGCTCCGGTACGTGGTCCAGGCACCCGGCACGACCCCCGGCCGTCCCCGCGACGACTCCCCGCAGGACTTCGCCGACGCCTGGCGCAACCTGTTCGCGGCCGACTCGCCCTACACCCGCTCGGTCCTGCTGGCGATCCGGGACCACGGCGTCCCGCGCGGCGCCGACCTCGCGCTCGTCGGACACGGCGAGGGCGCCATCGCACTGCTGAACCTCGCCCGGGACGAGGAGTTCTGCCGC
The DNA here is from genome assembly GCF_042754285.1 of Streptomyces sp. NPDC059224. Classification (NCBI taxonomy): domain Bacteria; kingdom Bacillati; phylum Actinomycetota; class Actinomycetes; order Kitasatosporales; family Streptomycetaceae; genus Streptomyces; species Streptomyces sp. NPDC059224. Next base: position 120,015 of record NZ_JBHZAN010000007.1, read on the forward strand.
GCCTACCGGGTCACGCACGTGGTGGCCGTCGGCGCGCCGGTCGGCCGCCGGGAACCCGCCGACCCCCGCACCTGGCTCGCCTGCATCACCAACCGGCACGACATCGTCCCGGCGCTCGACGACGGCGGCAGGGGCGCCGCCCCCGGCCCGCACCCCAACCGCTACCGGGCCGTCTACACCGGTCCGGACCCCGAGTTCCCGCGCTGCCACCTGCTCCGCTTCTACATCGACCATCTGGAGACCGTGATCCCGCAGGTCACCCGGGACGTCGACGAGGCCCTCACGTCCTACCGGGGCCCGGTGGAACGCACCCGTGTCTACCGGCTCGAAAACCGCGCCCACCCGCCCGAGGGCCACCCCCTGCTGACCGTCCCCACCACCAGCGTCCCCACCTCGGCGGGCCCGGTCGACGTGCCGGTCCGCTACTACGACTCGTCCGCCGCGCACCTGTGCTACCCGGTCGACGCCGACGTCGCCCGCAGCCTGCTGCCGGACGTCACCTGGCTGGTCCCCGCCCGCTTCGGGCGCCGGGCCCTGGCCGTGCTCTCCCTCTACGAGCACCGCTGCACCACCATCGGCCCCTACACCGAACTCGGCCTGTCCGTCCTGGTCGACGACCTGTGGCGGCCGCGCCCGTACGACCTGGCCAGGGACCTGCTGCGCCGCGTCGACCTGCGGCGCACCGGGCGGTACGTCGTCGCGCTCGCCGTCGGCACCGAGGAGGCGCGGGCGGTGGCCGAGGAGCTCTGGGCCCAGCCGGCCGTGCACGGTTCCGCCGAGGTCCTCCTGCAGGGTGGTGAACTGCGGGTCGAGGCACCGGAACTGGGCCTGGGCGTCGAGGGCGGCCCCGGCCCCGGAGTGCGCTGCCCGGAGGCGGACTGGGTGCTCTACGGCCGCCGGGGCGACTGCACCGTACGCACCCTGGTCCGTGCCGACGGCCGACCGCGCGTCCACACCCGTCCCCGGGTACGGCTGCGGCTCGACGGCGGGCACGGACCGCTGGCCCGCCACCTCCAGATCCTCGAACTGGACACCCTCCGGCCCGGGTTCGTCCTGACCAGCCCACGGTTCATGGCCCACAGAAGCGCCGGCGCGCCGCTGCCGCGCTGAGCCCGAGAACAGGTGCACCCGCCATGACGACCGAACCCCGTTCCGCCACCGCCGCCCCCGAACTCCTCGCCTACGTCGACGATCTGAGAGTCGACGCGGACCGGATGGACGACTACGCGCGGCGGCTGCGCGGCGCCGCGGACACCCTGGCCGGGCGCACCGGGGCTCCCGAGTGGAGCGGGACCGCCCTGGAGCGGCAGGCGACGGCCTGCGCGGCCGCGGCGGCACAACTGCGCTCCGCGGCGACGGCGTTGCTGGCGCACGCGACGCACTGACCGGCGGCCGTCTCCCGGATGTCAGCCGCGCAGCGCCGCCTCCAGGACCAGCAGGCACGCCTGCCCCGGTGCCGAGGAGTCGTCGGGCAGCGCGTACATCCGGAGCAGATCGGTGCCGGCGGTCTCGAAGTCCACGGCTCGCACGGTGACCGCCCGCCCGGCGGGGGAGAGGGCGGTGACCGCCGCGCAGTCGTGGACGTCGACGCGGCGGCCCGGCACGGGGGCCCCGTCGACGGCCTCGCCGTCCGTGGACAGCACCAGGATCCGCCGGCCGCCCCAGGTCGCCGCGTGCAGCAGACCGGTCTCGGGATCACGGGCGATGCCTCGGAGGTGGTCGGGGTAGCGGAACATCTCCTCCACCTCGCCGGTCGCCGGGTCCAGGCGGTACACGATGGACCGCGAGTCGGGCCGGTCCTCGGCCACCGAGACCCACACGAACTGCCCGTCGTGGGTGAGGCCGCCGGCGTGGTAGACGGTCTCCTCGCCGAGCTCCCAGTGCCGCAGCAGCCGTCCGCGCCCGCTCATCTCGAAGAGGTGCCCACGGCCGGTGCCCGGGGTGTACGACGGCCCGTCCGGGCCCGCGGCGGCCCCGGCCGGCCGCAGGACCTCCGAGCTGCTCACGAAGAAGCTGCCGTCGGCCCGGTCCATGCCCTGCGGGCGGTGGCAGACGAAGTCCAGCGGGACGGTGTCCACGAGGGCCCACTCGGCGGCCCTGGTCACGCGGGCGATGGCCTCGTCGACCGTGGGTTTCATCGAGGTGCCGCCTTCCGCCGGGGCCCCTTCCCCCGATCATGCGGCGCGACCACGGAGGCCGCATCCCGTGCCGGGCGCCGGCTGCGGACGCACGCGGGCCCAGGCCTCGCGGGAGGCCCGGGCCGCGGGGCGGGACGGGGAGCGGGTCAGTCCGCCCGGGTGGTGTGGGGTTGGTCGGGGCCGGGCTTCGGACGGGTGCGGGTCCAGGACGGGTCGGCGGCGAGGACGGGTGCGGGGGGATGGTTCATGGGACGACGTGCTTCCTGGGATGTGGGGGATGGGCGGTCAGCCCGGTGCCGTGGACAGCTCGGCCCAGACGACCCGTGCGGAGGATCCCTCCGGTGCGACCGTGACGCCCCAGTCGAGGCTGAGCGCGTCGACCAGGAAGAGCCCGCGCCCGTTCTGCTCGTCCGGTCTGGCCTGCCGCGGCGCCGGGAGCGTGAAGCTCCCGCTCTGGTCCTCGACCTCGACACGGATCCGGTCGACGGCGGCGTGCACCCGGCAGATGATCCGCCGGCCGGCCGAGTGGACGATGGAGTTGGTGACCAGTTCGGAGGTGACCAGGACCGCGTTGTCGCGGGCCTCCTCGCACACGCCCCACGAGGTCAGCAGCTCGCCCACGCTGCGGCGGGCGTTGCCCACCGCGCGGGGCGTGGGCGCCAGGTCGAACGCCAGGCTGTGCGGGGCGGGCCGGTCCCCGGAGGCGAACCGGTCGGGGCCTTGCGGCCCAGGGAGTCGACCGAGGCGTTCGCCTCCGGGTGGTCGGGGGATGCCCGTGGCCTCCGACGGGCGGTGCGGACCCTCGGCAGCGGCCGCGAGGGCCGGTCGGGGCGGGCCGGGTATCCGGCCGTCGGGCAGTCGGTCGAGCGGCTGGGGGAGAGAGGGCGGGGCCATCGCCGTGCGCCTTTCGTCCGGCTTCGCAGCGTGGGGGGCTGAGCGGTCGCGTCCGCCCGGGCCGCTCGGGGGCAGACGACGACCGGTGCCTGGACGACATCGGGTCGCAGTTCAGTCTCCCCCAACTGGACTGCTTCGCCTGCTCCTTGGTCGGCCGGAGCAGTGACTCCACTCTGGCATCTGCCAACATCGTCTCGCAACCGGCAAGTTGAAAATTGCAAGAAGCGAAGTGCATGCTGCTCCCGACAGGAAGTGATCGAATGAGTCCGCGAGCCGATCACGAGCGTGTGAGACGGTGACCCTGAAACCTGGTGCGAGGGGGTAGGGCGTGACCTCGGAGACCGACTGGGGCGGTGCCCCTTCCGTCCTGCGCATGATCCTCGGCCGGCAGCTGGAGGAGATGCGGACCCGGGCGGGCCTGAGCTTCGAGCAGGCCGGCGCCGCGATCGGCGTCAGTCACTCCACGATCCGCCGGATGGAGGCCGCCAAGGTGGCCCGGCTCCGGCTGGCCGACGCCGAGAAGCTGCTGCAGACCTACGGCGTGACGGACCAACAGGAGGTCGACACCTTCCTCCAGTCGGTGCGCGAGGCCAACAAGCGGGGCTGGTGGCACACCTACCGCGACGTGATGCCGGACTGGTTCGCCGCGTATCTGAGCCTGGAACAGGCGGCGTCGCAGATCCGCGCCTACGAGAACGAGTTCGTGCACGGCCTGCTGCAGACCCGCGAGTACGCCGCCGCCCTGCTCGGCGCCGGCAACCCGCACGCCCCGGCCGAGGCCACCGAGCGCCGGGTGGCGCTGCGCATGCGCCGTCAGGAACTGCTCACCCGTGAGTCGCCGCCCAGGCTGTGGGTCGTGATGGACGAGACGGTGCTGCGCTGGCCGGTCGGCGGCGCCGGGGTGATGCGGGCCCAGATCGACCATCTGATCGAGATCAACCGGCTGCCCAACGTCACCCTGCAGATCATGCCGTTCGCCAACGGCCCGCACCCGGCCATGCGCGCGGGTGCGTACCACCTCTTCCGGTTCCGGGCTCCCGAACTGCCCGACATCGTCTATCTCAACGGCCTGGTGGGCGCCGTCTACCTGGACAAGAGCGAGGACGTCGTGGTTTACCGCGAGGCCCTGGACCGGTTGGGCGCCCAGGCGGCGCCCGCCAGGAAGACCGAGGTCATCCTCGGTGCGATTCGCGAGGAGCTCTGAGTGCACCACCCCATACACAACGGCATCCCGTCCCGGCAGCTCGGCGCGCGCGGCTGGTCCAAGCCGTGGAGCGACGACGCCGGCGGCGCCTGCGTGGAAGTCAAGAAGCTCGCCGACGGGCGGGTGGCGGTACGCCAGTCGACCGACCCGGACGGCCCGGCGCTGGTCTTCACGCCCCGCGAGATGATCACGTTCCTCTCCGGTGTGAAGGCGGGTGACGCCGACTTCCTGATGTGAGACGTGTTACCGGAACTTCCTTGCTATAGCTGATCGTTGAGCGAACCCCCACCCCTGACACCACCACCCCCCACCCCCTCACCTCACCCGAATGGGAGACACGGCGTTGCCCGACAACGGATGGCCGGCCGACCGCATCGACACCGAGAACGCGCACTCCGCCCGCATCTACGACTACATCCTGGGCGGCAAGGACTACTACCCCGCCGATCAGGAGGCGGGCGACGCCATGTCCCGGGAGTGGCCCGCGCTCCCGGTCCACATGCGGGCCAACCGCGACTGGATGAACCGCGCTGTGCGCTGGCTCGCCGAGGAGGCGGGGATGCGCCAGTTCCTGGACGTGGGCACCGGCATACCCACCTCCCCGAACCTGCACGAGATAGCCCAGGCGGTCTCCCCCGACTCCCGGGTCGTCTACGTGGACAACGACCCCATCGTCCTCACCCTGTCCCAGGGCCTGCTCTCCAGCACGCCCGAGGGCAGGACCGCGTACATCGAGGCGGACTTCCGGGACCTGACGGACCTCTTCGACGCCCCCGAACTGCAAGAGACCCTCGACCTCGACCAGCCGGTGGCGCTCACGGTGATCGCCATCGTGCACTTCATGCTGGACGCGGACGACGCGGTGGGTGTCGTACGACGGCTGCTGGAGCGGCTGCCCTCCGGCAGCTATCTGGCGATGTCCATCGGCACCGCCGAGTTCGCGCCGGAGGAGGTGGGCCGGGTCGCCCGCGAGTACGCGGCCCGCAACATGCCGATGCGGCTGCGCACCGTCGACGAGGCCGAGGCGTTCTTCGAGGGCCTGGAGCTGGTCGAGCCGGGCATCGTCCAGGTGCACAAGTGGCACCCGGACGGCACCGGCGATGAAGGCATCCGCGACGAGGACATCGCGATGTACGGAGCGGTCGCCCGCAAGCCGTGACCCAGGGCTCCGTGCCGGGGCCCGGCTCACCTTCCGGGCCCCGGCACGGTCCGCGCGCGGGTACCGTGGGGCCATGAACAGCACGCGCGTCACCCGGCGGGTGCAGGCGACACCGGCCGCCGTCTACCGGGCGCTGCTCGACCCGGAGGCGGTCGCCGCCTGGCGGGCACCGGACGGCATGACCGCCCGGGTCCACGCCTTCGACGCCCGGGAGGGCGGCGAATTCCGGGTCTCCCTCGACTACGACGACCCGGGCCGCGCCGGGAAGTCCGGCGGGCACACCGACACCTACCGGGGGCACTTCGCCCGGCTGGTCCCGGACCGCCTCGTCGTCGAGGTCATCGACTTCGAGACCGACGACGACACCGTACGCGGCACCATGACGATGACGACGGCCCTGACCGCGGCCGGCGGCGGCACGGACGTCGAGGTCCTGCACGAGGGCATCCCCGGGGGCGTCCGCCCCGAGGACGACGAACTGGGCACCCGGATGGCCCTCGACAACCTGGCCCGGCTCGTCGAGGGCCGCGGGTGACTCAGGCGTTCGGGTCGAAGCTGATCCCCGAGGGCATCGAGTACGCGAGGTTGGACTCGAAGGAGCCGTCCTTGATCTTGATGGTGGCATCGCCGAAATCGGCGTTCATCAACTTGTCGCGGTAACCCGCCGGATAGCCGTCCCAGCCCACCAGGCGCGGGAAGAACCAGCCGCCGGTCACGTTCTCGGGCGGGTCGTCGTTGGAGTTGGCGAAGCGGAAGTCGTGCGTGGACAGGCCGTCCTTGTGGTACACGATCTTCGGGTGGGTGCCGTCGAACCGGATCGCCGAGGCGGCCGCCACCTGGTAACTGCTGTGCTGGGACACCGAGACGTACTGCACCTGGTTGTTCTGGATCCACACGATGACGTGTTCCCAGTCGTGCCGGTGGCCGATGGCCAGCGGCCCGTACGTCGCCTGGTCCTTCTCGAAGTAGCTGGCGTACATCACCGCGCACCAGCCGTTGTTGCACTTCTCGCGCGAGTAGGTGTTGGCGTTGGCCAGCTGCGCGTAGTCGTGGCAGTGGCCGTTGACGTCACCGCCCAGCCCCAGGCCGGGGTTGAGGGTGCCGTCGGCGCCGATCGCGGCGGTGGTGTAGCAGCCGTCGCCGTCGTAGTCGTAGGCCGGGGAGAAGCTCTGCTCCAGTCCGTCGGCGTTCTGCGGCAGCAGGGTCAGGACGCTGGCGTGTGCGGTGGCGGGCACGGCGACGACCAGCGCGAGGGCTCCGATCGCGGCGGCGAGGGCTTTGCGGAGCGGCCGTCTGCGGGTGGGGGATTGCAGGTCGGACATGTCGACTCCCTGTCTCTGAAAGGCGATGCGGAGTCTGGCATTCGGGCAATGGTCAAGACCACCCTCACGACTTAACTTTGACCCAAAGACAATTGAACAGAGGATACAACTCCCTTGCTGCCCAATGGTTTTGACCTGCTGTGAGTTGTCCGTTCGCGCCTGCCGTGCGCCCCGGGCCGGCGCCGGGCTTCTCGTCGGCGTCCCCCCACGACCCGAAAGGGGGCCCCGCGAAGGACGCGGACACGCTGTCCACGCCGGCCGAGGCGGGCCGGTACGCGGCCGGCGTCGACCCGGTGGCCACCGAGTCCGGCCGGGCCACCGGAGTCCCGGGCGGCCTGCGGGGGCAGCGTCTTCAAGGGCCTCCCGTACGCCGACTCCACCGCCGGAGCGGCCCGCCGGCACCCGCCGCGGCCGGCCTCGTCCTGGGCGGGGGTACGCGCCGCCGCCTCCGGGGGCCCGGCCTGCCGCAGCCGGTCACGGGTATCCCGGACGACCGGCTGCCCGAGTTCGGCGAGGACTGCCTGAACCTCGACATCTGGACGGCGGGGCCCGGTTCGGACAGCCGTCGCCCCGTCCTCGGCCGGCTGCACGGCGCGAGGCCACCCCGAGCTGAGCGCCGAGTCCGGTTACGGTGGCTCGGGCAACCGCCACCGGCGGCTTCCAGGGCTCCGGCGCCGACTGCCTGCTCGGCTGCCGCTGCGGCACCGACCGCCCCTGGACCTCCCAGGACTACGACGTCGCCGGCACACGGCCTCCCGCGTCGCCCGCTTCGCCGTCACCGGCGACCCGGACGGCGACTCCCTGGCCGACTGGCCCGCCCTCGCCGCCGACACATCCGCGGACGACGGAGCCCGGCGCGGACTTCGGCACGGTCGCGGTGGTGGACAGCGGCGCGAAGCTCACCCTCCTGCGGGCCTACCTGGAGTCACAGACCAGGGAGTTCCGAGACGTCCCCGGCCGCGGCCCGGGCGCCGCCACGGCCGAGGATCCCGTGCTGATGCCGGTGCACGCTCGGGGTGCGGTGCAGGGCGATCAGGGCCGCGTCGTCGCCGAGATGGCCGCCGGCGTGGGTCATCAGGTCCCGCCGGACGTGGTGGATCAGCGCCTCCGGGGAGGAGTCGGTCCACTGCGCCACCCGGTCCGCGAGCGGATAGAAGCGGTGCCGGACGTCCCGCGCCTCGACGACCCCGTCGGTGTACAGCAGCAGGGTGTCGCCCGGCTCGAAGGAGAACACGTCCACGATGTGCTCCGTGGCCCGCGTCCCCTGCACGCCGAGCGGCGGCGACGGATGCAGGCTCGGGACGGTGACCGCGTGCCCGGGGCTCAGCAGCAGGGGCGGCGGATGGCCGCAGCTGGTCATCCGGGTGATCGGGTCCAGGTCCGGGATCTCGATCAGCAGAGCGGTCGCGAACCGCTCGCCCGCCTCCTCCGGCGACTCCATGTCCGCCGCGTACCGGGTCACGCTCTGTTCCAGCACGGCGGCCAGCTCCGGCAGGGTGATGTCCCGGTGGGCGGACTCCCGGAAGGCGCTGAGCAGCAGCGCCGCCTCGCCGATCGCGGCCAGCCCCTTGCCGCGGACATCGCCGATCAGCACCCGGACCTGCCCGCCCGCGTGGGTGGCCGCGTACAGGTCGCCGCCGATCTGCGCCTCGTCCTCGGCGGCCAGGTAGAGCGAGGCGATCCGCAGCGGGCCGATGTGCTCGGGCAGCGGCCACATCAGCACGTGCTGCGCGGCCTCCGCGACCGAGCGGACCTGGGCCAGCTGGGCCCGGCGCCGGTCACGCATCGCGGCGTAGACCGTCACCACCACGGAGAGCAGCGTCAGGGTGACGATCTGCACGATGTGGTTCGCGCTCATCAGACCGCCGTGGAACACGCCGATCACCACCTGGGCGGCCACCGCCAGCGCCGCCACCAGCGCCGTGGCGCGGGCCCCTGCGAATGACGGGGTGAGCGCGGGAGCGATCACGAGGGTCGGCCCCAGGTGGACGTCGGGCGGCGATTCGATGGTCGCCACGGCGATCGCCACGATGAGCAGCACCGGGAGCAGCAGCAGCGCGTGCGCGGACTGCCATGTCTGTCGCCGCCCCGCGGCGCTCCACCGGCTCCCCATGCCTCCCAGCGTGCGTCACCGGCCCGTGCCCGGCCACCGCGAGCCGGACGGGTGGCGTGGCCCTAGAGGTTCACGCTCCGCATCCCGGACTCGTCGTAGCGTTCGCCCGCGGCCCTCGGCACCTCGGCGTCGATGCGGGCCAGGTCCTCCTTGGACAGGTCGACGTCCACGGCGCCGGCGTTCTGCTCCAGATAGGTACGGCGCTTGGTGCCCGGGATCGGGACGATGTGCTCGCCCTGGGCCAGCACCCAGGCCAGCGCCAGCTGGGCCGGGGTGACGTCCTTCTCCGCGGCGATCTCCTTCACCTTCTCGGCGAGCCGCAGGTTCGCCGCCAGGTTGTCGCCGGTGAAGCGGGGGCCGGTGCGGCGCCAGTCGTTCGCGTCGAGGTCGTCGGGGGAGGAGAACCGGCCGGCCAGGAAACCACGGCCCAGCGGCGAGTACGGGACGAACCCGATGCCCAGCTCCCGGCAGGCGGGGAGCACCTCGTCCTCCGGGTCGCGGGTCCACAGCGAGTACTCGGTCTGCACCGCCGCGATCGGGTGCACCGCGTGGGCACGCCGGATCGTCTCGGCGCCCGCCTCGCTCAGTCCGATGTGCCGCACCTTGCCCTCGGCGACCAGCTCGGCCATGGCGCCTACGGTCTCCTCGATCGGCACGTTCGGGTCGACGCGGTGCTGGTAGTAGAGGTCGATGTGGTCGGTGCCGAGACGCCGCAGCGAACCGTGGACGGAGCTGCGCACGTGCTCGGCCGAGCCGTCCTGCGGGCCGATGCTGCCCATGTCGCCGGGGACGGCGTCGTCCATCCGGTAGTTGAACTTCGTGGCGATGACGTACTCGTCCCGGTGCCCGCGGATCGCCTCGCCGATCAGTGTCTCGTTGGTGAGCGGCCCGTAGAGCTGCGCGGTGTCGAGGAAGGTGATGCCCAGTTCCCGCGCACGGCGGATGGTCTGTGCGCCCTCGTCCTGGTCGGCCGTGCCGTAGAAGGCGGACATGCCCATGCAGCCGAGGCCGATGGCGGAAACCTGCAGATCTCCCAGATGGCGCTGTCGCATGTGACTCCAGCCTTTCCCTGCTCGTTCGTTCCTTGGTTCCGGACGCACACCCCACTCCATGGAGCGGCGGTTTGTGTCCGCCGGCATCCCGGGGCGATGCCCGGCGCCGCCGACGCTACGACTTCAAGAGCACTCGAAGTCAAACGGCCGGTACCGCCGATCCGGTACATGTGGACCCCACGACCGTGATCGCCGCCCAGCTTCCCGGGGAGCCCACATGCTGCTGCGCCGGCTCGAATACCTCGTCGCCCTCGCCCGGGAGCGGCACTTCGCCCGCGCTGCCGCCGCCTGCCACGTCTCCCAGCCCTCGCTGTCCGCCGCGATACGCAGGCTGGAGCACGAGCTCGGCGTGCCCATCGTGCGCCGGGGCCGCCGCTACGAGGGCCTGACCCCCGAGGGCGAGACGGTGCTGGCGTGGGCGCACCGCATCCTCGCCGAGCGGGACGCGCTGCGCCAGGAGCTGTCGGCGCTGCGGGAGGGTCTCACGGGCACCCTGCGCCTGGGGATCGTCCCCACCGCGGTCCCCGTGGCCGCGCTGCTCACCGGCCCGTTCTGCGACCGGCATCCGCACGCCCGGGTGGCCATGGAGTCCCTGTCGTCCCTCGACATCCGGCGGGGTCTGGCGGAGTTCGAGCTGGACGCGGCCATGACCTACCTGGACGTCGACGAACTGCGCCAGGTCCGCCGCTTCCCGCTCTACGAGGAGCGCTACGTCCTGCTCACCCCGGTCGACGGCCCCCTCGGGGACACGGCCGACGCCACCTGGTCCCAGGCCGCCGCCCTCCCGCTGTGCCTGCTCGGGACGCGGATGCGCAACCGGCGGATCATCGACGACTGCTTCGCCGCCGAAGGGGCCGCGCCGGTCCCGGCGGTCGAGTCCGACAGTGTGGCGGGCCTGTACGCCCACCTTCCCGGCGGCCGCTGGTCCAGCGTGATCTCGCACGCCTGGCTGCACATGTTCGGCGTACCGCCGGGCATGCGCGTGGTCCCGCTCCGGGGCCCGGCGCACGGCCCCCGGGTGGGCCTGGTGGTCGCCCGCAGCGAGCCCCGGTCCGTACTCGCCGAGGCCCTGGTGAAGGTCGCCCGCCAGGCGCGGCTGCGGGACGCCCTGGACAGCCTGCTGACCGCCCACCTGGACGGCCGCGACCGATAGCCGCGGACTATGAGCACATAACAAAGTTCGCTTTGACCTGCGTAGTTGCTGCCCGCAATCGTGTAAGGAACGTCATCCGCAACGGAGTTGAGGAGCCGCCATCATGGCCAAGGTGCTCTGCGTCCTGTACGACGACCCGACCGACGGATACCCGAAGAGCTACGCCCGCGACGACGTCCCCGTCATCGGCCACTACCCGGGCGGCCAGACCACCCCCACCCCCGAGGCGGTCGACTTCACCCCCGGTCATCTCCTCGGCAGCGTCTCCGGCGAACTCGGCCTGCGCTCCTTCCTGGAGAAGGCCGGCCACACCCTCGTCGTCACCTCCGACAAGGACGGCGCGGGCTCCGTCTTCGACCGTGAGCTGGCCGACGCGGACGTGGTGATCTCGCAGCCGTTCTGGCCGGCCTACCTCACCCCGGAGCGGATCGCCGCGGCGCGGAACCTCAAGCTGGCCGTCACCGCCGGCATCGGGTCCGACCACGTCGACCTCGACGCCGCGATCGCCCACGGAGTGACGGTCACCGAGGTGACGTACTCCAACAGCATCAGCGTCGCCGAGCACGTGGTGATGATGATCCTCGGGCTCGTCCGCAACTACCTGCCCTCCCACCAGGTGGTGCTCGACGGCGGCTGGAACATCGCCGACTGCGTGAGCCGCAGTTACGACCTGGAGGGCATGCACGTCGGGACCGTCGCGGCCGGCCGGATCGGTCTCGCGGTGCTGCGCCGCCTCGCGCCCTTCGACGTGAAGCTGCACTACACCGACCGTGCCCGGCTGCCCGAGTCCGTCGAACGCGAGCTGAACCTGACGTTCCACGAGAGTACGGCGGCCATGGTCCCGCACTGCGACGTCGTCACGGTCAACGCGCCCCTGCACCCGGAGACCGAGGGACTGTTCGGCGACGAACTGCTGGGCACGATGAAGCGCGGCGCGTACCTCGTCAACACCGCGCGGGCCAGGATCGCCGACCGGGACGCCGTCGACCGGGCGCTGCGCAGCGGGCAACTGGCCGGGTACGCGGGCGACGTCTGGTTCCCGCAGCCCGCGCCCGCCGACCACCCGTGGCGCACCATGCCGCACCACGGGATGACTCCGCACATCTCCGGCTCCAGCCTCTCCGCGCAGGCCCGTTACGCGGCCGGTACCCGGGAGATCCTGGAGTCCTGGCTCGCCGGCCGGCCGATCCGCGACGAGTACCTGATCGTCGACGGCGGCGCGCTGGCCGGCACGGGAGCCAAGTCGTACTCCGTGAAGAAGGGTTAGGAGCCGAGCCGGACCGGGAGTTCGAAGAGGTCGTTCTGGGTGACCACCGGCTTGTTGCGCAGTTCGGACGCCGGTACCGCGAGGTCCAGGCCGGGGAAGCGGTCGTACAGGGCGGGCAGCGCGACGCCCGCCTCCAGCCGGGACAGCGCCGCACCGGGGCAGACGTGCGGGCCGTGACCGAAGGAGATGTGCCGGTTCCCCGACTCCCGGGTGACGTCGAACTCCCCGGCGCTCGGCCCGTGCGCGTCCTCGTCGCGGCCGATCGCGGCGTACGACACGATCAGCGCGTCGCCCGCGGGCAGCACCTTGTCGCCGACCGGCACGTCCTCGGTGGCGAAGCGGATCAGCACGTGGGAGGTCGGGGTGGACCAGCGCAGGGTCTCCTCGACCACCGCCGACCAGTCCACCTCGCCGGAGAGCACCCTGGCCCGCTGGCCGGGGTGGGTGGAGAGGTTGACCACGGCGTTGACGATCAGCGAGATCGTCGTCTCGTGACCGGCCGCCACCATCAGCTGGAGGGTGGAGACGATCTCGTCGTCGGTGAGGTGGTCGCCGCCCTCGGAGGCCAGGATCAGCGCGCTGGTCAGGTCGTCGCCCGGCTCGGCCCGCTTGGCGGCGACCGTCGCGGCCATGATGCCCGCCAGCTCGGTGAGGGTGGCGACCACCTCGGCGGGCGGGGTCTGGGTGGAGAAGAACTTCTCGAACAGCACCTTCAGGCGGGGCAGTTCACCCTCGTCGATGCCCATCAGGTCGGCGACCACGTACATCGGCAGCGGATAGGCGAAGGCCGCCTTGAGGTCCACGGTCTCCTGGTCCGCCGGGAGGGCGTCCAGCAGGTCCTGGGTGAGCTTCTCGATCCGCTCCCGCATCCGCTCGACCCGGCGCGGGGTGAGCGCCTGGGCGACCAGAGCGCGCATCCGGCGGTGGTCGGCGCCGTCCACGGTCAGCATGGAACGGCCGGGGTTGGCGAGGCCGATCAGCGGCCAGTCCTGCGGTATCTCCCCGCGCTGCCAGGCCCCCCACACATTGATGTCCTTGACCAGCCGCGGGTCGGTGAGCAGCGCCTTCGCCTCGGCGTGCCGGGTGACCGCCCACACGGGCACCCCGCCGGGCAGTTCCACGGCGGCCAGCGGACCGGCGGCACGCAGCCGCGCGCTCTCGCCGTCCAGGTCGGTGACGAAGGGGTCGAGGGCGATCCGGGCTTGTTCGGTACCGGTCGTCATCGTGAGGTGCCTCCCAGGGCAGGGCCGGAGTACTGCGCCACATCGGTGCCGCGTCCGACCGTCGGTGTCGGACCTACAGGGCGGGTACGGGCGTGAACCGCACGGGCAGCTCGGTGAGCCCCCGCAGCCAGGGCGAGGGGCGGCGTGCCAGGGAGTCGGCGGGCACCGCAAGGTCGATGTCCGGCAGCCGGTCGAGGACCACCTCGATACCGGTCCTGGCGATCACCTCGGCGACCTCCTGCGCCGGGAACGGGCAGCGGTGATCGCCGTGTCCGAAGGAGAAGTGCGCGCTGTTGCCGCCGGTCAGCGCAGAGGCGTCGGTGCGCACCTGCGGATCGGAGTTGGCGCCCTGCAGGCCGAGCAGCAGCAGGTCACCGGCGCGGATCCGGCGTCCGCCCAGCTGGGTGTCCCGGGCGGCCCAGCGGCCGGCCACGTTCTGGGTGGGGGTGTCCTCCCACAGCACCTCGTTCATCGCCTCGGCGACGCTGTTGCGGCCGCCGAACAGGGAGGCCGCGAACCGGTCGTCGGTGAGCATCAGCCGCAGCGAGTTGCCGATCCAGTCCGCGGTCGGCTGGTGCCCGGCCGCCATCATGACCATCAGGTCCTGGGCGATCTCCTCCTCGCTGAACCCGCTCTCGTCCCGGAGCATCCGCGAGACCACGTCGTCGGCCGGGTCTGCCTTCCGGTCGGCCAGCAACTGCGCCATGGAGGCGGCCAGATGGGTCTGCCCGGCGATCGCGCGGTCACGTCCGTCGATCATGTCGTTGAGGGCGGTGACCAGGCCCGGGCCGTCCTCGTCGGAGAAGCCGTAGAGCTGCGCGAGCACCCGTACCGGGAGCAGCATCGCGTACTGGCCGACGAGGTCCGCCTCGCCGCTGGTGCACAGCCCGTCGATCAGCTCGTCCGCGAACCGCTCGGCGTGGCCGCGCAGTTCGAAGGGGTCGACGGCCTCCAGCGCGTCGCTGATCATCCCGGCCCGCTCGCGGTGCCGCTCGCCGACCGTGTAGAGGATCGACGGCTGCTTGCGGCCGATCATCGGCAGCAGCGGCCAGTCCGCGGGGATCATGTCCCACTGGTTCCACAGGTCCGAGTCCCGGCTGAACAGCACCGGATCACCGGTCACCTGGTGCAGTTCGCGGTAGCCGAGCACCAGCCAGGCCGGCACGTCCCCGTCCAGCACGACGGGGGTCACGGCGCCGTGCTCGCGCCGCATCTCCCGGTACAGACGAGCGGGTTCGGTCTGGAACCGGGGGCCGCCGAGCGGCACGGCTTCGGGGGTCACACGAACTCCTGTCGGGGCAGGTCCGCCGGTGCCGAGGGGCCGGCGTACCGGTTCTTGACGTGCTGGACCAGCTTGATCAGCACCTGCTTGCCGGACTCCCGGGAGCGGGCGTCACAGGTGACCAGCGGGATGTGCGGGTCCAGGTCGAGCGCGTGCCGGACGTCCTCGGGCGTGTGCACGGGGCCGCCGAAGTCGTTGCAGGCCACGATGAACGGCGTGCCGTGCTTCTCCAGCCGGTCGATGGCGTACCAGGAGTCGTCGATCCGCCGGGTGTCGACGAGCACCACCGCGCCCAGGGTGCCGGAGAACAGCCGGTCCCACAGGAACCAGAACCGCTCCTGGCCGGGTGCCCCGAACAGGTACAGCACGTTGCGGGTGTCCAGGGTGATGCGGCCGAAGTCGAAGGCGACGGTGGTGGCGGACTTGCCGCGCACCTCCCGGATGTCGTCGACCTCCTCGCCCGCCTGGGTCATCGTCTCCTCGGTGTTGAGGGGACGTATCTCGCTGACGGAACGGACCAGGGTGGTCTTGCCGACGCCGAAGCCGCCCACGACGACGATCTTGAAACCGTGGTCGGCGGAGGCACCCAACGGGGTGCGCGCGTCAGAGGTTGCGGAGTCCAACGAGCACCTGCTCCAGGATGTCGGGGTCGGTGATGGCCGGCCGGTAGGGGTGGCGGGCGCTGACCCGGCCGGCCGCCTGCAGGTCGCACAGCAGGACCTTGGTGATGCTCACCGGCAGCTTCAACTCCGCGGCGATCTCCGCCACCGAGGTCGGGAACTCGGCCAGCCGCAGGATCGCCACGTGCTCCGACTGCATGCCCGGGGTGGGCTCCGACTCGGCGACGACCAGCGTGACCAGGTCGAAAGGGCTGTCCGGCCCGGTGCTGCTGCGACCGCCGGTGAGGGTGTACAGGCGGTCGGGCGCGTCGTCCCTGCCGGGCCGGCTCATGACGTCCGGGGCTGCGCGGTGAGGTGCTCGCCGAGTTGCTCGACCAGTTCGCTCATGTTGTGCCCGACCAGCCCCGGTTCCGCGTCCTCGCTGGTCACCACGGCCAGATGGGCGCCGTCGCCGGCCTCCACGATGAACAGCACGCCCCCGTAGAACTCGGTCATCGCCGACCGGACACCGCCGCTGCCGTCGCCGAACTCGACGGACGCCCCGTGCGACAGCGACTGGATGCCGGCCGCGATGGCCGCGAGCTGGTCGGCCTGGTCGACGGAGAGCTCCGGAGTACGGCAGAGCTTCAGCCCGTCGCGGGAGAGCACCAGGGCGTGCCGCGCGCCAGGGGTGCGCTCCAGGAGGCCCTCGATGAGCCAGGTGAGCTTGTCGTCGGCGGTGGTCCTGCCGGTCATGAAGTGGTGTCGCCTTCCGGGTGCGCGTGCTGGTGGGACGGGGGCTCGGAGCCGGACTCCGGGTGCGGCGCGGGGACCGCGTCGTGCACCGGGGTGGAGGTGTTCGGGACTGTGACGGCATCGGCCGGGTCGGGCGTGCCAGGGGCGTCGGCGGAGTCGGCCGATGCCGGGCGGACGGCCTGCCGGAAGCTGTTGAAGCGGGCGGCGCGGACCCGGGCGTCCTCGGTGGCGGCCACCGGGCGCGGCTCCGCCGGCTGGGGCGCCGACCGGCGTTCGGCCTCGGCGAGGGTCTTGCCGCGGCGCCGCCTGGGCAGCCCGGTGGCGCCTTCCTCGTCCTCGTCGGGCTCCGCGGACTCGTGCACGGGTGCCGAGTCAGGCGGTGCCGGTACCGGGTCGGCCGTCTCCGGCTGCTTGGGCAGCGCGGGTTGGTCGGCGGCCGGACGGGTCAGCAGGTCCTGCGGGATCAGCATCAGCACCCCGGTGCCGCCGCGCGCCGACGGCCGGAACGACACCTTCAGGCCGTGCTTGCCGGCCAGCCGGCCGACCACCGCGAGCCCGAGCCGGGTGCCGGTGAGACCGCCGAGCTCGCTGGTGTCACCGGCGACCGCCCGTTCGGCGCGGCGCAACTGGACGTCGCCCATCACCAGGCCGCTGTCCTCCACGGACACGATGACCCCGGCCGGCACCTCCTCCACGTAGACGTGGACCTCGGCCGTCGGGGGCGAGAAGGTGGCCGCGTTGTCGAGGAGTTCGGCGAGCGCGTGCATGACGCCCTCGGCCGCGTGACCGGTGACGGCCGTCTCGCTCACCGAGTGCACCCGCACCCGGCGGTATCCGCTGATGCGTCCCATCGCACCGCGCAGGATGGACTCCATGCTGATCGGCCGTGCCCAGCGGCGCCCGGAACGCGCCCCGGTCAGCACGGCGATGGAGTCGGCGATCCGGCCCGCCTGGGCGGTGCGGTGGTCCAGGTGCAGCAGGTCGGCGAGGACCTCCTCGTCGGTGTGCCGCTCCTCCATGGCCCGCAGGTCGGCGAGGGTGGCTGTGGCCAGGGCCTGCATCCGGCCGGCCGCGTTGCCGGCCGCGGCGATCGCCGCGGCCCGCTCCCGGGAGGCCTGCTCCAGGGCGGCGGCGAGCCGGCGGTTCTCCTGCCGGTACCGGTCCAGCTCCTGGCTGCTGCCCTCGTGGACCCGCAGCCGCTCCTCCTCGAAGGAGTCCGCGAACTCGCTGCGCTGCTGGGCCAGTTCGTCGATCAGGCGCTGCTGCTCCTGACGTGCTTCCTCGGTCGTGCGGGCCTGTTGCTGGAGCAGCCGTCCGATGTCCTGGCTGACCGTCTCCAGCCGCCGCCGGGCGCGCCGGGCGGCCTGTGCCGCGTGGACGGCCCAGGTCACCGCGGCGCACAGCACCAGAGCGGCCGCACCGGCCCCCAGGGCGAGAGGGGCGCGGACCGAGGCCGGCGCGGCGACCACCGCGGCGACGACCACGAGGGCCGACACCACCGCGGTCAGCGCGAGGGTCGGAACGAGCGTACGGACGGCAGGTCGATCGCCGGGATGCGAGGTCGCGGTCATCGGTCCGGTCTGGTCGTCGGAGCTGGCGGGGATGTGGTTCCGGTGGAGCCGGTGAAGGGGAAGTGACACTGGGCGCTGAACTGGCCGTCACTATACGAGAGTTCGTGATCGAAACAGAACAGTTCCGATTCCCCTGCCGGAAAACGCTCTCAGGAAGGGCGACGTGCGGTGTCCCGGCTGTGAACGATCCTACGAAGCACACCGGGTGAGCGTGTCCACCACCACGGCGGCCGCCTCCTTCACCAGCGCCGAGTCGGCCTGGGCGGCGGGGTCGGTGTGCGTGGACAGGACGGCGACGACGACCGGGGCGCGGCCCGGGGGCCACGCGATCGCGACGTCGTTGGCGGTGCCGTAGGCACCCGTCCCGGTCTTGTCGCCGACGGTCCAGTGGGCGGGCAGCCCCGCACGGATCCGCTCCCCGCCGGTGGTGTTGGCGAGCAGCCAGCCGGTGAGCCGCCGCCGGTCCACGCGGTCCAGAGCGTTCCCGACGGCCAGTCTCGCGTAGCTGGTGCCGATGGCCTCGGGACTGGTGGTGTCCGTGACCCGCCCGGGCTCCGCCGAGTTCAGCTCCGGCTCCCACCGGTCGAGCCGGGTCACCCGGTCTCCGATCGAACGGCACAGCCGCGTCACCGCCACCGGGCCGCCCAGTCGCTCCAGCAGCAGGTTCGCCGCGGTGTTGTCGCTGTAGGTGATGGCCGCGTCGCACAGCCTCGCGACCGTCATTCCGGCGGCGAGGTTCTCCGGCCTGCCCGTGACGGGCGCGCCGCCCGCCCGGTCGATGTCGCTCTGGTCGTAGTGGACGGTCTCGCCGAGCACGGACTCGTCCAGGTCCCGCAGCACGGCGGAGACCGCGAGCGTCTTGAACGCCGAGCACATCGGGAAGAGTTCGCCGCTGCGGTGCCGGACCCGGGCCCCCGAGCCGGTGTCCCAGGCGAACACCCCGAGCCTGGCGCCGTGAGCGCGCTCCAGCGCCCGGAATCCGTCCGCGGTGTCCGCGGCCGTGCGGGCGGGCAGGGCGGTTCCGAGGGCCGCGGTCAGCACAACACGGCGCGACAGCTGCTGCATTACCACTCCTTTGCCGAGGTTTCGATGTGGGGGACGTGATCGCGCAGCGGAGGGTTCCGTCGCGGACGGGTGATAAACCCGACCCCGGCATCCGGGCGGGGACGACGGCACGGGGCCGGTGCCGAGGGGACGATGCCCTCCATGACGGGGAACGCAAGCCCGGGGGCGGCGGCCGCACGTGCCGCCCGGTTCCTGGGGCGCACACTGCGCGAGGAATGGCACGGGATCGTGGCGGAGCCGCTGCGGCGGCTCGTACGGCGTGGTCCCGCCGGGATCGCGCTGGCGTTCGTGGCCGGGTTCGGCGTCGTCCTCTTCCACGACATCGCCCAGCACCCCGGCGGCCGAAGGCTGGTGTGGCACCTGGGCGGTGTCACCGCCGACCTGCCCCTGTGGCTGTCCCTCCTGCGCACCCCGGTCTCCCTCTACGTCCCCGCGCTCGACCTTCCGGTCTGGGCCGGCATCACGCAGCTCTTCCTCGCTTTCGCCCTCGCCGAACTCGTCCTCGGCCGCGCCCGGACCCTCGCCGTCGCCTACCTCACCACCCTGGCCGGGACCCTGGCCGCCCGGGTGATGGTCGCGCTGGGCCCCGGCCGGTGGGGCTTCGGCCTGCCCCCGGAGGCCGGCCGGATCCTCGACACGGGGCCGTCCGCCGCGGTGGTGGGCCTGTTCACCTATCTGGCCGTGGTGCGCCGGGCACCCGTCGTCTTCGCGCTGACCGGCGGTTCGATGGTGTGGGAGTCCCTCGCCGTACCGAACCTGGCCGGCCGCGAGCACCTGATCGCGGTGGCCACGGCGGTCGTCCTCGGAACGCTGCACGGCCGCCGGCTGCCGGTCCCCGCCCTGCCGGTCCCCGCCCCGTGGATCGCCGGCCGGCCCGCCGCGGGCGCCGCCACCCCGCCGAGTCCCCAACCCCTTCGTGTTCCCCGGAACCGCACAAGTCACGCGGCCGACCCGCCGAACTGCTCAACGACGTCAATGTGATGGTTTTCGCACTTCAGCCGGTCCGGGCAACCCCTAATGTTGCGCGGGCTACGGCAGGGCGCGGCTGACACCATGGTGTTCGTCGCCGGCAGGCTGAAGGGATCCAGGGATGTTCCGCAAGGTGCTGGTCGCCAACCGTGGAGAGATCGCCATCCGCGCTTTCCGCGCGGGCTACGAACTGGGCGCGCGCACGGTCGCCGTCTTCCCCCACGAGGACCGTAACTCGCTGCACAGGCTGAAGGCCGACGAGGCCTACGAGATCGGGGAACCGGGGCATCCGGTACGGGCCTACCTCTCCGTCGAGGAGATCGTGGCCGCCGCCCGCCGGGCCGGCGCCGACGCCGTCTACCCGGGCTACGGCTTCCTCTCCGAGAACCCGGAACTCGCCCGCGCCTGTGAGGAGGCGGGCATCACGTTCGTCGGGCCGAGCGCCCAGACACTGGAGCTGACCGGCAACAAGGCCCGCGCGGTCGCAGCCGCCCGCGCCGCCGGGGTACCGGTGCTCGGCTCCTCGCAGCCCTCCAACGACATCGACGAACTGGTCCGCGCCGCCGACGAGATCGGCTTCCCGGTGTTCGTGAAGGCCGTCGCCGGCGGCGGTGGCCGCGGCATGCGCCGGGTCGAGGACCCGGCCGCGCTGCGCGAGTCCATCGAGCAGGCCTCCCGGGAGGCGGCCTCCGCCTTCGGCGACCCGACCGTCTTCCTGGAGAAGGCGGTCGTCGACCCGCGCCACATCGAGGTGCAGATCCTCGCCGACGGCGAGGGCGACGTCATCCACCTCTTCGAGCGGGACTGCTCGCTGCAGCGCCGCCACCAGAAGGTCATCGAGCTGGCCCCCGCCCCCAACCTCGATCCCGAACTGCGCGACCGCATCTGCGCGGACGCGGTCCGCTTCGCCCGCGAGATCGGCTACCGCAACGCCGGCACCGTCGAGTTCCTCCTGGACCGCCAGGGCAAGCACGTCTTCATCGAGATGAACCCGCGCATCCAGGTCGAGCACACGGTGACCGAGGAGGTCACCGACGTCGACCTGGTCCAGGCCCAGATGCGCATCGCATCCGGTGAGACCCTCGCCGACCTCGGGCTGTCGCAGGAGACGGTGAAGCTGCACGGCGCCGCCCTCCAGTGCCGTATCACCACCGAGGACCCCGCCAACGGCTTCCGCCCCGACACCGGCCGGATCAGCGCCTACCGCTCCCCGGGCGGCTCCGGCATCCGGCTCGACGGCGGCACCACGCACGCCGGGACCGAGATCAGCGCCCACTTCGACTCGATGCTGGTGAAACTCACCTGCCGGGGCCGGGACTTCAAGGCCGCCATCGGCCGTGCCCGGCGCGCCGTCGCCGAGTTCCGCATCCGGGGCGTCGCCACCAACATCCCGTTCCTCCAGGCCGTCCTGGACGACCCCGACTTCCAGGCCGGGCGGATCACCACCTCGTTCATCGAGCAGCGCCCGCACCTGCTCACCGCCCGCTCCTCCGCGGACCGCGGCACCAAGCTGCTCACCTACCTGGCCGACGTCACCGTCAACAAGCCGCACGGCGAGCGCCCCCACCTGGTCGAGCCGACCACCAAGCTGCCCCCGCTGCCGGCCGGAGAGCCGCCGGCGGGCTCCCGCCGGCGGCTGGTCGAGCTGGGCCCGGAGGGCTTCGCCCGCGCGCTGCGCGAGTCGCCGACCATCGGCGTCACCGACACCACCTTCCGCGACGCCCACCAGTCGCTGCTCGCGACCCGGGTGCGCACCCGGGACCTGCTCGCCGTCGCCCCGGTGGTCGCCCGCACCCTGCCCGAACTGCTCTCCCTGGAGTGCTGGGGCGGCGCCACCTACGACGTGGCGCTGCGCTTCCTCGCCGAGGACCCCTGGGAGCGGCTGGCGGCCCTGCGCGAGACCGTCCCCAACATCTGCCTCCAGATGCTGCTGCGCGGCCGCAACACCGTCGGGTACACCCCGTACCCGACCGAGGTGACCGACGCCTTCGTGCAGGAGGCCGCCGCCACCGGCATCGACATCTTCCGCATCTTCGACGCCCTCAACGACGTCGGCCAGATGCGCCCCGCCATCGAGGCGGTACGCGAGACGGGCACCGCGGTCGCCGAAGTGGCACTCTGCTACACGGCCGACCTGTCCGATCCGGGCGAGCGGCTCTACACCCTCGACTACTACCTGCGGCTCGCCGAGCAGATCGTCGAGGCCGGCGCGCACATCATCGCCGTCAAGGACATGGCGGGCCTGCTGCGCGCCCCCGCCGCCGCGAAGCTCGTCTCGGCGCTGCGCAGCGAGTTCGACCTCCCCGTCCACCTGCACACCCACGACACGGCGGGCGGCCAGCTGGCCACCTACCTGGCCGCGATCCAGGCGGGTGCGGACGCGGTGGACGGCGCGGTGGCCTCCATGGCCGGTACGACCTCGCAGCCCTCGCTGTCGGCGATCGTGGCCGCGACCGACTACACGGAGCGTCCCACGGGGCTCGACCTGCGGGCGGTCGAGGACCTGGAGCCGTACTGGGAGAGCGTCCGCAAGGTCTACGCGCCCTTCGAGGCGGGCCTGGCCTCCCCGACCGGCCGCGTGTACCACCACGAGATCCCGGGCGGCCAGCTCTCCAACCTGCGCACCCAGGCCGTCGCGCTGGGCCTCGGCGACCGCTTCGAGGACATCGAGGCGATGTACGAGGCCGCCGACCGGATCCTCGGCCGGCTGGTGAAGGTCACCCCGTCCTCGAAGGTGGTCGGCGACCTGGCCCTGCACCTGGTCGGCGCCGGGGTGAGCCCGGAGGACTTCGAGGCCACGCCCGACAGGTTCGACATCCCCGACTCGGTCATCGGCTTCCTCCGTGGCGAGCTGGGCACCCCGCCCGGCGGCTGGCCCGAGCCGTTCCGCACCAAGGCGCTCCAGGGCCGCGGCGCCGCCAAGCCGGCACCGGAGCTCGGCACCGAGGACCGCGAGGGCCTCGCCAAGGACCCCCGCGCGACCCTGAACCGGCTGCTCTTCCCGGCCCCCACCAGGGAGTTCGAGACGCACCGTCAGACCTTCGGCGACACCAGCGTCCTCGACAGCAAGGACTTCTTCTACGGTCTGCGCCCGGGCAAGGAGTACGCGGTCGACCTGGAGCCCGGCGTCCGGCTGCTCATCGAACTCCAGGCCGTCGGCGAGGCCGACGAGCGCGGTCTGCGCACGGTCATGTCCAGCCTCAACGGCCAGCTGCGGCCCATCCAGATCCGCGACCGGGCGGCCGCCTCGGACATCCCGGCCACCGAGAAGGCCGACCGCGCCGACCCCGGCCATGTCGCGGCCCCGTTCGCCGGAGTCGTCACCCTCGCCGTCGAGGAGGGCGCGGAGGTCGAGGCGGGCGCCACGGTGGCCACGATCGAGGCGATGAAGATGGAGGCCACCATCACCGCCTCGAAGGCCGGCCGGATCTCCCGGCTCGCCATCAACCGGATCCAGCAGGTGGAGGGCGGCGACCTGCTGGTCGAGATCGCCTGAGGCCGGGCCCGCGCGAGGGGGAGGGGAGGGCCGGCCGGTGCCGGGCCTCCCCTCTCGGCTACGAGCGCGCGAAGTGGGCGCGCAGACGCGCCTTCAGCAGGTTCGGGTCGCGCTGGGTGGAGTAGGCGCCGCCCGCCACGAACAGGTCGCGGCCGTCGACGGCGAGCGCCGTCGGGTTGGACAGGCCCTCCTGTGCGGTCAGGACGGTGCTGCGGGTGCCGTCCGGGCGGACCATGACGACCTCGTTGGACGGGTTCAGCGCGGCGAGCACGATGTCCGAGTGGCCGGGGAAGACGAAGTCGTCGACGCCGGTCAGGCCGGTGGCCCGGGTCTCGGCCGGGCCTGCCGAGCCGTCGGCGCCGACCGGGATGCGCAGCAGCGTCCCGCGGTCGGTGTTGGTCACCCAGACCGCGTCCTTGTGCACCTTGACGCCGTTGGCGCCGAAGCCGCCGGCCGGCGCCGGGAGCCCGCGCAGGGCGGTGTCCGCGGACCAGGCCGTCGGCGTGCCGCCGGCCTGCGGGATGCGCCACACCGTGCCCAGCGCCGAATCGGCGGCGTAGAGCACCCCGTGCCGTTCGTCCAGGGCCAGTCCGTTGGGCAGACCGTCCGACGGCAGCTGGGCGATCCGCCGGGGCGTTCCGCCACCCGCCGGGACGCGCCAGACACCGGTCCGGTCGGTGCCGGTGGCGTAGTTGACATACAGCGTGCCGTCGTGGGCGCGCGCCAGGCCGAGGGTGACGGCGCCGTCCACCAGGGAGGTGCGGGGATGGTCCTCGGCGGGCAGGGTGGCCAGCACCCGGACCCGCCGCTCCCGGGTGACCCTGGCGACCTGCCGGGCGAACGCGAAGGTCACGTCGACCGACCCGCCCCGCTCGGGGACGACGCTCTCGGGTGTCTGCCCGGCGGCCAGGTCGAAGTGCGCGATGACGTGGGGACCGGAGAGGACCGGCTCGTCGCCAGCGGCCGGAGCGGCCGCGAGCAGGCCGATCGCGACCGCGGCCGGGGCGACGGCGGCCGGGCGGAGAAATCGGGGCATGTGACCTCTTTCGACGGGAGCGCGATGCTCCGGCGTACCGGTCACACCAACATGACGGTTCGTCGGCCCGGGCCCTGGTCAGCCCCGGCCGGGAGTCGCCCGCCCGGCGCACGGCGTGGCCCCGCTCGCCGCGCAGCCGGGTGACGGTGTCCGCTCAGTTCCAGAGCGGGTAGTTCATGACCTGCGTGTATCCGGCCGGCTTGGCGGCGTCGTAGTTCAGGCTCAACCGCGTGAACTGCTGCACGTTCGGATGCTTCGTCCAGGCCGTCGGCCGGTCGAGCCGTACCGTCACCGGGTACTTGCGGAAGGTGCCGGCCGCGCAGTAGGGCTTGCAGTCGTTGACCACGTTCACGCCGTGGCCGACGGCCGTGCTGTCGTTCCACTGCGTCCAACGCATGCCGGTGAGCAGGCTGTTGCCGTCACCGCAGGCCAGCATGAAGTCGGTCGGCCGGAATCGCTGGTGCCAGAGGCAGTCGACGAGCACCGGGTGCTGGACCGCCCGCGACGCGGTCGGTGTCGGCGGGGTCGCGGAGGCCGTCGTCATTCCCGCCGTGAGCAGCAGGGCCGCCCCGAGTCCGATCGCCGTTCCCACCACTGGTCTGCGCATGGTCGCTCCCACCGGTTCCGCCGGGTTTCCTTCCTTTCGACGCTACGACCGTCCCGCCGGATGTACCACTTGCACCGGGCTCGCGAGCCCGGGAACACCCAGATCAGGACCCTCGCGCCGGTGTCCCGCCGGTCGCCCCGAAGACCGGCCCGGGCGGCCACGCGGGGGCCTCGGCCGGGACGGGAGGACGTGGTGCCCGGCTCTGCGTCGTCAGTCCTCCCGTCGTCCGGCCCGCGGGCCCGGATGGCACGTCCGTCGTGCCAGGGGGCACTGCCTCCGCCGCAGCGGTGCGGCCGGACTAGCCGTGTGTGACGGTCAGGCCGTAGAACGCGACCCGGGCGCCGTTGGTCGTGCTGTCGGAGGACGACTGGTTGTACGAGCCCGCCTTGAAGTACTGCTTGTACGCATTGAACGACGACGGGATGGCGTAGTGGGTCGTCGAGCCGTTGACGGTCAGGTCGATGGTGTTCCCGCCGGAGACGGCGATGGTGTAGGTCCAGGTCTTGCCGATCGGCACATGGCCCACGGTGTGCGTGGTCTGGCCGCCGGACGGGGAGTTCTCGGTGCCGAGGACGATGTCGCCGTCGGAGTGGTAGTACAGCTCCAGGAGCGGCTTGGTGGAGGAGCCGCCGGTGCCGAGGTGGATCTGGCCGACGCACACGTTCTTGGTCACCGAGACCACCCGCAGCGTCGCGCTCATCTTGTGGCTGCCGCTCAGCGACCAGTTGGCGGCGCTGCCGTCGCGGTTCATCTCGCGCAGTTCGGAGCGGGCGTAGTTGGAGTTCGGGGTCGTGACGCCCTTCTCGGGCGCCCAGAAGGTCATCGCGCCGTCGCGGGTGTCGGTATAGAAGTAGGCGTCCTGGTAGCCGCCGGCGCCCTGCAGCCGGGACGAGGGGATGGTGGTCGGCGAGCCGGGGGAGCCGACCGGCTCCTGGAGCTGCCAGACGGACAGGTCGAAGTTGCCGCCGGGCGCCTTGGTCGGGTCCGCGGCGCCGGCGCTTCCGCCGGTGAGCAGGACGAGGGCGAGGGCGAGGCCCGCGGCGGCCGGAGCCGCGAGCAGCCGGGAACGGTTCATGTGGGGGGTCCTTTCGGGGAGGGCTGCGTCCAGAATCCACCCGAGTTCATGTCTGTGAACTTTGGACGCGTCCATAACCGTCGATGACCCGTGAAGCTAAAGGTCCGGACCAAACTCGTCAAGAGGGTCAGCAGGCGCCCTCGTCCTGCCAGGGGCCCCAGTCGGAGGCGCTGGGTGCCTCGTTCTGGGTCCACCACTTGGCCTTCCAGTTGTGGCCGTTGTACGAGACCTCGTTGCCGGCCGTGTACACCGCCGTCGAACTCCACGCGGTCCTGCAGGAGGTGGGCGTCGGGGTCGGCGTGGGGGTGGGGGTGGGCGTGCCGGTCGGCGGGGTGACCCCGGCGAACCGCACCGAGTACGTGGCGAAGTCCCAGTCGCTCTGCGCGACGCTGGAGCAGGTGCCGGACGTGGTGCCGTTGTTGTCGGCCGGGGAGCACTGCCGGTCGCGGTTCAGGGACCAGAACGTGAAGCGGTCCATGTGGTGGCTCGTCGCGTAGTCGAGCACCGTCTGGAAGTCGGCCTGGGTGAAGTACTCACCGGTGTCGCTGCGGCCGTTCATCCCGGAGAACCCCTCGTGGGCGTAGGCGGTCGCCTGGTCCCAGCCGAAGGTGGACTGCAGGATCGTGTTGAAGTTGGTGAGCGCGCCGGTCTGCGCGGACGCACCGCTGAAGCCGCCGTCGAACGGCATGATGGAGAAGTTGTTCGGCGTGAACCCCTGGGACTTCGCCTCCAGCAGCATCTGCTTGCCGAACCAGCCGGTTCCGTCCGCCGTGCCGGCCGTGGTGACCGAGACGTACAGGCCCGGGTTGTTCTGCTGGAGGATCTTCGCGGCGCCGATCTCGTTCCTGATCGCCGCGGTGTTCTCGTACTCCGGCTCCTCCAGGTCGAAGTCGATGGCGTGCAGGCCGTACTTGGTGATGACCTGCTGATAGGCCGCCGCGGTGGAGGAGGCGTCCGCGCAGGTCTGGCCCAGCTTGGTGCCGCCGTAGCCGCCGATCGAGACGGAGACGTCGCCGCCCTTGGCGCGGATGGTGTTGATGACCGACTGGACGGCGGTGTCCGAGGAGACGGCGGCCGTACCACCCCAGGTGGGGGAGCAGCCGCCGCCGTCGGGGGCCAGGACGAACGCCAGCTGGAAGGCCTTGAGGCCGGTGGCGTCCATGATGGTGGCCGCGTTCGGCGGGTTGTTGTCCAGCGGCATCAGGTAGGGGGCTGCCGCGTACCACCGGTTGCTCAGTGCGGTGGTCGCGCCCGCGGCGTTGCTCGCCACGAGCGCGGTCGTGCCGGCGGCGGCGAGGGTGACGGCGGCCGCCGCGCCCAGACATGCGCGAAGGGGTCTCACTGGTGCCTCCAGGGGGACGGGAGGGGTGGGGGTGGTGCCCCAGCTTCCGGAGGTGTCGCGATCACGTCAATAGATTGGACTGGACCAAAGTGCGCTTTGGACTAGACCATACGAAATCTTTACCTGGCCCGCCGGAGGAGTGCCGGTCTCCCGAACCGCACCCTCACTCCCGGGGACCAGAGCACGCTGACCGGCGGCCCGGGGGGTGCGGGCAGCCCCGCCGCCACCACCAGGTCATCCTCCAGATTGAGGAGTTCGGCCCGGTGCAGCGGCCAGGGCGGGTGCTCGTTCGGCTGGTGCAAGGTGTGCCCGTGCCAGCCGGCGTGCAGCCCCCAGCGCGCGGTCAGGAAGTGCTCCAGCGGAGAGGGATCGGTTATCGGCGGCCCGATCCGTACCACCGCCCGGCTGCCGGTGGCCGGGCGGCCTCGCCGCCGGCAGGTGTAGGTGATCGTCCCGCCCTCGCGGCGTACCCGCATCGAGGACCAGAGGTAGGGCAGCCGGAACCCGAGCCGGCCGACCAGCGCGGGGATCAGCCGCGACGCGTCCAAGGACCTGAACACCACTCCGCGCCGGCCCTGCTCGTCCACCGAGTACAGCCGTACGTTCGTCTCGCAGAAGGTCCCCAGATACGGCAGCCCGGGGCCAGGGCCCGGACCGGCGCCCCGCATCAGGAACGGAACCAGGCCGATATAGCTGATCCCGTCCAGCGTGTCCGGCCGGGTGCCGGCGGGCAGCAGCCCCGCCACCCGTTCCGGCTCCACCGGCCAGTGCAGGAAGGTGAGTTCGTGCCAGCCCTGCACCTGGGTCGGCCGTCGCACGGGCCGTGGCGTGGCGGTGGTGATCGGCTCGGGTTCCATGGACAGGGTCATAGCACGCCCGTGCGTGCGACGGTGCCGGGGCGACGCCCGCCGGGTGCCGGCCCGCCCCGCCTGATCCGGACTCTCCCGCCTGTCACCCCGCCCACCTGGGTAAACTGTGCGCGACACACAGGCCTTGAGACGAGGAGCCGGGATGCCGTCGCACAGCTCTTCCGCGGCCGGGGCCCCGGCCGAGGGCGAGGAGCACGGCGGGCCCGCTCCCGTCCGGCAGGCGCTGTCGGACAGCGTCTACGAGAGCATCAAGGCGATGGTCATGGACCACGAGATCGCTCCCGGCGCCCGCGTCGGCATCGACGCGCTCGCCCGCGCCCTCAAGGTCTCGCCCACCCCGGTCCGCGAGGCCCTGGCCCGGCTGGAGTCCGACGGCCTGGTGGTCAAGCGCGCCCTGTCCGGATACCGGGCCACGGAGCTGCTGACCCGGCAGGGCCTCGCGGAACTCTTCGAGATGCGGCTGCTGTTGGAGCCCCGAGCCGCGGCCCTGGCCGCCGCCCACGCCACCGAGGACCAGCTCGACGACCTCGAAAGGATCGTCGAGGAGATGCAGACCCAGCCCAGCCCGAACGGCCGGTACGCGTCCTACCGCGACTTCGCCGTGCTCGACCAGCGCTTCCACGAGGCGATCGGGCGGGCCGCACACCGGCCGCTGCTCGCGGACGCCGTGCAACGCCTCCACGCCCACCTGCACATCTTCCGGCTCGGCGACGTCGTGGGCGCCGGCGGCCCCACCGTCGCCGAGCACGAGCGGATCGTGCGGGCGGTACTGCGCCGCAACCCCGAGCGGGCGGCCGAGGCGATGACCGAGCACCTCACCCGCAGCATGGAGCGCCAGCGCGTCGAGGACGGCGGCGGCGACGGGCCGGCTGCTCCATGAGGATCACGCGGTCCGCCCTCGCCCACCCTCCGCCCGGTGCCGTCCGCGCGGCCCGCCTCACGGGCGCACCGCGTCACCGTCGTGGATCAGGCGGATGATCCGGCCGCTCATCCGGTCGTAGTCCCGGTCGTTGCGGACCTCGCCGCGGACACGGTGGTCGGTCATGACGACGATCCGGTCGGCGAGGGTGACCATCTCCGCGAGATCGCTGCTGATCAGCAGGATGGGCAGGCCGTCGTGGGCCAGGTCCCAGAGGAGTTCGTGGAAGGCGCGTTTGGTGCGGACGTCGACGCCCACCGTCGGCTCGTCGACGACCAGCAACCGGGTGTCGGCGGCCAGCCACTTGGCCAGACTGACCTTCTGCTGGTTGCCGCCGGAGAGTTCTCCGGCGTTCTGCCCGAGCCCGGAGATACGGATGCCGAGGCGGTCGACGAGGTCCTGGGCGACGGCGCGCTCCTGGCCCGCCGGGACGAAGCCGAGGGCCCCGGCCAGCCGCCGCCAGACCGTCACCGTGATGTTGCGGAGGACCGGCTGCTCCAGGAAGACACCCTCCTCCTTGCGGTTCTCGGTCACGTACCCGATGCCGAACTCGTGCAGCGCCTGCCGCGGCGAGGCGATCCGCACCGGCCTGCCGTGCACCCGCACCTCGCCGCCGGTGATGCGGTCCAGGCCGAGCACCGCCTTGACCAGCTCGCTGCGTCCGGCGCCGACCAGCCCGTACAGGCCGACGATCTCTCCTGGCCGTACCGCCAGGCTGATGTCCCGGTGCCCGCCGGCCGTGGCGACCGCGGCCAGCTCCAGGACCGGCTCGGCGGACCCGTCGACCGTACGCGGGCGCATCGCCGCCGCCGTGTGGGCGCGGCCCACCATGAGGCCCACGACGTCGTCGTGGGTGTGCTCGGCCAGCGGCGCGGACTCCAGCACCGACCTCCCGTCCCGCAGCACCGTGACGGTGTCGCAGACGGCGAACACCTCCTCCAGCTTGTGACTGACGAACACCACACAGGCTCCGCGTTCGGCCAGCCGCCGGACCACCCCGAACAGGCGCTCCGTCTCCTCGGGGGACAGGGAGGCGGTGGGCTCGTCCAGGAGCAGCACCCGGCTCTCGGTGTACAGGGCCTTGGCGATCTCCACCAACTGCTGCTGTGCGACGGACAGTTCGTGCACCGGCCGGTCCGGGTCGAGGTCCACGCCCAGCTCGGTGAGGCAGGCGACGGCCGGTTCGGTCATGGCCGCGCGGTCGACCAGTCCCCGGCGCGCGGGCGGCTTCTGCAGGGTGATGTTCTCGGCCACCGAGAAGCCGGGGATGAGGTTGCGTTCCTGGTGGACGACACCGACTCCGGTGCGGGCGGCCTCCAACGGCGAGCGGAACCCGACTGGTTCGCCGCACCAGGTGAGGGTGCCGCGGTCGGGGGCGTGCACCCCGGTCAGGACCTTGATGAGAGTGGACTTGCCGGCGCCGTTCTCGCCGAGCAGGGCGTGCACGCTGCCGGCGGTGAGCCGCAGCCCCACGCCGTCCAGGGCGCGCAC
Organism: Streptomyces sp. NPDC059224; assembly: GCF_042754285.1. Classification (NCBI taxonomy): domain Bacteria; kingdom Bacillati; phylum Actinomycetota; class Actinomycetes; order Kitasatosporales; family Streptomycetaceae; genus Streptomyces; species Streptomyces sp. NPDC059224. The sequence goes on from NZ_JBHZAN010000007.1 coordinate 150,617, forward strand.
CCCGGGGAAGACCTTCACGAGGCCGTGGCATTCGAGCAGGACCGCGCTCACCGCGCACCTCCCGGTCGTGGTGCCGGCGTGGTGGTCCTCGCCAGCCGCGCCCGGTGCAGGTGGCCGCCCGCGACCGTACCGAGCACGACCAGCCCGATCAGCAGGTTCACCCAGCTCGGGTCCAGCGAGAACTGGGCGCGGGCCGCGTCGATGAGCCGGGTCACGAAAGCCGCCAGCACCGTCCCGAACACGGCCATCGAGCCACCGGTCAGCGCGACCCCGCCGATGATCGGCGCCGCGAAGCTCGGCAGCAGCCAGTCACCGCCGACGCTGCGGTTGACGCCGGGCAGCGAGGCGGTCGCGGTGACGGCGGCCACCCCGACCAGCAGTCCGGAGAGCGTGTGCGCGACCACGATCTGCCGGTCGGTGGAGATGCCGGACAGCCGGGCGGCCAGGGGATTGCCGCCGGCGGCGAGCAGCCGCCGCCCCGCGACCGTGCGGTACGCGAAACCGCCCAGCAGGACCGCCGCGACGATCGCCGTGACGAAGACGAGCGGGACGTCCAGCGGTGCCGCGGTGCCGAGGTCGCGCAGGGCGGGGGCGTACCCGTCGACGGTACGGGTGCCGACGAGCCGGTACTGCGCGCCCAGCAGGATCGTCATGGTGGCGAGCGTGACGATGAAACCGTTGATCCGCGTGGCCACGATGACCACACCGGTGGCCATGCCGGCGGCGGTCGCCGTCAGCAGGCCCACGGGCACGGCGACCACCGCGGGCACCCCGTGGTCGGCCATGAGGACGCCCGTCAGGCAGGCGGTGAAGCCGCCCAGGGCGCCGACGGCGAGATTGAGCTGGCCCACGCACAGCGCCACCATCTGCGCCAGGCCGATCAGGATGGGCGTGGCCAGGTACTGCAGGAAGACCCGTACGGAGGGGCCCTCGAAGAAGGAACCCGACGACGCCACCTCCAGGGCCGCCGAGCCGGCCACGACCACCAGCAGCAGCACGGCCGTCGTGGTGCGGGAGAACCGGTGCACCGGCGCGGCCGCGCGGCCGCGCAGATCACGGATCGTGGTCATGCGGAGCGCACCACCTTGCGAGAGGACACCGCGGTGCGGATCCGGTCGGCCGACAGGGCGAGCAACAGGATGCAGCCGAGGTAGATGTTCAGGCTTTCCAGACCGACGCCGAGCAGGTCGAGCCCCTTGCGGATGACACCGACCAGAGCGGTACCGAGCAGGGAACCGAGGACGGACACCACCCCGCCGGTCAGCAGGGTGCCGCCGAGCACCGCGCCCAGGAAGGACGGCAGCATGAAGTCGTCGCCGATGGAGGCCCGGAAGGTGCCCGTCCCGGCGGCGGCCATGAAGCCGGCGAGTGCCGCGAGCAGCCCGGAGAGGCTGTGGGCGAGCAGGACCCGGCGACCGGTGGGGATGCCGGACAGCTCGGCGGCGGCCGGGTTCGCCCCGGTGAGCAGCAGCTCCCTCCCGATGCGCGTAGTGCCGTACAGGAGACCGAGACCGAGCATGGCGAGCAGGGTGAACTGGGCCAGCTGCGGGATCGCCGGTGAGCCGCAGACAGGCCCCGCGCAGATGTCGGCGAGGGAGTAGGACCGCAGCGCGTCGATTCCGGCCGGGCGGACGGTGAAGGCGGCGTCCTCGGTGAGCGCCGAGTACATGAGGGAGACCAGGCCCAGCAGGGCGAAGTCCATGGCCAGCGTGACGACGAAGGAGCTCACGCCGGTGCGGGCGATCAGCCAGCCGGTGACCGCGCCGATCGCCGCGCCCGCGACCAGGCACAGCAACAGGCCCGCCTGCATGGGCAGATGGAGCCTGTCGTAGCCGAGACCCGCGAACATGGCCCCGAACGCCGCCATCCGTCCCACCGCGAGGTTCATGTGCCCCACGGACAGGGCGACCATCTGGGCGAGGGCCACCACGGTCAGGGTGGCCACGTCCCGCAACAGCGGGAAGAGCACCAGACGCTGGTCGAGGAAGGCGGGCCGCAGCGCGCCGAACACGATGCCCAGCGCGACGACCAGCACCACCAGGCCGAGCCGCTGGTTGACCCAGAACGGCATCCGGTGACCGGCCGTCCGCTCCGGCCGGACGGTGTCCGGAGGGCTGATCGACGTCGTCATGCCACCCTCCGGTCGTCGAGCGCGTCCAGGTCCCAGTCGACGCCGATGCCCGGCACGTCCGGAGCCACGGCCAGGCCGTCTCGGATGGCCAGCTCGGTCCGGGTCACGGCCCGCAACTGCGGGATGTACTCGACGAAGCCGCCGTTGGGCACCGCGGCGGCGAGGCTGACGTGCAGTTCCATCAGGAAGTGCGGGCAGACCGTCACGTTGTGGCTCTCCGCCAGGTGCGCGACCTTCAGCCACGGGGTGATACCGCCGACCCGGGCGGCGTCGACCTGCACGACCGAGGCGGCACCGGCCTCCAGGTAGCCGCGGAACTGCATGAGCGAGTACAGGGACTCGCCGACCGCCACGGGGATCCGGGTCGCCCGCGCGAGCCCGGCGTGTCCGCTGACGTCGTCCGCGGGCAGCGGCTCCTCCAGCCAGTACGGGTCGTACGGCTGAAGCGCGGCCGCCAGCCGGAGCGCCGAGGACGCCGTCTGGGACTGGTTGGCGTCGGTCATGACGTGCAGCGAGGGACCGACCGCCTCGCGGACGGCGCGCAGCCGCTCCGCGTCCTCGGCGGGATGCGGCCTGCCCACCTTGATCTTGACGCCGGCCCAGCCCGCCTCCCGGGCCCGCAGGGCTCCCTTCACCAGTTCCTCGGTGCTCAGATGGAGCCAGCCGCCCTCGGTGTCGTAGACCGGTACCTCCTGGCGGTGACCGCCGGCCAGCCGCCAGAGCGGTTCCCCGGCCCGCTTGCAGCGCACGTCCCACAGGGCGGTGTCCACGGCGGCCAGGGCGAGGGAGGTGAGGGCGCCGGTGGTGGTCGCCCGGGTCAGGGCGAACAGCCGCTGCCACAGGGCCTCGACGTTGCGGGCGTCCTGTCCGGGCAGGGCGGGGAGCAGATGGTCGCGCAGCAGGGCGAGTACGGAGCTGCCGCCGGTGCCGATCGTGTAGGCGTATCCGGTCCCCGTGAGACCGTCCGCCGTCTCCAGGTCCACCAGGATCGTCTCCTGTTTGACGAAGGACTGCACCGCGTCGGTACGGTCCGTCTCGACGGCGATGTCGGCCAGCCTGGCGGTCGCTGTCGTGATGAGGCTCATCGATGTCCGTTCTCTGTCGGTCTCCCGCCGGCCGGTCAGCCGCACGCGAGGTACTTGTCGGCGAACTCCGTCTTCAGCCGCCTGGTCTTCTCCTGCCGGGCCCGGTCGTAGTCGGCGACGTTCGCCGCGGTGACGACGAACGAGCCGGAGTCGACCTCCACCCCGGGGTCGCGCATGGTGCACTGCTTCGTCTGCAGCAGCGCGAGCGCCCAGGTGCCGATCTCGGCCTGACCGGTGGGGTTCTGTACGACGGTCGCGGTGACCGTGCCCTGCCTGATACCGCCGAGGATCTTGGCGTCGTCGTCGATGGCGACGACCTTGGCCTTCGAACCGGACGAGCTGACGGCGTCGGCGGCGGCCACGGCCGGGTTGTAGGCGGTGGCGACGATGCCCGTGATCCGGTCGCCCTTCGCCGCCATCAGGTCGGACACCGCCTTCTGCGCGGTCTGCAGGTCGGTGTCGATGTCGGTGACGGTCTGCAGGAGCCGCACCCTGCCGCCGGACTCCTTGACGGCCCGGGCCACGCCCTTGATCCGCAACTGGGTGTTGGCGTCGACGTTGTTGCCGGTCAGGTGGACCAGTGTGCCCGTACCGCCCATGGCCTCGACGGCGGCCTTCGCGGCCTTGTAGGCGGCGAGTTCGACGTCCGTGGAGAGGCAGAAGTCGGCCTCGTCCGTCGGGCCGGCCGGACAGGAGCCCAGTGACGCCACCGGGAAGCCCTGCGAGGTGAGGTCCGCGAAGGTGGTGTTGATGTCGGTGGGGGAGACTCCGAACACCCCGAAGGCGTTGTAGCCGCGCGCCGCGAGCGTGGACAGCAGGTTGTTCTGCTTCTGCTGGTCCCACTCGGCCGTCTCGTCGAAGGTGACCGACCCGAGGCCGTACGTCTTCCGCGCGGCGGCGCCGGCCGCCTTCCAGGGCTGGAAGTAGGGATGCGCGCCACCGGGCACCAGGGCCACCTCGGTCCGCGAGCCGTCCGCCAACTCGGCCCCGCCGCCTTTCCGTTGGGCCGCCGTGGCCGAACCGGCAGCGGGGCCGGGGGCGTTGCGGTAGGTGCAGGCCGCGGTCCCCGCGACGAGCAGGGCCGCCGTGAGGAGCCCGGGCAGCACGGATCTGGTCGGGAAGCGCATCGCCCACCCCTGCGAAATCAGATAGGAAAGCATTGCGGAGATCGTGGGTCAGTGGGACGTGTGCGTCAAGGCTTGTGGCAGGATCCGACTTGATCAGGGATGACGTGGGCTGGCTCGCATGCGATCGCCCTCGCGTTTCGCGAATCCTATAGGAAATCGTCTGCTCATCGAGCGTCTGCCGACGCCTTGAGATATCTGACAATCCCCGTGTGCAGAACCCTGGCCGCCGCCCGCCACCTTGGGCTACCGTCGGTAACACCCTGCCGTCCCGGCAGTCTCAGACCTGTCTCCCGCACCGCCCGCATCCGTACGGAAGGCACCCCCACCCATGGACAATCCCAGAGCAGGCGCCGGTCCGGTCAACGGGACCGACCGGCCGTCCCGTTTCACCCGCCGTCAGGTGCTGACGGTGGCCGGCGGCACGCTCGCCGGTGTGGCCCTCGGCCAGACGGGGGCGTTCGCCGCCGAATCCCAGGACGCGGACGCGATCGTCGTCGGCCACGGCCTGGCCGGTCTGGTCGCGACCGCCGAACTCGCCGCCGCCGGCCGCAAGGTGCTGCTGCTCGACCAGGAACCGGAGGCGAGCCTGGGCGGCCAGGCGTTCTGGTCCTTCGGCGGACTGTTCTTCGTCGACTCCGACGAACAGCGGCTGATGGGGGTCAGGGACTCCCATGACCTCGCCTGGCAGGACTGGCTCGGCGCGGCCGGCTTCGACCGGGGCGTCGCCGACCCGAAGGGCCAGGACCACTGGGCCTACAAGTGGGCCCAGTCGTATGTGGACTTCGCCTCCGGCGAGAAGCGCTCCTGGCTCTCCGGCCTCGGCGTGCAGTGGTTCCCGATCGTGGGCTGGGCCGAGCGCGGCGGCGGTCTCGCCGACGGCCACGGCAACTCGGTGCCCCGCTTCCATGTCACCTGGGGCACCGGCCCGGCCGTCGTCGAGCCGTTCGAGAAGAAGGTGCGCGCGGCGGTCGCCGCCGGCAAGGTCGCCTTCAAGTTCCGTCACCGGGTGGACGGGCTGGTCACCACCGCGGGTGCGGTGACCGGCGTGCGGGGCGCGGTCCTGGAGCCCAGCAGCGCGGCCCGGGGCACTCCGAGCAGCCGTACCGTCGTCGGCGACTTCGAACTGCGGGCACCGGTCGTGGTGGTCACCTCGGGCGGCATCGGCGCCAACCACGACCTGGTCCGGCAGAACTGGCCCGCCCGGCTCGGCACCGCGCCCAAGTTCATGGTGACCGGGGTCCCCGCGCACGTGGACGGCCGGATGCTGGCCATCACCCAGCAGGCGGGCGGGCGGATCGTCAACCCCGACCGGATGTGGCACTACACCGAGGGCCTGCGCAACTACGCCCCGATCTGGCCCAATCACGGCATCCGCATCCTGCCCGGCCCGTCCTCGATGTGGTTCGACGCGAAGGGCCGCCGGTTCAACTCCCCGGACGTGCCCGGTTACGACACCCTGCACACGCTGGGGTCGATCACCGCCTCCGGCTACGACTACTCCTGGTTCGTCACCACCCAGAAGATCATCGCCAAGGAGTTCGCGCTCTCCGGCTCGGAGCAGAACCCCGACCTCACCAACAAGAACGTCTGGCAGCTGCTGTCCCGGATCTGGCAGACCCCCGAGCCCATCGAGAAGTTCAAGAACAACGGCGCCGACTTCGTGGTCGCCGACAACCTCGCCGCCCTCGTCACCGGCATGAACAAGCTGACCGGCGACAACCTCATCGACCTCGCCGACCTCAGAGGGCAGATCGAGGCCCGCGACCGCGAGATCGACAACCCTTACACCAAGGACGTCCAGGTCCAGGGCATCCGCAACGCCCTGAGCTACATCGGGGACTCCCTCAGCCGTACGGCGCCGATTCACCGGATCCTCGACCCCGCCGCCGGCCCGCTGATCGCCGTCCGGCTCAACATCCTCACCCGCAAGACCCTGGGCGGCCTCCAGACCGACCTCTCCGGGCGCGTCCTGAACAGCGACGGCTCCCCGGTGCCCGGGCTGTACGCAGCCGGTGAGGTCGCGGGCTTCGGCGGCGGCGGGGTGCACGGCTACCGCTCGCTGGAGGGCACCTTCCTCGGCGGCTGCCTCTTCTCGGGCCGCCAGGCGGGCCGGGCGGCGGCCGCCGCGACGGCGACCTGACGGAAAGGGCGGGAAAGTCCGAGTCACCCCCCGTCCCGCCGTGACAGTGGCACCCTTGACAGTGTGCGTACTGTTTCGCGACGTCTGAGTGACACCTCCGGACCGGCGACGCCGTCGCCGGTCACGGACGGACGCCGTACGGCGAGGAGCAGGAGCTGTTCGCGGCAACGGCAGGACGCGGAATCCGCGTTATGGGGGGAGCGGTCGCCCATGCGATCCAGAGGTCAGTGCAGAGGCCCGTCCGGGAGCGGGACCCGCAACCGTGCGCCACACACCTCGTCAGCCGAAGGGCGGTTGATCTGAGGTGGACATCACGATCCACAGACCCGGCGAGCTGACCCAGTCGCTCCGCCGGGCCTGGCACCAGGCGATGGACGAGTCACCGGAGTACGCCAATCCCTTCCTGGCCCCGGAGTTCGCCATCGGGGTCGGCAGACACCGCGGGGGCGTTCGGGTGGCGGTCCTGCGCGACGCCGGCGAACCCGTCGGCTTCCTGCCCTACGAGCGCAACCCCCTGGGCGTGGGCCGGGCCGTCGGCCTCGGCCTCTCCGGCTGCCAGGCGCTGGTGCACCGTCCCGGAGTCACCTGGGACGCCCAGGAGTTGCTGAGGGCGTGCGGCACGTCCATCTTCGAGTTCGATCATCTGGTCGCCGAGCAGCGGCCGTTCGCCGGTCATGTCACCGGCACCTTCGCCTCGCCGGTGATCGACGTGAAACCCGGCGACGGCGGCTACCCCGAGTGGCTGCGCGCCACCTATCCGGGCCTGGCGAAGACCACGCTGGAGAAGGAACGGCGCCTCGGCCGCGACATCGGCGACCTGCGCTTCGAGTGGGACGAGCGCGACCCCGCGGCGCTGCGCACGCTGATGCGCTGGAAGTCGGCCCAGTACCGGCGGACCGGACGCATGGACCGCTTCGCCCGCCCCTGGATCGCCGACCTGGTGGACCACCTCTTCCACGTCCGCGACGACCACTTCACCGGCGTGCTCTCGGTGCTCTACGCGGGCGACCGCCCGGTGGCCGCGCACTTCGGACCGCGTTCGAGCACCGTACTGGCCGCCTGGTTCACCGCCTACGACCCCGATCTGCACTACTGCTCACCCGGGTTGATGATGCGTCTGCGCACCGCCGAGAGCGCGGCGCGCGGCGGTGTGACCCACGTCGACCTCGGGCGCGGCGACAAGGAGTACAAGGACTGGCTCAAGACCCGGGAACTGCGGGTGGGTGAGGGGTTCGTCACCCGGGCCCACCCGGTGGCCGCCGCGCACCGGATGTGGCGCCGCCCGGTCCGTGGGCTGCGCAACACGGTCCTCGCCCATGCCAGGCTGCGTGAGCCGGCGGACCGGCTGCTCAGGAAGGTCGGCACCCTGCGGGCCGCGCGCCGCACCGACGGGATCCGCGAGGAGTGAAGGGCCCGCCCCACCCGCCGGGCCGCCCCGTGGGCAGGACCGCGGCGGCCCGCCGTGTCCGGCGGCCGCCGGTGTGACCGATCACTCGGCCGCCATTCGGACTATGATCCTGTAAAGGCGAAATCTGACGGTTTGCCCTGGTAAGGCCGCCGCCCCGGCCGGAGTGATCCATGCCCCGCAAGCGCTCAATGGACGACGAGCTGCTGATCAGACTCAGGTCGCTCACCGCTCAGGCGCGCGAGCGGGCCGAGTACCAGCGCTCCCAGGTCGAGCTGGCCATCGCCCTGCAGCGCGGGATGCTGCCCCGCGACCTGCCCGACACCCCCCGCTTCCACCTTGCCGTCCGCTACGCGCCCGCCACCTACGGGCTGAACGTCGGCGGCGACTGGTACGACGCCTTCACCCTGCCCGACGGCCGCATCGGCCTGACGATAGGTGACGTCCAGGGCCACAACATCGAGGCGGCCGCCTTCATGGGCCAGGTCAGGGCCGGGCTGCGGGCGCTCGCCTCGGTCACCGGCGAGCCGGGCGAGCTGCTCAGCAGGACCAACGACCTGCTGATCTCCCTGGGCAACGACCTCTTCGCCACCTGCACCTTCATGCGGCTCGACCCGGAGACCGGGGTGCTGGAGAGCGCCCGGGCCGGTCACATCCCCTTCGTCTGGGCCACCGCGGACGGGAAGTCCGGGATCGGCGAGGACGAGGGCGGGCCGCCGCTGGGCATCGAGCCCGGAATCGAGTACCCGGTGTCCCGGTTCCGGCTCACCACCGGGGGCATGTTCGTGCTGCTCACGGACGGGGTGGTGGAGGGGCCGTCGATGAGTGTGCAGGAGGGGCTCGACCAGGTGGTACGGCTCGCCGGCATCGCCGCCGTAGCGGGCCTGGAGGCGCACTCCCTGGCCGCCGCCGTGATCAAGGGCGCGGAACAGGTGGGCCACGAGGACGACGCGGCGGTCCTGGTCCTGGGCCACGACGGCATCGACCGCGTGCCCTGACGCCCCGGACACCGGCGGGGCGTGTCAGTCGTGGGCCGCATTCGCCTCGCCGACCAGGGCGGATCGGTGTCTGATGGCTGCTGTGGTGGGTATCCAGCAACAGCGCCGGCCGGCCGCCTTCGCCCTCCGGACGCTGGCCGTCGCCGCCTGCTACTTCGCGGCAGGGCGGCTGGGCCTGCTGTGCCGGCTCGACGTCGAGGGCGCCGTCTTCACCCCCGTCTATCCGCCGACCGGAGTCGCGCTGGCCTGTCTGCTGGTCTTCGGCCTGGGCTGCTGGCCGGGCATCATGCTCGGCGCCTTCTTCCTCGTCCTGTCGCTCGGCACGCCCGGGCCCGACGTCGTGGGCATCCTCCTCGGGAACACCGCCGGGCCGGTGTGCGCGTACCTGATGCTGCGCCGGGTCGGCTTCCGCACCGACCTGGGCCGGCTGCGGGACGGCCTCGCCCTGGTGTTCCTCGGGGCGATGGCCGCCATGCTGATCAGCCCCACCGTGGGCGTTCTCACGCTGATCCTCGCCGGCAAGCTCGCCGCGACGCACTTCTGGCCCATCTGGCTGTCGTGGTGGGTCGGCGACGCCATGGGCGTCCTGATCGTCACCCCGGTCCTGCTGGTGCTGCTCGGCGCCCGTTGGCCCCCGCCGCTCAACCGCTGGAAGGAGGTCCTGGCTCTCGCCGTCACGGCGGCGGTCCTGGTCCCGGTGGCCACGCGCAGTTCCCTGAGCGCGCTCTTCCTGGTCTATCCGCTGCTGGTCTGGGCCGCGCTGCGATTCCGGCTGGCGGGCAGCATGCTGTGCGCCCTGTTCGCGTCGGTGACGGCCTCGGTCGCCGCGACGGACGGCACCGGCGCGTTCGCCGGGCTGTCCCACATCCAGGTGATGCTGAAGCTTCAGTTGTTCAACGGTTCGCTGGCGCTGACCGCGCTGCTGCTGTCGGCCGTGATCACCGAGCAGCGCAACACCCGGCTCTCCGTCGAGGAGGCGTGCCAGGAGCTGGCCGAGGCACTGGAACACCTCACCGCGCACGATCACCCGGCAGGCCGCGCCCCGCCGCCGGAGGCCGAGGAACTCCGGCGCGCGAGAGACGAACGGTGACCGGGTACGCGCCCGGTCACCGTTGCGTTGGTGGGTGCCGTGGTCAGACGGTGCCGCTGGCCGTGATCTTGATCTCGGCCTTCGGCGAACCGCTGGCGGTGCCGTAGCCCTCGATCTTGTCGACGATGTCCGAGCCCTCGACGACCTCGCCGAAGACCACGTGCTTGCCGTCGAGCCACGGCGTCAGCACGGTGGTGACGAAGAACTGCGAGCCGTTGGTGTGCGGGCCCGCGTTGGCCATGCTCAGCAGGTACTTGCGGTCGTGCTTGAGCTTGAAGTTCTCGTCCTTGAACTTCTCGCCGTAGATGCTCTTGCCGCCGGTGCCGTCACCGCGGGTGAAGTCACCGCCCTGGAGCATGAACTGGGGGATGACCCGGTGGAAGCCGGAACCGGCGTAGCCGAAGCCGTGCTGCCCGGTGGCGAGCTCACGGAAGTTGCGGGCCGTGTCCGGAACCACGTCGTCGAACAGGTTGAACACGATCCGGCCGGCCGGCTCGTTGTTGATCGAGATGTCGAAGTAAACCTTGTCGCTCATGCAGGTCAACCTATCGCGAACCGTCCCCCGGCCCCTCCCATGGGTGGCGACGGGCCGGGGTGTCGGGTCAGTACCGCCGCTCCAGCCGGTCCAGCACGGCCCGGGCCATGGCCGCCTCGCCCTTGGCGTTGGGGTGGGCGGGAGCCGCCGGTGAGGTGGGCTGGAGGGGCTCGATCCAGCGGTCGGCGGGGGCCTTGCACATGTCGTGGCCGACGGTCGGGCCGTAGGTGTCCGCGTACCGGGCGCCGTTCCACGCGGCGACCGCGCGCAGCATGAGGTTCAGCCGCTTCCCGACGTCCCGGAGGTAGGGGAAGTCCTTGGCGGCGAAGGGCACCGTCGGGTAGCAGCCGCTGCCGTCGTCGGGCAGCAGGTCGGGGTAGCCGACGACGAGGATCCGGGCGTGCGGGGCCCGGGCGTGCACGGCCCGCAGCACCTTGTCGACCTTGGGGGCGGTCTGCGCGATCCTGAGCGTCAGCTGGTCGGTGCCGGAGGCGTTGTAGTACCGCTGGCAGGGATTGCCCGTCAGGTCCGTGGCGCTGAGCGTCGCGCAGGTGCCGATGATCGAGCTGAAACCGATGTCGTTGCCGCCGATCTGGACCGTCACCAGGTCGGTGTCCCGCCGGACGGCGTCGAGCTGCGGGCCGTTGGTGCCCTGCGCCTTCCACATCTCCGCGGTCGTGGCACCGCCGCAGCTCACGTCCTTGAACGCGCTGACGTGCCGGGCGGCCGCCACCAGCGAGGGGTAGTTGTGGTCGGAACGGGCGCAGTCGGCGTCGACCTGTGTCGGGATGACGGGGCCCGAGGTGTAGGAGTCGCCGAGCGCCGCGTAGCTGGTGCCGCGGTCGTGGCCGCCGTGGTGCCCGCCGCCGTGTGCCGCGGCCGGTGTCGTGGACGCGGCCACCAGGGCGCAGCCGCCCAGCGCAGCCGCCACGGTGGCCTTCCGCCGGTGCCGTCTCGCCGAACCGTCGGACGGGGTGCCGTACGCCATGGAGATTCCCCCCTGGAACCGGGACGCGCGCGGAACCGGTCCCGACGGGCGGCCCGTACGCGTGTGTCGGGGGTCTGTATACCGCCCGGTAGGAGTCCGGAGCCAGAGGTCGGACGCAATGAACTGGATCGAGTAACCCGCCCTGCCCGCAAGGGAGTCCGCGGCGGACGGCGGCCGGATGCGGCCGTGTGCGATTGAAGCCGGAAACCGATCGGTTTACTATGGTCGCACCAGTCGGAAACCGATCGGTTTCCGCCGTGCCAAGTCTGGAGTGTGAGTGTCATGACCGCGATCAAGGACTCCGTCGTCCTCGTCACCGGCGGCAGCCGGGGCGTCGGAAAAGCGCTGGTGGAGGAGTTGTACGCGCGCGGCGCCGGCAAGGTCTACGCCACCGCCCGCGACCCGCGCTCGGTGACCCACCCGGACGCCGTGGCGCTGGCGCTGGAGGTCACCGACCCGGACTCCGTGGCCGCCGTCGCCGAGCAGGCCCAGGACGTCACCGTCCTGATCAACAACGCGGGGGTCGCCACCGGCACCCGCTTCCTGACCTCCTCGCTCGACGACATCCGCCGCGAGTTCGAGATCAATTTCTACGGCCCGCTGCTGCTCACCCGCGCCTTCGTCCCGGTGATCGGGCGCAACGGCGGCGGCCACATCCTGAACGTCCACTCGGTGCTGTCCTGGCTGGCCGAAGGCGGCGCCTACAGCGCCTCCAAGGCGGCGTTCTGGTCGCAGACCAACAGCCTGCGCCAGGCGCTCCAGCCGCAGGGCATCGGCGTCACCGGCCTGCACATGGGCTATGTCGACACCGACATGGCGGCCCACGTCGACGCGCCCAAGACCAGCCCGCAGGACATCGCCGTGGCGGCCCTCGACGGCGTCGAGTCGGACGCCTACGAGGTGCTCGCCGACGATCTCACCCGCTGGGTCAAGGGTGCTCTGTCCGGCGACCCGGCCGCCATGTACGAGCGACTCGCCGCCCGGTGACCTCGGCCCCCGGCCCGCCCGCCGGCCCCCTCCGCGCCACCGCGGAGGGGGAGTCCGGCGAAAAATCCGGTGCCGAAGGGTTGTCGCCCAGTTGCCTCACCACTTAAATCAAAACCTGAACTAAGCAGTGGGGCGTGCCGGTCGAGTGCGTCCCGTGCCCAATTCAGGGAGCCGCTGATGAGACTGAGATCGCTGGGCGTCGCGCTCGCCGCCATGGCAGCGCTGCTCGCCCTACCCACCGTGCACGCACCGGCGGCCCAGGCCGCTGACACCCCCCTGTCCCAGGGGAAGACGGCCACCGCCTCCTCCGAGGAGAACGGCGGAACCGTGGCGGGCAACGCGGTGGACGGCAACACCGGTACCCGCTGGTCGTCGGCCTTCACCGACGACCAGTGGCTCCAGGTCGACCTGGGCTCCACCGCCACGGTCACCCAGGTGGTCCTCAACTGGGAGACCGCCTACGGCAAGGACTACAAGGTCCAGATCTCCGCCAACGGCAGCAGCTGGACCGACCTCAAGTCGGTCACCGGCGGGGACGGCGGCACCGACACCCTCGCCGTGTCCGGACAGGGCCGCTACGTCCGGATGCAGGGCGTGCACCGCGCGACCCAGTACGGCTACTCGCTCTGGGAGTTCCAGGTCTTCGGCAGCACCACCGGCACGCCCCCGGTCCAGGGCGGCGGTGACCTCGGCCCGAACGTGATCGTCGTCGACCCGTCCACGCCGAACCTCCAGCAGAAGTTCGACTCCGTGTTCGCCCAGCAGGAGTCGGCCCAGTTCGGCAGCGGCCGTTACCAGTTCCTGCTGAAGCCGGGCACCTACAACGGCATCAACGCCCAGATCGGCTTCTACACCTCGATCTCCGGTCTCGGTCTCAACCCCGACGACACGCAGATCAACGGTGACGTCACGGTCGACGCCGGCTGGTTCAACGGCAACGCCACGCAGAACTTCTGGCGTTCGGCGGAGAACCTCGCCATCACGCCGTCGAACGGGACGGACCGGTGGGCCGTGGCTCAGGCGGCCCCCTTCCGCCGCGTCCACGTCAAGGGCGGTCTCAACCTGGCCCCGAACGGCTACGGCTGGGCCTCCGGCGGGTACATCGCCGACTCGAAGATCGACGGCACCGTCGGCCCGTACTCCCAGCAGCAGTGGTACACCCGCGACAGCTCGGTCGGCGGATGGACCAACGGCGTCTGGAACATGACCTTCACCGGCGTCCAGGGCGCCCCCGCGACCAACTTCGACTCCGGCCCGTACACCACGCTGGACACCACCCCCGTCTCGCGCGAGAAGCCGTTCCTGTACCTGGACGGCAGCACCTACAAGGTCTTCGTCCCGGCCAAGCGCACCAACGCCCGGGGCGTCTCCTGGCCGGCCAACGCGGGCACCTCCGTCCCGCTGGACCAGTTCTACGTCGTCAAGGCCGGCGCCACCGCGGCCACCATCAACCAGGCTCTCGCCCAGGGCCTCAACCTGCTCTTCACCCCGGGCGTCTACCACCTCGACCAGACCATCAACGTCACCCGCGCCAACACCGTCGTGCTCGGCCTGGGCCTGGCCACCCTGGTCCCGGACAACGGCGTCGACGCCATGCACGTCGCCGACGTCGACGGCGTGAAGCTCGCCGGGTTCCTGATCGACGCGGGCTCGGTCAACTCCGACACCCTGCTGCGGATCGGCGACGCCGGATCCACCGCCGACCACTCCGCCAACCCGACCAGCATGCAGGACGTGTTCGTCCGCGTCGGCGGCGCCGGACCCGGCCTGGCCACCAACTCCGTGGTCGTCAACAGCAACAACGTCATCATCGACCACACCTGGCTGTGGCGCGCCGACCACGGCAGCGGCGTCGGCTGGACCACCAACCGCGCCGACTACGGCCTCCGGGTCAACGGCAACGACGTCCTCGCCACCGGCCTGTTCGTCGAGCACTTCAACAAGTACGACGTCTACTGGCAGGGCGAGAGAGGCCGCACGATCTTCTTCCAGAACGAGAAGGCCTACGACGCCCCCAACGCCGCCGCCATCACCCACGACGGCGTCGTCGGCTACGCGGCCTACAAGGTCGCCGACACCGTGACCAACCACGAGGCGTGGGGGCTGGGCAGCTACTGCAACTACACGGCCGATCCGTCGATCGTGCAGTCCAACGGCTTCCAGGTGCCGACCGGTTCGGGGATCAAGATGCACGACCTGCTGGTGATCTCGCTGGGCGGCATGGGCCAGTACGCCCACGTCGTCAACACCACCGGATCGCCGACGTCGGGGACCAGTACCGTGCCCTCCAAGGTGACGCAGTTCCCGTAGCCGGTCAGGCCGTCGTCCGCCGGGACGGACGCAGCAGCAGCCGTCGCGCGGGCCGTTCCACGCCCTCGTAGAGGAGCCAGGACAGGCCCAGCGACACGGCGAACGCGACGGTGGCGGCGGCCGCGCCGGTGAGCAGGCCGAAACGCGGGCGGGTACCGAGCAGGTGGGTGCCCGTCCGCAGCACCAGCAGATGGACCATGTAGAACGCGAACGACAGCTCCCCGAGGCGCACCAGCCACCGGCGCCGCCACAGCGAGGGCAGCCCGCGCAGGTCCGCGAGGGCGGCCGCCGGGATGAGCAGCGCGAATCCGACGATGGTGCAGGCGGTCGCCGCGTACTCGTCGGTGATCTGCGGGACCAGGAAGTAACCGATGACCGCCAGCGCCAGCGAGGCCTCCAGGCCTGGGCCGCGCCAGCGGCCGAGCAGCACCAGCCGCGCGGTGGCCGCGCCGAGCACGAACTCGGGGAGCCGGGCCGCCGGGAAGGAGCTGATCGGCTGGTCCCACCAGTGGTGGGCGTCCGTCCAGGCCAGCACCAGCACCGCGAGGACGGACAGGGCGGCCAGCAGCCTGGCGCCCCGCGCGTCCAGCCGGCGCAGCACCAGGGCCAGCAGCGGGAAGCCGGCGTAGAAGAACGCCTCGCAGGCCAGCGACCAGCTGACCGGGTCCAGGGTCTGCCACCACGGCCGCCACCAGGAGTGCACCAGGAAGACGTCGGCCAGTCCCTGGGGCAGGGTCGGCCTCGGCTGCCGGGGCAGCGTGAGGGCCATCAGCAGGGCGATCGCGACCGTCACCAGGTGCACCGGGTAGACCCGGGCGACGCGCCGCCACCAGAAGCGCCCCGCCCGGTCGCCGGGCCGCGCGGACCACATCAGCACGAACCCGGAGAGCACGAAGAAGAACGACACCCCGGACGCGCCGGCCTCGAACCCCCACGACATGAAGCGGGCGCCGGTACCGCCGAAGTACCGGAAGTTGTGCACGTGCAGTCCGAAGACCAGCACCGCGGCCATCCATCTGAGCCCGGTGAGGGACGGCAGCGAGCCGGCGGGGGCGGACGGCTGGGTCCGGGACGGTGGCGCGGCGGCCGGAGCGGTCTCGGGGGCCTTGGTCGCCGTCGTCATCTGGTCACCTGCCGGAGGGTTCGCGCGTGGAGCATGGAACGGAGCGTTGCCCGTTCCGCACCTTTCATTCCGGCCTCGTACGAAACGTCACACCAACGCCGAGCGGTGGCCTCGGCCAAACGGGCCGCAGCGGCCGGACGGGCGGGTGCGACCCTACCCGGACGGCCGACACGGTCCGCGACCCTTCCGGGGCGGCCCGTCCCCCGTCCCGACGCCCCGGCCCGTGTGCGGGCACCACCGACGGCGTGCCGAAACGCGGGGGCACGAACGGGTGATGCGTCTCTTTGCCGAGTTGACGCGGCTAGATGCGGGAGGGGGTGACGGCGTCCCTGCGCCGGTCCTCGGACGGTGCGCTGCGCATCGCCGACGGAGCCGTCGACCGTTCACGGCCGGGGGCCTGCGTGGTGCGGTCGCGGCCGGTCGCGGTGCTGGGGCCCGGTGTGGAGCTGCGGGGTGCCGGGGACGCCGGGGTGCGGTGCGGAGGTTCCGTCGGGCTGACGGCCGGCGGCGCGAGCGGCACCTGCGGGGACACCGGCGCGGAGGGTGACGCCAGGTGCGTCGGCAGGGCCACCAGGAGGGCGACGGCACACGTCACTCCCGCCCCGGCCGCCGCACGCACCAGCCGACGGCGGCCCGCGGCCCGCCGGATCTCCTCGTACCGGCCCGGCGGCGGGCCCAGATAGGCGGCCGGCGGTCGCAGGACGACGGTGAGCGGATCGTCGGGGCCGTCGAATTCCGGCTCCTCGTCAAAGCGTGTGGTCAAGGCTTCTCCTCAGATGGCCGCGGAGCAGTTCACGGGCCGCGTGCAGATCGGCCTTGACGGTTCCCTCCTTGCGTCCGGTCAGCACGGACACCTCCCGGATCGGCATGTCAGCGTAGTAGTGCAGCAGGATCGGAACCCGCAGTCGCTCCGGCAGCGACTGCACCAGCAGCCGTACCGAGGGATCGGCCTGCTCGGGGTGCGGGCGGGTGGCGGCCTCCGAGCCGACGCGGCGCACGGTCCGGCGCTCGCGCTCCAGCTTGCGCCAGTGGTCCCGGACGATGTTGGCCGCGGTGACGTAGAGGAACCCGCGGGGCTCCTCCACCGACGTCCACCGGGCCCACAGCCGGGTGAAGGCCTCCGAGGCGATCTCGTGCGCCGTCTCGTCGTCGTCGACCAGACGGCGGCACCAGCCCGCCAGGCGCGGGTACAGGGCGGCGAACAGCTCGGACGCCGCCTTGTCACGGGACCGTTTCAACGTTCTCCAGGGTCGAAGGGCTCGGCGAGGACGATGAGGAGGATGCGGGACCGGACCGGTGCGTTCCACCGGTCCCGCATCCTCCTCGGCCGGGTCAGGCCGTCGTGCCGCTCAGCGTGGCGAAGACGATCACGTTGTCGAGGTAGCCGTCGCCGCCCCGCGGGCCGCCGCAGGTGATCAGCCGCAGCTCCGGGCGGTCCACGTCCCCGTACACGTCCTCGGTCGGGAACGCGGCCTTGGCGACCGTACGCACCTCGTCGACGGTGAACACCGCCGTCCGGCCGTTCTCCAGACGCACCACGGCCCGCTCGCCCCGGCGCAGCTCCGCGAGCCGGCGGAAGACGCCGTCGCCGTAGCTGCCGACCGTGACATGGCCGAGGATCACCGACGGGCCGACCTGCCCCGGAGTGGGGGAGTGGCGGTACCAGCCGGCCCGGTCGTGCGCGGTGACCGGCGGCACCTGCACCGTGCCGTCGGCCGCCAGCCCCAGCCGCAGCAGCGGGGTGTCGACGCCGATCGCCGGGACGCGCAGCCGGACCGGCACGGAACGCCCGAGCGCGGCCGGGCCGGCGGACGACGAGGGTGCCGGCGGCCGCTCGCTGTGGACGGCGCCGGCCGTCCCGTGGGCCGTCCGGCCCGCACAGCCCGCCAGCAGCGAGGCCGTGGCGGCGGAGACGAATGCGCGCCTGGAGAGCGAGGTCATGCCCCGGTCGCCCGGCGGCGACGCGCGGCGAACACCACGGCGCCGGCGGCGAGGACCGCGGCCGCGCCGCCGCCGATCAGGGCGCTCTCGGTCCCGGAGTCCGAGGACGGCTCGGCCACCCCGGTGTCGGGCGCGCCCTGGGGCACGGCCGCGACCTGGCGCCGGTCCCGGGCGGGCGCGGGGGTCGAGACCCGGGTGGGCTCGGCGGACCGGACCTCGGAGGGGACGGGGGAGGGCTCCGCGGAGGGGCGGGTGGACGGTGCCGCGGTGGAGGCCGGGCTCGGGCTGCTGCCGTCGGCGAACGCGGGCACGGTGCCGCCCAGGACGGCGGTGCAGGCGAGTGCCGTGGCGGTCAGGACAGTTCGGCGCATGGAGACGCTCTCTTTCGTCGGCCCGCGGCGGTCAGGGCGGGCTGGGCAACTGATCGAGCGGAGAGACGACCCGGCACCGGAACGGGTTGTAAAGAGACGGCAAAGCCCTCTCCGGGGGCGCCGGCATCAAACTTGAACTGTTTGTTTTCTTGAATCACTCGTGTTTATGCGAGTAGGTTGGCGCCATGACCGCATCCCAGCCCCCGACCACCGCCGACGAGCTCCGTGGTGTCGGCCTGCGGGTGACGGCCGCCCGCGTCGCGCTGCTGGAGACCGTCCGTGGTGGCGACCACCTCGACGTCGAAGGGGTCGCCTCGGGCGTCCGTGAGCGCGTAGGCCACATATCGCTTCAAGCCGTGTACGACGCGCTGCACGCGCTCACCACGGCCGGACTCATACGCCGTATCGAACCGGCCGGGAGTCCGGCCCGGTTCGAGGGACGCGTCGGCGACAACCACCACCACGTCCTGTGCCGGTCGTGCGGTGTCGTCGCCGACGTCGACTGCGCGGTCGGCGAAGCGCCGTGCCTGACCGCTTCGGACGACCACGGCTTCGCCATCGACGAGGCCGAGGTCATCTACTGGGGCCTGTGCCCCGCCTGCTCCACCGTCAGTAATTCCTGAGTACGCCGATCCGCCCCTTCCGGAAGGATTTCCCCCAATGTCCGAGACCCAGGAGAACGCCGCGGGCAAGTGCCCGGTCGCGCACGACCGCGCCCCCCACCCCACCCAGGGTGGCGGCAACCGCCAGTGGTGGCCCGAGGGGCTCAACCTGAAGATCCTTGCCAAGAACCCCGCCGTCGCGAACCCGCTCGACGAGGGTTTCGACTACGCCGCGGCGTTCCAGGGCCTTGATCTCGCCGCCGTGAAACGGGACATCGCGGAGGTGCTCACCACCTCGCAGGACTGGTGGCCGGCCGACTTCGGCAACTACGGCCCGCTGATGATCCGGATGGCCTGGCACAGCGCCGGCACCTACCGCATCTCCGACGGCCGCGGCGGCGCCGGCGCCGGCCAGCAGCGCTTCGCCCCGCTCAACAGCTGGCCGGACAACGGCAACCTGGACAAGGCCCGCCGACTGCTGTGGCCGGTCAAGAAGAAGTACGGCCAGGCCATCTCCTGGGCCGACCTGATGATCCTCACCGGCAACGTGGCCCTGGAGTCGATGGGCTTCGAGACCTTCGGCTTCGGCGGCGGCCGCGAGGACGTCTGGGAGCCGGAGGACGACGTCTACTGGGGTCCCGAGAAGGTCTGGCTGGACGACCAGCGCTACACCGGCGACCGTGACCTGGAGAGCCCGCTCGGCGCCGTCCAGATGGGCCTCATCTACGTCAACCCGGAGGGCCCCAACGGCAACCCGGACCCGATCGCCGCGGCCCGCGACATCCGTGAGACCTTCCGCCGCATGGCGATGAACGACGAGGAGACCGTCGCTCTCATCGCCGGTGGCCACACCTTCGGCAAGACCCACGGCGCCGGCCCCGCGGAGAACGTGGGCGCCGAGCCCGAGGGCGCGCCGATCGAACAGCAGGGCCTCGGCTGGAAGAGCACCTACGGCACCGGCAAGGGCGCGGACGCGATCACCAGCGGTCTGGAGGTCACCTGGACCACCAGGCCCACCCAGTGGAGCAACGACTTCTTCGACATCCTCTTCGGCTACGAGTGGGAGCTGAGCGAGTCCCCGGCCGGCGCCAAGCAGTGGGTGGCCAAGGACGCCGAGGCGATCATCCCCGACGCGCACGACGCGTCGAAGAAGAAGCTGCCCACGATGCTCACCACCGACCTGTCGCTGCGCTTCGACCCGATCTACGAGCCCATCTCCCGCCGGTTCCACGAGAACCCGCAGGAGTTCGCGGACGCCTTCGCCCGGGCCTGGTACAAGCTGACGCACCGTGACATGGGCCCGAAGTCGCTGTACCTCGGCCCGGAGGTCCCGGCGGAGACCCTGCTGTGGCAGGACCCGCTGCCGGCGGCCGAGGGCGAGGTCATCGACGCCGCCGACGTCACGGCCCTCAAGGCCAGGCTCCTCGAATCGGGCCTGACGGTCTCGCAGCTCGTCTCCACCGCCTGGGCGTCGGCCTCGACGTACCGCGGCAGCGACAAGCGCGGCGGTGCCAACGGCGCCCGGATCCGCCTGGAGCCGCAGCGCGGCTGGGAGGCCAACGACCCCGACGAGCTCGCCCAGGTGCTGCGCGTCCTGGAGGGTGTCCAGCAGGAGTTCAACTCCGGCGCCAAGAAGGTCTCCCTCGCCGACCTGATCGTCCTCGGCGGTGCCGCCGCCGTGGAGAAGGCAGCCAAGGACGCCGGCGTGGACATCGAGGTGCCCTTCACCGCCGGCCGGGTCGACGCGACCGACGAGCACACGGACGCCGAGTCCTTCGCGGCCCTGGAGCCGACGGCCGACGGGTTCCGCAACTACCTCGGCAAGGGCAACCGCCTGCCGGCCGAGTACCTGCTCCTGGACCGCGCCAACCTGCTCGGCCTCAGCGCCCCCGAACTGACCGTCCTGGTCGGTGGTCTGCGGGTGCTCGGCGCCAACACCGGCGGGTCCAAGCACGGTGTCCTCACCGAGACCCCGGGCGTGCTGACCAACGACTTCTTCGTCAACCTGCTGGACTACGGCACGGAGTGGAAGTCGACCTCCGCGGACCAGACCACGTTCGAGGGACGCGACCTGGCCACCGGCGCGGTCAAGTGGACCGGCACCCGCGCGGACCTGGTCTTCGGCTCCAACTCCGAGCTGCGCGCGGTCGCCGAGGTGTACGCGAGCGACGACGCCAAGGAGAAGTTCGTGAAGGACTTCGTCGCCGCCTGGGTGAAGGTCGCCGACGCGGACCGGTTCGACCTGATCTGATCCGGGCGACGCCCGGTGCCCGACGCCCGGGCCGGCCACACCGGCCGGCCCGGGCGTCCTCGCGTCCGCGCGCGCCGCTCTTGCGTGTCGACTCCCCACAGTCTGCTGCACATCAGCGGTTCCTTACCTCACCATGACCTCGCCTCCCGTTGTTCACGCGGCCTTCGCAGACTCTGCACGTCCTGGAGTCACCCCCCAGCCCGACGGCCCGCGGGAGTTCGCGCATGAGCCACAGCCACGGTCACGGTCATCATCACCACCATCACCACGACACGGACGCCGACGCCTCGTCGCTGCCGCCCGCCCTCGATCTGTCGGTCCCCGACGAGGAACTGACGCCCGGACAGCTCTCCCGCCGCTCGATGCTGCGCCGCACCGGTCTGCTGGGCGCGGGCCTCGCGGCCGGCAGCGTCCTCGCCGGCGAGGGTCAGGCGGCGGCCTCGGTCTCCTCCTCCCACTCCCACAGCGGCCGCTCCGGCGACTTCCTGTGGCTGGCGGGCGACCACCACATCCACACCCAGTACAGCTCGGACGCCAAGTACCGGGTCGCCGACCACGTCCGCCAGGCCAACGCGCACGGCCTGGACTGGATGGTCATCACCGACCACGGCAGCGAGCAGCACGCCAGGATCGGTGTCGAGAAGGTCAACCCGGACATCGTCGCGGCCCGTGACGAGGTCGACGACACGCTGGTCTTCCAGGGCCTGGAGTGGAACATCCCGGCCGCCGAGCACGGCACCGTCTTCGTCCACCCCGGCAAGAACGAGGTCGCCGTCCTCAAGGAGTTCGAGAACTCCTTCGACGGTTCGGTCAAGGGCGCCTCCGCCAACACCCCGGCCAACGAGGCGCTGGCCATCTCCGGCCTCAACTTCCTCGCCGAGCAGGTGCAGCGCCGCAAGGTCAAGGACGCCCTGTTCCTCGCCAACCACCCGGCGCGCAAGGGCATCGACTCCCCGCACGAGATCCGTGCCTGGCGCGACGCCCAGCCGACGATCGCCGTCGGCATGGAGGGCGCACCCGGCCACCAGGCGGGCGGCCTGCCCAAGCCGAACGGCCCCGGCTCCGCGCGCGGCATCTACGACAACAGCCCGAGCGCGGACTCCTTCGGCGGCTACCCGCTGGAGAGCTACCGCACCTGGGGCGGCTTCGACTGGATGACCGCCACCGTCGGCGGCCTGTGGGACAGCCTGCTCGCCGAGGGCAAGCCGTGGTGGATCACCGCCAACTCCGACTCCCACAACGTGTACGCGGACAGCTCGGTGCGCGGTCCGAACAGCGACTTCAACACCAACGGCCGGTACGACGACCCGGTCTACGGCGGCGCCATAAGCCTCACCGACACCGACTTCTGGCCCGGTCAGTACTCCCGCACCCACGTCGGTGCCGCCTCCTTCTCCTACAAGGCCGTCATGGACGGGATCCGCGCCGGCCGGGTCTGGGTGGACCACGGCGGCCTGATCAGCGGCCTGAACGCGCAGCTGCGTTCCGGCTCGCGCGCGGTGACCCTCGGCGGCGTGCTCCAGGTCCGCAGGGGCAGCCAGGTCGACCTGGTCATCGAGATCAGCCTCGCCAACGGCCCCAACTGGTCCCAGTTCGTGCCCTCCCTGGCCCGCGTCGACGTCATCCAGGGCGACGTCACCGGCAAGGTGAGCGACAGGGACACCTTCGCCGCGCCCGCCACCAAGGTCGTGAAGTCCTTCGAGGTCGACAAGGCCACCGGTGCGGTCAGGCTGACGTACTCCCTCGGCCGCCTCGACAAGCCGGTCTACGTCCGGCTGCGCGGCACCGACGGCAACCGCTCGGCGGTCGGCATCCACGGTGTCGCCGTGGACCCGGCGGGCCCGGCCATCGACGTCCTCGGCGACGCCGACCCGTGGAAGGACCTGTGGTTCTACTCCAACCCGATGTGGGTCCTGCCCGCATGACCTCCCCGCACCACGCCGTCGGGGGGCCCCCCCCCCGCCGGGGGGGGGCCCCCCCTCCGCGAATCCGAGGGGGTTCCTGTGCCCTACTTCCCGAGCGGCCCTTCTGCTTCGAGATCGCGGAGGAAGCTGTCAAGGGCCCCTGAGTAGACGTGAACGGCGATGCGCGCGTGCCCTGCTTCCCGGAGATCATTGGCTAGGGGCGCTGCGACGGCATAGACCTCAGGGCTGACCCGATGGCTGGCCTGCTTCCCCGTGCCCACGTCCGTCTCGCGAGAGAGGAGGAACTCCTCGGCGAGCGCCAACTGCTCCTCTATGGTCGTCGGCAGATACTGGCTCATTGCAGCGTCGACATACTGCGCAGCCGTCAGCGACTTACCGGAAGACGAACAGTCTTGCGCCACCCGTTTGCTTAGCTGTGTCACCAAGTCCGCCGCGAAGCGGAACGGATGCGTCTGCCAGGCGTCCCTACGGAGCTTGAGGTCCACCCTGCTGCTACGCCATGAGTTGAGCAGTGCCGTGTGTGCGGGCCCCACCTTGGAGCCCTGGCGGGTGGAGACAGAGCGCTTTCGCCGGGCCCCTGATGAAGGTGCTCCCCCCGCTCTTGGCTCAGCCTCAGTCGTCTCGGCTGCGGTCGCCTCCTCCCCCGGTACCTGCTGCTCGTCGTCATGAGCAACGAGGTGCTGGTCAGCGGCCTCCCCGTCGTCGGGTAGGTCTTGGTAGGCATGCGGGGTCGTTCCGTGCGTTGCTCCAGAGCTAGCAGCGTCTGGAGATGAAAGATCACCGAGATCCGGTCGTGCCGGTTCACTGGGTTGCACATCCGTGACGGAGACCGACAGAGGCGTGACGGAGCCGGGTTCCGCTCCCTCGCTCAACGCCTGGTCTTCGGCCCGCGTCTGTGTAGTGTCCGGCGCAACCGCCTCAGCCGCGCCCTGCCAGTCAGGGGGTGTGCTCGGGGCAGGCACGGCAATGGCGTCTTGTGAGGCCGAGGCCGGAACTTGGACAGTCTTAACTGGCTGAGCTCCGGCACCCTGACCCAGGACTGATCGGGCCGCCACGCTTGCCGCACCCGACAGGGCGGGATTGCTGAGCAAGTCTGGACGAGGCCTGAGACCCGCGACCTTCTTCGCCGTCCTCTTCTTGGGTTGCTTGCGCTCCGCTCCGGAGGGCTCTTCCTCAGGCATCGACGTTCTCCTCGACAAGGACCGGATCGGCGATGGTCCACTTCTGGCGCGGCAGTTGGATGCGGTCCAGGATCTCCTCCACGACGCCCGTGTACTGCTTGCCACACGAGTGATTCGGGAACCGCGTTACGGCGGGCCGGCCGTGGATGTAGGACTCCGAGATGCGGACGTCGCGTCGCACATCCGTAACGAACGGAAAGAGGCCCCGCCCTGGCTCAGCGTTGATGCCGTCACCAATCATCGCGTTCCGGATGTCCACGTCTTGAGCCGTCCACGCAGACTCGGGGTTGGAGCGATTGAGTAGAGCGCCGAGAAGCTGTGGCTCGCAGACTCCCTGGGTGTTCGTTGCGATCGCTTGCGTGGCTGCGCTCAGAACCAGGGCACCCTTGATGGACTGGTACTCCGGGATGCAGACGGTTACCACGAAGTCAGCGGCCGCCAGCGCCACTGCGTTGAGGTGGGATACGGCTGGCGGTGTGTCGATGAGGACGAAGTGGAAGCCCCGTGCCTCCTGGAGCAAGAGGTGCCGAAGGGTGACGATCTCCTTGTAGGGCTTCGTCACGAAGGCGTTCTGCGCCGCTGACATGGATGCCTCTTCCGAGGCAAGGACGCAGAGCTGACCGTGACCTTCGAAGTCCCCCAGTACCTCGTCGGTGCGGTCGAACATCGCCTGCTTGAGATGCGGACGCGGGAACTTCTGGAGAGCCATCTGCAGGATATAGCCGAGAGACCGCTGGAGCTCCGCTTCGTTCGCAGCCTCATCTTCATGACCGCCGAGCGTGATGCCGAGCGCGGTTCCAGCTTGCGCCTGGGGCTCAAGATCAACAATAAGGACGTTGTAGCCGGCCATGGAGAGGCGTGCGCCCAAGTTCACGGTGGTGGTGGTCTTGCCCACGCCGCCCTTCTGAGTGGCGATGGCAAGCACCACCGGCGCCGGGAGCGATGCCTCGTCGGCGACGTCGATGTCGCTCGGAAGGGCTGTGGTCATCGCGAGGGCCTCCGGAGTTGGGAGAGAGGGTGGCTGCGGGAAACGGCGAGGTGACTGTCGCGTCGTGTCACGCGCTTGAGGTGTATCTGAGTGGCAGTACTTGTCATTTGCTGCATCACGAGTGCGCTCTGCTGGTTATTACGGGCATTGGGGGCGTGCTTCGTGCACTGGATGTCTGCAGTCCGTGTCACGACGCGACACGGGCGACCATAACAGGAAGATGCGACGAGTGTTGGTGTTGTGGCGTAGCGCGGGGCGTGTCGCGAGTCTTGCGGTGCGCCGAGTCCACGCCAGTACCAAGGCCGCGGAGCTTGAGGGGCTGCCGCCAGGGCAGGGGGGTGTGCAGGCGGCGACAAGAAGCCATGCATCTAGATAGCGCGAAGGGACGTGGTGCGCGTACAGGCAGAGTGGCGGGGTCAGACGTGCCAAGGTGCGGAACGTCTGAGCAGGATGCGTTCGCAGCATGGAGCGTCCGGAGCGACGCACAGGCGGCGGCGTCGTCGCAGGTGCGCGGGGTGATAGTGGGCATCTGCCGGTGTAGATGCAGTGTGTGTCGATAGAAGTGCGTGTGAGGTGGAGAGACGACCGACCTGGCTCCATCGATCGAAACCTACAGAGGTACGAACATCCCTACAGAGATACCTACAGAGATCCCTACGTACCTACAGGCATGCCTACAAGCATGCCTACGGAGGTGAGTGAATTAGCTCAGCCCTAGCAGTCAGTGTGCGAACTATGGAGGCGCAATGAGCATGTGTCGACCATAGATGGCGAGTGTGAAGTGTAGGAGCAGTATCAACATATGTGTTGGTAGGGGCAAGCAAATGGCCAGTGGTAAGTGCGCAGGATGGGTTGCAAGTCCATTCCGACTGGAACGAATTGTTAACTAAATCAGAGCCGAGGCGAGTGCGCACCCTTTTGATACATCAATGACTAGGTGCAGTGTCGGCGTACCAGTATCGTGGAGTCCAAAGGGACCTGATGTGGCAACTCCGTCTCAAACAAGCTGCTTGAGACAATTCCCGACGACCAACCGTCTCTGGTCGATGTCAAAAGCCCGTCGTAATGAGGCTATTCGAGGCCACTGCTTGTGGACATCCCAATGGAGAATTCAAGGAGGTGGAGAGCCCGAGGAGGCAGTGGCCGTGTGGCGCGCGCAGTGGACACCGGGGGGAGCCACACGGCAGCAACACTACGTCTGGCGGCGACCGGGCTCTGGCCGGTGGCAGTAGGGCCCCTAAACGTCTACAGCCAGAACACCTCGGCGCGCTGAACGGCTCCGCCGCACACGGCGGGCCCAGGTGCCTACACGGCCCGAGTGGGCTTGGTGAGGTGGGACAGACGGACAACCTCTGGTCAGCCGAAGCGGTCGCCGGGGGCTGGATCGCCGGGGGCCTGGCCCGCACTCGATGATGCTGTAGTGAAGCGCAGCCAGAGCCGACCGTCGCCGGTGCGGATGTCCAGGGTGTCGGGGCTGGTGCTTTGGACGTGGCCGGCGGGCCGGGGGCGCAGGACCCTGCGCGCGGCCAGGAGGACGTCCAGGCCGGGGAGTTCCCGGTGGCTGGGGTCGGTGGGCTGTGTCCAGCCGTTGTCGGTGCGGATGTGGACGGTGTAGTTAGCGTCGGGATCGATCAGCTGGCGGGCGGTGGCGTAGGCGTGGTCAGGGATCACGTCGCAGCTCCGTCGGCCGAGGGGCGGGGGTGCTCGTGCTCGCCGCCGTTGTTCACCTCGACGAGCAGCAGACTGGGCCCTTCGCTCTGGTCCTCGATGTGGACGTAGGGGACGTCGGTGGCGGGGCCCCAATGGGCTCGACGGCGGATGAGGACGCTAACGCCGTGGACCTGGATCTCGTAGACGTCGCTGGGGGTGTTGTCGTCGGGAGAGGCGTCGACCACGGTGATCGACGCGTCGCGGATGCGGTGGAGTTCGGGGTCGGCCATGGAGGTTCCGGAGGTTGTCGGCGCGGAGTTGGGGGAGTAGGTGGCGGGGTCGAGTGCGACGAGAGCCTCGGCGATGGCCGAGGCCAGGTGGGAAGGGACGAGGCTGGAGTTCTGCAGCAGAGCGAGCTTGTCGTGCGGGCTATCGGCGTGGTCGATCGCGTCGAGTTGCTCCAGGTCTTCGGTGTCGTCGCACGCCCACTGCTGGGCTTCGGCGAGGAGGGCTTCGAAGAGGGGGCCGGCTGCGTCGGTGGGGTTCATGAGGGGCCTTGGGTCGGGGTGCCGTGCCCTGCGGGGCCCGGCACCGGAGGAGGGCGGCGTGTGGGGTCGTGTCAGGGCTTGGCGGGGAGGAAGTGGACGAGGCGGAGGGGGGTTTGCGGCCCGCGCTCGTTGAAGGCGTCGACGCAGTCGGAACAGGTCGCCATGCGGGGATCGGCCGCGATGGGCTGGTGGGACTCGGCGCCGCACAGGGGCCAGCCCTTGCTCGTAGGAGCCAGCGGGGAGGTGAGGGGGCCCGGCTTCCAGGCGGTGGGGTCGGTCGTGGCCGCGATGCACGCCTCCGTGGTGGGGACGGGCGGGGCGTTGCGGACGGCTTCGGCGAGCTGGAGGAGGAGGCCGAGCACCTTGTCGCGGTTGCCGTAGAGGGCGATGCCGTCGCTGCTGTCGTAGACGGCGGCGACGATCTCGCCGGGCTCGACGAGTGCGTCGTCGGAGCTGAAGCCGGGGTAGAGCAGGACCGGTGTGGCGTTGGCGGAGACCCACTCGAATTCGGTGTTGCCGAGCATGGGAGAGCCCTTCGGGTAGGGGGGCGGGACACGGGCGAGCGGGCGGCGGCGCGTGGCCGGGCGCAGCTGTGGGCGAGGTCAGGGGGTGACCGGCTCGACATGCTCGACCGTGTCGTCGAGCCAGGCGTCGTCGTCGCGGGCGAACTCCTCGTACGCGCGCTGCACGGCGTGGCGGTGGGTGTCGACGGGGAACGTGCACGCCCAGTTCGCGCCGTTGGCGAACGCGGGCCAGGTCAGGGCGTCGACGGCGGCCTGGTCCTCGTCGTCGACCTGGTGGGACGCCGTGATGCGGAGGGTGGCGTTGTCCGTGGACCAGCGGCCGATCAGCAGAGTGGACATGGCGTGGCTCGCCTTCGTGGCTGGCCGGGGCCCGGCGGTGGCTCACCGGGCCCCGGGGACGGTGAGGTTCAGGAGGCCAGGACGACGCGGATGTGTTCGCCGTAGCCCGGCTCCGACCACCTGGTGAGGGAGTCGAGGGCGGCGGCGATGTCCGCGAAGCGGTCCCGGTCACGGAACCCGCCGGTGACCTCTTCGGTCCTGCCGCCGTACATCTCGGTGACCTCGGCGCCGCGCCAGCCGGGTCCGCCCCAGTAGTCGAAGACCACGGCGTCGGGCATCGGGGCGTCGGGGCTGTAGTGCTGGAGCAGCGCGCGGCGCAGCGCGGCCCACCGGCGCTCGGTGTACATGCACGGGTGGAGGTCGCCGACCGGCTTGCCCTTGCTGCCCCATCCGCAGCCCTCGCAATAGCGCCGCCCCCGGTAGTTGTAGGCGGGGCAGGCCGGGTTGCCGCAGCGCCACAGGTAGCCGGCCTGGCGGGCGAGTTCGTGGATGCGCTGGGTCTCGGGCTCGTCGGCATGGGCGAGGAGACGGGCTATGACGGATCGGACCGCTTCGGCTTCGGACATGGGAGATCTCCGTAAGGGGGCATGGGGGAGCGGCAGTGCGGCTCCGGGAGGGGGGTGGGGTGGAGAGGAACGTCACCCTCAACACGAATAACACTACACACTGAAACACGAATACACAACAGTTCGGGGTGGTGTGGGCCCACGCAGCCCAACCCTTCAGCAGCGCCACGGGGCCAACGCGCTGCCGTAGGCGGGACCCAACGGCGCGGAGTCCGAGTAAAAGCGCACGGACACACTGACCTTCATCTCGTGCACGCAGGCCCTCCAGGAGCGCCGGCGCCGCCAACACGCCAGCCATCGGCTCAGCCTCAGCCATTCCGGAGAACGCGGTCCCCCTCCTGGGCCACCATCAGAGGCATGCGTGAAGAGGACTTCCAGGAAGAGCAGTACTTCGGCGTCGACTTCATTCACCTCACTGACGCGCCCTTGTGGGAGGGAGAGGCCCTGCCCAAGTCGCGCAGGACCAAGAACTTCAAGAATCGGCATCTGCTTCCCGGGGCCAGGGTGCGACTGCTCGACTACTTCGACACGGGGCGTACGCCCCCCAAGGAGATCTGCGCCGCCGTACGGCACAGGGCGTGGGAGGACCTGCAAGAAACAGGAGGGCCGCTCGATGCCGTCGGCGACCGGCTCTACGTCCTGGAGTTCCGGTCCATGATCGAGAAGCTGTCCTACATCAAGGTTGGCAGGGCGGAGAACACGCCTGCCAACACCCGCGAGGTCGTGGATCGCATCTCACGCCATGAAAGCGATGCGCAGGTGACACAGGCGCTCCTGTTCCAGGCGTGGATCTCGCGCCCGTGCGCCACGGCTGAGGGATGGGAGACAGGCGTCAAGGATCATCTGACGGCCGTGACGGAGATCCTGAGAATCGGCGTGGCGGTCAAGAAGGAGTACTTCCGAGGCATCAGCCACTTCGACGCCGTGCGGGTTGCGAAGATGCACCAGGAGGACGTTGATCTGGCCTAACGCAGAGGAGCGCGGGATCCGGCGAGCGTGTCGGTGATGGTCAAGAGAGACGGACGATGCCGATGTGCACGGTCCGGCCGCACGGGAGGCTGCCCCGCCCATCCAGACCGCTGTCGGTGCGCCATGTCCGGACCTGCTCCAGCCCTGCGCCGGCGGCAGCGGCGACACTCTCCACGTCGTCACTGCCTGCGGCTGTCGCCAGCAGCCGGACCGTGAAGACCTGGCCGTCGTCGTCCACCCACAACTGGGCCCCCGACAGCAGCTCTTGGTCCAGTGCGGCCGTCCACGGGGCCAGCGTCCGCAGCAGGGCAGCCGCCGCCGACGTCGACGTTGATCGGAGTCTGGGCGCGGTCCCGCGCGCCGGCGTGTCCACGGCGGCGACCAGGACCACGTCGTCTTCCAGGTCCGCCGTGATCACACCGTCGTCACGGTCGACCGCCCGGCCGGCCACCTCGCCGCCCGTCGCCGCTGACAGGCGCGCCATACTCACCGAGGCGGCCGGCCCGCTCGCGCACACCTCCGCCTGCACGTCCCGGTCGCTCATGCACAGCCGGACCGGCTCCAACGGGCCACAGCTATCCAGCAGGCGGGCAACCGCTTCCACGCAGCGGGCCAGGGAGAGTGACATGGCCGCCATTCTCGCCCCAGCGAGGTCGAGGCGTTGGGTTGTCCGGCCAACGGGCCGGCTTGAACCCGGGCAGCCGCTGGTCGGCGGTCAGCTGCCCGCGGCGGCCGTCGGCCGGGTGTCGGTGACCGGCCTGAGCCACGACACCGCGTCGTGGGCGTAGCTCTGGAACGCCGGGACGAGGTCCGAGGAGTCGTCCAGGGCGCTGAAGTTGAACGCGATGCTCGTGGCACCGTCGTCCAGGGCGCACAACTGGCTCCCGCAGTCGGGGCAGCGACCGCGCCGAGTCTCGTGCGGGTACGTGTAGAACCAGACCGGCTCCCGGCCGATCCACACCAGACCCGCCAGAGGGAAACAGACCCACGACATCACCGGCCCGCCGCTCAGCTTCTGGCAATGCCGGCAACTGCACAGGTGGGGCGCGTCAGGAGCATCGGGCACCTCGAAGCGGACGGCCCCGCACAGGCAGCCGCCGCAGCGTAGGGCGGACGACGAAGAAGAGTCGGTGGTGGTCACGGCTTACTCCCAGGATCGAAGACCCGCAGCACGAACGCTTGTGCTGCTCACATGCACCTCTACCGATCGGGCAGCAGTTCGGTTGCTGTCTTGCGAGCCGATTCACCAAGACGTGTGTCTTCGGCTCAAGTACGCCACGGGAAAGGCATCGTGGGGCTGCTCCAGCCCTCGGGGAACGGCTCGTCGTACCACGCGCCAGTGCCGGGCCGCCGGCGGCCGGAGGCCACGGCACCGCACGGCGAGGGGGCAAAGGCCTACGCGGCGCTGCCGGTGGGGGCCGGCCCGGAGACGTGCCAGTCCCACAGCTGGCGGGCGCTGTCCAGGCTGGGGCACCAGGTGACCTTGCGTCCGTCGCGGCAGATCTCGCCTGCACCCGGCACACCACCCTGAACTGCCCGGCGCGGGCGGACACGGCGGCCTGCACGATCCGGCCCACGTGTGCACCGTGGACCACATCCACGCGGATGGCCGCAGCGAGTTGTTCCGCCGTGACCACCTCCAGCCGGTCGACCGAGTCCAGCGCCAGGCAGACACCGCCATCAGACAGCGTGTATGACTTCACCGCCACCCACTGCCCGAGCCGGACCACGGTGGCTCGCTCCTGCTCGGGGTAGCGCTGCATCACCAGGTCGCCGCGCCGGATGTGAGGGGCATCCGCCAGACGCTGGAGCGCGCCCACCGCGACCTTCGCGCTGACGCGGTCCTCGAGCCGCGCCGACTCCGCGATCCAGACACCCGGACCTGGCCCGGGCTTCATCAGCTCCCACTCGCCCGGCCGGCCCTCCACTCCCACGATGTCACCGGCGCTGAACACCTCGCCCCCCGGAGGAGCGTCAAGGGCCCAGAGCCCGGACTGAGCAGACGGCACCACTTCCCAGCTTCCTTCCTGCAGTTCAGGCGGGCGGCTACGCGAAGTCGCGAGCCGTCGGCCCGGGCGCCCCTCTGGGGGAGGCCGGGCCGCAACGGGCAAGCGGGCTTCGCGGGGGCCGGTTAGCTGTGGTGTCTCGGGACGTTGGTTACACGAAGTCTTCGAACGTGAGCTGTTGCGGGATGTCCGCGAGTGGTTCGGGCAGTTGGTCGAAGACGAGGCGGTAGTCGCTTCCTGCGGTCCGGCTGATCGGTGGTCGGCCGCCGAGCGCCGCGTGCGGACGCTCGTGGTTGTAGTAGTTCACGAACTCGGCGAGGGCCGCGCACCGTTCACGCTCCGACGTGTAGGCGCGGACATAGGCCCACTCGCGGGAGAGCGTCCCGTTGTACCTCTCCACCTTCCCGTTCGTGCGCGGCGTGTACGGCCTGGTCCGCTTGTGCTTCGTACCGGTCGCGGCAAGCGCGTCGGCCCAGGTCGTAGACCGGTAGCACGCGCCATTGTCGGTGAGGCAGCGGCGGATCGGTGTGATGCCGTGGGCGGCGAAGAAGGCAACGGCACGGCGCCAGAAGGCGACAGCGGTGGCGGCCTTCTCGTCGTCCAGGGCCTCGGTGTAGGCGAGCCTGGAGTGGTCGTCGAGCGCCGAATGCAGGTACGTGTATCCGACCTTGCCGGTGCCGGGACCGGTGCGTTTGGAGGCGCGGGGCCGCGTCGGTGCCGACGCCGTGCATCCGCCATCCCCCGCCCCTCGGGGATGCGTCCCAGCTTCTTGATGTCGACGTGGACCAGGTCTCCGGGCTTGTCGTGCTCGTATCGGATGACCTCGCGCAGGGCCTCGCCGGTTGGGGGATCAAGGTCACGCAGCCGGTTCAGTCCGCGGCGGACCAGGATGCGGTGGACCGTGGCCGGCGCGAGCGTGACGCCGTGCAGCCGCTGTAGGTCCGTGGCGAGCCGGGCGGGGCCATGCTTGGTCTGCCGCCGCAGCGCCTCCACCAGGTCGGCGATGTCCTCGGCGGTGCAGGCCGGGCTGGTGGCGGGGCGGGAGGAGTGGTCGAGGAGGCCGTCCTCGCCGTGCGCTTGCCACCGGGCGTACCACTTGGCCAGGCAGCGGCGGGAGATTCCGGCTTCCGCCGCGACGTGCGCGATCGGACGTCCTCCGTCTACGCGCTCGCACAATCGGCGCCGCCCTTCGGGCGTCAGCGGCGCGTTGCGATGTCCGGCCACTCAGAGGCCAGTTATCCGGGCGGCTTCCTCTCCGGTGAGGTGCTGGCGGACGGTGACATGGTGGGCCAGGGCGAGGACTTGGTCCCATACCAAGTCGAGGGCCTCATCGGTGCGGTCCATGACCCAGGCGTAGTCACCCCAGTCGTCATGGTCGCCGTTGAAGGTCAGCTCTCGGTTGTGACCGCTGCGGTAGACCTCGCCGATTTGGCTGCGGTCCCGCCAGGCGAGGCGCTCTGCCACCCATGCGCGTTCTGATGACCAGCGGCCGGTCTCCCGCATCCATCGGACCTCCGCACGCTCGCCAGCAGCGCAGGTGACCGCCCAGTCCAACCATGGGCCCGAGGCTGCCAGGTAGTTCACGTGCGCCCGGCCGCCGTAGCTATGGTCTCCCGGCTCATGCAGGACGATCTCGCCGATCTGATAGCCCGCGGCCATGTACACGACGGCGTGCGCGGATTCGTGCACGGCGGTGTTCGTCGTCTGCTCTTCCGGCGTGTATGCCGCGACGGCGTTTGTGCTCTCCCAGTCATACGACGGTGGCGGTGTTCGGGTGTAGCGCACCCATGGGGCCCACTCGGCGTGATCGAGAGCAGCAATGGCATCGGAATTGGTAAACCAGCGAGACACGGAACTCCCCCTCGTGAGCGTGCTCCCAACATGGCTGACGTTCGGCCGCACTACCGTCCAGCGCTGGACGCTGCGCGTGTGGTCCGGGTCACGGCAGCGTCGGGCGGCTCGTCAGAAGTAGGCAACGGAGTTCCGCGATCGGTGCGGCGTAGCAGTGGGCTTGCCCACCCTGGCGTCTCCGCGCAGCAGCTCCCCCTGGAGGGCGTACCGGTCGCCGTACTTCGAGATACCGGTGATCGTGGCAACCGCGAGCACCATGCCCTCGGTGCTGACGATCTGCACCTCGTCCTGAGCCAGAGCCCGGTCAGCGTTGAACTTCCAGACGCCCCGCCCGGCCTCCCAGGCTTCGTCCTCCGTCATCCCCGGACGCCACCCGATCGTCGACCGCTCCAGGCTGTCGTCCGGGTCTGCAGCCCTCTCGGGCCCAAGCTGGATCTGAAGCACGCCCCACCTCCTGAACTTCCTAACTTGTTATGAAGTTAGAGGGGCACATTCAAACTTGTCAACAAGTTGGGAAGTTCAGGTATGTGGAACCAACCTCACGAGACGGCACAGTTAGCCCTGGGTCTTCACCGTCTCGGCGGCGAGCTCCTTGTGCACGCGCAGTGCCGCGGTCGCGTACTCCACGGGCGACGGGTTGGCACCCTGCACGTCCGTCATCGCCGCCAGGAAGCGTGCGTAGAGGGCCTGGTCGGCGTCGTCGACGACGTCCTCGATCAGCTTGAACGCGCTCGTCGCGAAGCGCCGGAGGGCCAGCGGGCGCGCCTTGCGGCCGGCCGTGCCCTGCTTGTCGCGCTCGACCACGCACTCGGCGTGGGTGTCCGTCAGGGAGAGCACGCGCAGCATCCGCTCGCGGTCGACCATGTCGGGGGCCATGTCCTGCCACAGCTGCCCGACCCGGACGGGGCCGATGGCGGAAGTGACAGGGGAGGGGCTGGTGTTCATGGGAACTCCTCAACGGGGGTGAAGGGTTGGTGCCGGGCGGCGGGCGCGCGCCGGGGCGAGTGTGGGAACGGGGGCCTCAGTCAGGCCGTGGTGCCGGGGGCGGGAGCCTTGAGGATGCGGAGGTTCTCCGCCTGGATCTCGGCGCAGAACCGGCAGATGAGCACCCACAGCGGCATGGACAGCCCGTCGAGCTGGTCATGGAGCAGCCGGGCGGCTTCGTGCATGCCGTGCTGCGCGCGGACCACGTCCATCGAGTCCAGGCCGCGCGCTCTCCGCTCAAGGGACCGGCCGGCGCTGAGCAGGAGGTCGTGGGCCTCGCGGCTGACCGTCTCCAGCCGCAGCGGATGCGCTGGGGTGAGCCGGGACGGCGGCGGCGGGGCGGGGTCGAACGCGGTCGGGCGGGCCGCGCTGTACCGCGTCGCCCACAGCTCGACCATGTAGACCGCGGCGGCCTGCCAGGCCGCTTCGTCGTGCTCGCCGGTGCGCTCCTGGAACGTCGCGATCGCCCGGTCAAGGAGGACCTCGGCGCGCTCCAGCGCCGTGACGTGGCCGAGGCGGAAGTCCTCCAGGGCCTTGGCGGCCTCGATCACGTGGACCTGGGCCGCGGGGGCGTGATCGGTGAGACCGCGGCGCATCAGGATGTCGCCGGCTTCCACGACGATCCGGGACCCCGGCGCGGCGGGCTCCCCTGGTTCGGGAGACAAGTAGGGCATGACTGTCGTACTCCTCGGGTGTCATGTCGGACGCGGGAGGAAGGTCCCGGCGAGCCAGGAGACCGGCAAGTTCCGGCGCGTGCCGCCTCGTTGCGGACGTGGCCGCCATCGCTGGGCGGCCCTGGCCAACGGTCAGTGACAATACAGCTTGAAATCTAATCAAGCAACAACCATAATACATACTGGAACATCAACAGAGCGCTTGCACCCCTCGGGGCGGGTGCGTTAGATTCGCGTTAGATTTGAACTCTGAGGGTGGAGGTGGAGATGGGGGGCAGCGACCCGGTATCGGGTGTACTCGACCGGATCTCATTCGACGGCCCGGTGCCGCCACTGCCGGACCCGGCGGAACGGGTCAGGCTCCGCGAGGCGTTCGGCTGGACCGTGACGCAGATGGGCCAGGCCAACGACGTCCGCCGCGAGACGGTGTGGACCTGGGAGTCGGACCCGCCGCGCACACCGCGCGGCGAGAAGGGGCAGCGGTACGCCAGGATCCTCGCGCACTTCGCCGCCGAGCTCGCCCGCGCCGGTGCGGGAGGTGGCTCCGCCACCTTGGAATCCGAGCCCGAAGGCGAGCCCGAGTCGGCGCCAGATGCGCTCGCCGCGGAGGCGACTCCTCTCGAGTTCGATTTCGACATCGAGGACCCTCCCGAGCTCGCGTGGCCGGACACCGTGCCTGCCCCGGCCCTCGCGGAGACGGCGGTGCCCGAGTTCGACGCGCCCGGTTCCTGGATCGACCTGCCCGAGGGGGTCACCCGGCTGTGCGTCCGCTGCGGGCACACGACGTCCAGCGTCGTAGACGGCCAGCCCCGCCACGTGTACCTCCAGGCCATGGCCGCCATGGGCATGCCCCGCTGCGGCACCCGGCCCACCACTCAGGCCGAGCCCGTCTCCGCCCCGCGTACCGAGACGACGGCGCCCACGCCCGCCGTGGCCACCCCCGCCCCCGCCCCCGCCGCACCGGCGGTCGCCGCCCCGGCACCGGCGCTCCCGGCTGCCGCTGCACCCGCCGCCCGTCCGCCGGCCGCGCCGCGCCGCCCGGCCACCGCCCCGGCCTCCCGCCGTACGAACCGCACGGCGAAGAAGCCGGCCGCGAAGCCGGTGCCGCCGGAGTACGCCGACGGCCCACTGGCCGTCCTCGACATCACCGACGGCGCCCTGACCGCGCACCTCGCCGACGGCCGCACCGTTCCGTGCCCGGCCAAGACCCTCCAGGCCCTGGCCGCCTGGGCACTGGACAAGCGGAAGATCCGCCTGGGCGCGGCCAAGGTCCACGACAACGGCTTCGACCAGGACCCGCTGATTATCCTCACCGAGGGCGCCGTCGCCCACTTCGGCCTGCCCACCAACCTCGCGGACCAGGAAGACCTCCGCCTGCCGGCCGACCACAAGGCCCTCAAGAGCCTCACCAAGGCCGGATGGGAACTCACCAAGGCGGGCTTCGGGCCCTGGCCGCGGATCTTCAAGCGCCTCGACGGCAAGCGCCACTGCATCCAGCTCTTCCTCACCCCCTGGGGCGCCCTGGAGAACCGCGTCTGGGGCCAGGCCGGCGAGCTGCCCGCGGGCGACCTCGCCACGATGCTCGGCACCTACGCCCGCCTGGTCATCACCCCCCGCGGCACCGTCGCCGTCACCGGCGAGGAACTCATGACCTCGCTGCGCCCGCCCACCAAGGCCGAGTGGAGCCAGGACGAGGGCAAGTACGTCTCGGCGAAGGTGCCCCACACCCTCCACACCCTCGTCGACCCCGCCCCGTGCGAGGCCCCCGACGAGCACCCCGTCGTCGCCGCCGACTACCCGGAGGAAGGCTCCCGGCCCGCCAGCGAGGCCCTCGACGAGGAGGCGTGCATCTGGGTCCGCCCCGCCGACCTGATCACCGACGCCGAGCGGGCGTGCACCCACGTCGCTGCCCTGGACGTGCAGGTCGCCTTCCTCGCGGCCTGCCGCCGGCTGCACGTCGGCACCGGCCCCGCCATCCACTACCCCCGCAACCCCGACTTCGACCCCGATCTGCCCGGCTCCTGGTACCTCGACCTCTCCCACGTCGAGACCGACCCGCGCCTGCCCAGCCCCTTCACCTCCAGCGGCGAACGCCCTGACGGTCCCGGCTGGTACGCCACCCCCACCGTCGCCTACGCCGTCGAACTCGGCGCCGACGTCCGCCCGATGGAGGCATGGGTCCGCGAGACCCACAGCCCCTACCTCCAGCCCTGGTACGACACGCTGCGGGACGCCTACCTGACCGTGATGGCCGACCTCGGCGTCACCCAGGACCTCGACGACGAAGCCTTCCCCGCGGCCATGGCCGTCTACAAGGACGGCGACCCGCTGCTGGTGACCCTGGCGAACGCGATCAAGGCCACTGCCAAGTCGGGCATCGGCAAGCTGCGCCAGCGCCCGAACATGGGCGTCGACCACGTCTTCGGCGACCCGTGGCCGGCACTGAAGCGCCTGACGTGGCGGCCCGACATCCGTGCCATGATCCTGTCGAAGGCGCGGACCAACATGCACCGCAAGATGCACAACCTCGCCACCACGGCGAGCCGTTACCCCCTCGCGGTCAACAACGACTGCGTCGTCTACGCCATCGACGGCCTGTCGCCGCTGCCCCTCCTCCTCGGCTCCGACGGCGAGCCGATCCGCGGCGGGTTCCGCCTCGGTGTCAACCCCGGCTCCGTCAAGCACCAGGGCTCCCAGACCATCGGCTGGGCGCTGGACCTGCTCGCTGACGGAGTGAACATCGCCAACGAGATCAAGGACGCCTCGCTCGTCCGCGTGGCCTGAGACCAAGGAAGCTGACTGACCGTGGGACTGATCGAAGACCGCCTGGACGAGGCCGCCGAGACCGCCTACTCCCAGCCGATCCCCAAGACCCTCGGCGCCCGGATCCGTTTCCTGCTCAAACAGGAGAAGGGCGTCAGCCGTGCTGAGGCCGCCCGCGCGGTCGCTGAGAAGATCGGCAAGTCCCAGCGCACCGTGGAGCGCTACCGCGACGACAAGATCAAGTCCACGAAGCCCGAGACCGCCGCCCTCGTCGAAGCCGAGGTCAAGAAGCTCTGGCAGCCGATCGTGAAGGCGAAGAAGCTCCAGGCCGCCATCACCACCGGCGGCATCAAGGTCGACGTACGTGCCAAGTTCGGGTTCACGTCCCCCAAGGGCACTACCAACGACCCCCGCTACCGCCGCCTCACCCGCCGCCTGGACGCCACGACGGCCGCCGCCCTCTTCGAAGCCAAGACGGCCGGCGCCTCCGAGGAAGACCTCGCCCAGATCGTCGCCGACGGACTGCGCGACGACTACTTCACCGACGGCGGCACCCGTGCGACCTCCCTCCAGCAGGTCGAGCTGACCGGCATCGACCACATTCGCTTCAGCATTACTTGACCGCCGACCGCCCCCGGCTGAGAGGACCGGCCACCGCGTGACCGCGACCATCACCGCCCCGCCGCCCCGGATCAGGCTGCGCCCGCACCAGTCCAAGGCCGTCCACGCCGCGCACACCGCGCTGCGCCACACCGCCCGGACCTCCGTCGTGATGGCCTGCGGTACCGGCAAGACGTACGTTGCCGCGCGCACCGCCGCCCGAGTCGCCCCCCAGGGCACCCGGCTGGTGCTGCTGCCCACCCTGGAACTCCTCGCCCAGACCATCGACGACTGGCGCACCGCCGGCATGAGCGGCCCGGTCTTGGCCCTGTGCTCCAAGCGCCCCAACACGGCGGGCGAGCCGGTCGCGTTCACCACCGACCCGGCCGCCCTGGCCGCCACCGTCCGTCAGAACCCCGGCCTGACGGTGTTCGCCACCTACCACTCCCTGCACCGCGTCCAAGACGCCCACCACCGCTTCGCCCTCCCCACCTGGTCGCTGATCGCCATCGACGAAGCGCACCGCACCAGCGGTGACCTGGGAAAACGCTGGGCTGCCGTCCACGACGACGAGCTGATCCCCGCACACAAGCGGCTCTACCTCACCGCCACCCCGAGGATCTGGTCGGCCGGCGAGCCCGATGACGACGAGGACGACTCGCTCGTCGCATCCATGGACAACCCCGACCTGTACGGCGACACCTGCTTCCGCCTCCCGCTGGCCGAGGCCATCGACATAGACCTCCTGGCCGACTACCGCGTCGTCGTCATGGAAGTCCACGAGGCGACCATCCGCACCCGGCTCGGCATCTCCGACAAGGCCACCGAAGCCGAACTGCGCCAGGCCGCGCTCCAGATCGCCGTCCTGCGAGCCATGGCAGAGCTCGACCTGCGCCGCGTCGTCTCCTTCCACCACCGCGTCGCCGACGCCCACGCCTTCGCCGACACCCTCCCCGAGACCGCCGCCCTCCTCCACGCACTCGACGAGACCGGAACCAGCTGCCCCGACCCGGGCGAACTGTGGGCGGCCGGCCTCGACGGCACCATGGACCCCGCCTACCGCCGCGAGCTCCTCGACCACTTCGACGGCCGCACCGGCGAGTTCCTCGAGCCGGCCCACCGCACCGTGATCGCGAACGCCCGCCTTCTCGGCGAGGGCGTCAACATCCCCAGCATCGACACCGTCGTCTTCGCCGACCCCAAAGAGTCGATCGTCGACACGGTCCAGGCCGTCGGCCGGGCGCTGCGCCAAAAGCCCGGCCAGGGCAAGAAGGCCACCCTCATCGTCCCCGTCTACGTCGCCCCCGGCGAAGACGCCGACGACCTCATGGGCTCCAACCTGTACCGGCCGCTCTGGCGGGTCCTCCAGGCCCTGCGTGCACACGACGACCGCATCGCCGACCGTCTCGCCGTCCCCCAGCAGCCCGCCCACCCGGTCCCGGAAGACGACGAGGACGAGGAGTCCGGCGTGCCCGTGGACGTCGTTTTCGACCGGCCCTTCCCCGCCGACACCATCGCCCAGGCGTTCCGGCTGCGCGTCCTCCACCCCCGCGAAGCGTCCTTCCGCCGCGGCCTGGAAGCCGCCACCGCCTACCAGCAGACCCACGGGCACCTCGACGTCCCCCGGCTCTACGACGACGAGCACGGCTTTGCCCTGGGCCGCTGGATCAACCGGGCCCGAAAGGCCTACGCGGCCGGCACCCTCAAGCCCGCCCAGATCAAGGCCCTCGAACACCTCGGCATCATCTGGAACCTCCAGACCCAGGCCGCCGAACGCGGACTCCTCCACGCCCGCAACTGGGCCGCCCGCCACGGCCATCTCGCCGCCCCCACCGGCGAGATGGCTGGCGACTTCGCCCTCGGCCGCTGGCTCACCAACCGCCGGGCCGCCGCCCGCACCCGCGCGGACAACGGACTCGAACCCGACCCCACCGACACCGCGCTCACCGAGATCGACCCGTACTGGAACCCCGCCTGGTCGATCACCTGGCAGCGCCTCTACTACACCGCCCGCACCTACGCCGACGCGAGCATCACCCTCGACGACCTGCCCGCCGACTTCATCACCGACGACGATGAGCCCCTCGGCGAATGGGTCCGCGCCCAGAGCACCGACTACAGCGACCTTCACCCCGACCAGCTCCGGCTCGTGCGCGAACTGGGTATCACCCTGATCGAACCCGCCGAAGACGAACCGCCCCAGCCCACCGGCCGCGCCGCCCGCCAGCAGCGGCAGCTCGACCACGGCCTGGCGGCCGTCGCCGCCTTCCGCGCCAGTGAAGGCCACGTCCACATCCGCCAGCGCGACACCGTCACCGTCGACGGCGAGGAGTTCAAGGTCGGCCAGTGGCTCAAGAACCTCCGCAAACGCTGGGACACCCTGCCCCCCGAGCATCTGCAAGCCGTCACCGAGGCCGGGCTGACCCCCCACCCACCACAGCCGTCGACCGAGGACACCGCTTCAGCCGGCACCTGACACGGGCGGGCCGGGGGAGGCTTGCTCACCGATCTCCGGCTGGGTGCCCGTGTCCAATCCGGCCGACGGCCGGTTGTCGGCAGTGACGCGCTCGCGTGCTCCTCGCCGACAGACCGGAAGGCCACTGATGACCGACCAGCACCCCGGTACCGGCGACGGCGTACGTACCGCGCCGCGCACCTGGTAGCGGCCTTCACCCACCTCGGAGCCGAGGTGGAGGCCGACGCGCTCGCCACCGCCGAGTACGTCGACTGGTACAACCACCGACGACTCCACGGTGAAATAGGCCACGTCCCACCCGTCGAATATGAGAACAACCACTACCTCACAACCACGAAACCCCAGGTCACAACCAACAACTGAGGTCTCTACCGAACCCGGAACGGTTCACAGAGGACCTTGCGCACCAGCTCGATGAGCCGGGAACGATAGTTGGAACCAGTTCCGGACATCTCGGACTTGTGGCGACTTCCTAGGCATCAACCCTGCCGGAGGCCAGTTCACGGCCACGAACACGCTCCCGCAGTGCCTCAAGAACGGCCAGGGCGCCCCCGAGGCCGTCGCACTCACAACCTCGCCCACCTCGCCGCATAGGCCCTCGACTGATCGTTACCCCCGGTGCTGACGCAATAAAAGCAACAGCACTTATATAAGCACTGTTACGATGCGGTGCATGGGTGACAACCACGCAATCGACCCGACGCAGCAGAGCCTCTGGCGGCCCGTGCGCCTGCTCCAGGCGTCCATGGACGCCGACATTGCCCAGGTCTACTCCGAGCAGCAGATCGACGGGCTCAAGCCCAGTTTCGTCATGGAACTGCTCCGGCTCCACGCCTGCGGACCCATGACCATCGCGGAACTGGCCGAGTCGGTTCAGCGCACGCATTCGGCGCTCAGCCAGAAAGTCGCCGCGATGCGCACGGCCGGCTGGGTCCAGACTGTCGTGGGCGACGACGCGCGCACCAAGAAGGTGACACTCACCGACAAAGCCCGCCGCATCGTGGATCGCCTGGCGGCGGAATGGCGGGCCACCGAGGCTGCCGTCGCTGACCTGGAGACGGAGATTCCCTACCCGCTCTCCCAGGTCGTCGCCGATATCGAGCAGGCTCTGGAGCGCAGGAGCTTCCACGACCGGATCGCCGAGAAGCTGGCTGAGGATCCCGCATGGGGCTGAAGCGCACGCTGATCGACGTGACTCCGTTACGGTCATCGCCACCGTTCCGGCGGTTGTGGATCGGCCAGACCCTGTCCGGTTTCGGCGGCCAGATGACACTCGTCGCCGTCATGTTCCAGGTCTGGCAGATGACGAAGAGCACCACGTGGACCGGCGCCGTCGGGCTGGCCCAGGCAATTCCCCTCGTCGCGCTCGGACTGTTCGCCGGCTCGCTCGTCGACCGGGTGGACCGCCGGAAGTTCTACCTGCTCACGACCAGCGGACAGGCCGCGTGTTCGCTCCTCCTCGCACTCCAGAGCTTCCTCGGACACGTTCCTGCCGCCGGCGTGCTGGGGCTGGTCGCACTCCAGTCCTGCTTCGGCGCAGGCAGCGGCCCCGCCTCGCGCACCTTCATTCCGCACCTCCTGCCCAAGCACCAACTGGCCGCGGGCCTGGCGCTGAGACGAATTGCCTTCCAGGGCGCCATGCTCCTCGGTCCCGCATTGAGCGGACTGATCGTGGGCGGGCTGGGAGTCGGCGCCTGCTACCTGATCGACGCCCTGACCTTCATCGCCGCGCTCTACGGCGCGTTCGGCTTGCCACAGATGGATCCCGGGGACGAG
The DNA here is from genome assembly GCF_042754285.1 of Streptomyces sp. NPDC059224. Lineage (NCBI taxonomy): Bacteria > Bacillati > Actinomycetota > Actinomycetes > Kitasatosporales > Streptomycetaceae > Streptomyces > Streptomyces sp. NPDC059224. The sequence goes on from NZ_JBHZAN010000007.1 coordinate 193,521, forward strand.
CCCGCACTGCCCGGCATGCGCGGAGTACTGGACGGTCTGGCCTTCCTGGCCCGCACCCCCGTCATCCGCGGGGCCCTGCTCACAGACCTGGCCACCACCGTGCTGTCCATGCCCATCAGCATGTTCCCCCTGATCAACGCCGAACGATTCGGCGACAACCCCCGCACCCTCGGACTGTTCCTCACAGCCATCGCCGTCGGCGGCGTCGCCGCCTCGCTCTTCTCCGGAACCTTCACACGGTTCCCCCGCCCCGGCCTGGCCATGCTCGGCGGATCCGCCACCTGGGGCGCAGCGTTAACACTGTTCGGCTTCTCAACCAACCCATGGGCCGGTTTGACCTTCCTCGTCATAGCCGGCGCCGCCGACACCGTCTCCGTCGTCTCCCGGAGCACCGTCGTCCAGATACACACCCCGCACGAACTACTCGGCCGCGTCAGCGCTGCCGAACAGATCGTCGGGCAAGCGGGACCCGACATCGGCAACATGCGCGGCGGCCTCGTCGCAGACGCCACCTCGGGAGCAGCAGCCCTCGTCAGCGGCGGCCTGCTATGCCTCGGCGCCGTCGTTGTGGTGGGCGCCACCACGGCAGACCTGCGCAGCTCCTCCGCACCGCCCCATCCACACACAGCCGCAGCCAGCCCATGAGCTCTGCTCCGAGGCGCGCAGTCGCTGGTTCCAACCCTCGTGACCAGGTTCCAACTAACGTGTCACGGCTCATCAATCGACCACCAAATCCAGGCCCAGTGACAGGTGTCTCGCCCAAGTGACAACTATCTCGCCCAGTCACAGAGCGACCCGCTGCGGCACCGGGGCGCAGCGTTGTCAGACCCCGCTGACAGGATGACGGCAGAAGAGTCGTGTCCGCCCAGCGGGCGCGGCACCCCGAGCAACATGGAGCACCGCCCATGAACCGCAGTGTTCCCTGTCAAGTCAATGTGTTCAGCTCCGTAGAGGTTGCCCAGAGATCGTCGATGCTCTCCGAAGAGTCACCTTGGTCTTGGGGGACGCCGCCACCAGAGTGGCTCGATCACAGCTCGCAGCTTCGTGGCATCTGCGTAGCGATGCCTTTCCTTCAAGCAGCTGATTACGTTCAGTAGCTCGTTCTTGTCGTGGGAAAGACTGATGAGATAGAGCAGCACGTCGGCGTCATCCCGCATCTTTGCCGCTCTGAGGCCGATGAGGAACAGCGAGACTTCTCGCGCCGAGCGCCCGCGAAGGCCAGCGGAAAGAATCTCCCCGATGAACGGGGATCCCCCGTTGGTGTGAATCGTCTTGATCAGGTTCACAACGTTGAGGATGGGGCGATGCCGGACACCGAGGTGGATCAAACCCACCGCCCCGTCGGCATGATGATGTTCGGCTTCCGTCACCAAAGCCGCCATGCGGGCGATGGAGTGGTCCTCAAGGGCGAGACGGATGAGCTGCCCGCCGATGTCGAGACCTCCGGCCTCGCTCATCGTGAGGACGTCATGCGCGGAGCGTCCCGCAGCCGCTCTAAGCAGTCGACCTAGTTCCTCCGTCCGGCCAGCAGCTTGGAGCACGTTGGCCATGGCCGTGGCATCTTTCGGCGGAAGCTCTTTGCCAGCGGTCTCAGGTCCAACCGTCCGCAACACGTGCTCGACCCATGCCGTCTCCGAGGGCTCTGCAGACGCGGTGACCGGAGGTGCGGTGCCGTCCGTATGCCCCTCACGTGCCGCCAGGATGTCGCGGGCCACCATGCCGCGGTAGTCGTGACTTCGTGGATCGGCGAGGGCTCGATCCATCGCGACACATTCGCTCCGCCATGCGCCCTCATCGCAGAACTCGCGCGGGAGCGGGTTCCCTGCAGCAGTTGCGTAGTCGCGGAATGCCACGACTAGCGCCAGGACATGTTCGACCTTCGGTGCGCTCCTTCCGTGCAGCTTGTCGTCGATGGTGGTTCTGGGCATCGCCCAGCGCGGCCCTTGCTGTTTGGTAAGACGCACCAGCTGGTCGAGCGATGGCTTGCCAGCGAGTCTTCTCAGTTCGAGTAGTGCCGATGCCACGACCTGGACCGGCACCTTCGGAGCATCTGCCGTTCGCATGCGGTGTTCCTTGCGCTGGCTGCAACCTCTGGTGGATCAAGCCTAGGAGTGTTCGGGTTCATCCGGAATGCTCGCCGAACGGCCGTCCGGACCCAAACCCTGAAGGCGACCACCCGCTGTTGGGGTGACCGACCCCGAGAGGACCGGCCGTGACCCGCACCCTGCTCCCCTTCGCCGCCGCTGGTGGGCTCGCCACTAGCGCGGTGGTGTCTCACAGCACTGTTGCCCTGACTCTGGCCGTGTGCGTCGTCGGCGGCGTCGTCGTGCTCGGCGGCGTCCTCCTGCTGCTCATGGCGGTGACCTCCGTCTGGTCCAGCAAGCCAGAGCGCCGCAAGAACGCGTTCATGAAGTTTCCCCGTGATCTCGGACACGCGATGGCTACGCCGCGAGAGCGTGTTGATGCCGCTGCCGGGTCTCGGCCGGGGTGAGGTAGCCGAAGATCTTGTGCTTGCGCAGGCGGCGGCGGTTGTAGAAGGTCTCGATGAAGGTGAAGACCTCGGCGCGGGCGGTCGCCCGGTCGGGCCAGGTCCGGGTGCCGATCTCCTCCTTGAGTAGGGCCCAGAAGCTCTCCGCGGCGGCATTGTCGAAACATGATCCAGTCCGCCCACAGCTCTGCCGGAGTCCCAACTGGTCTACTCGATCACGGAATTGGGATGAGGTGTACTCGCTGCCGCGATCGCTGTGGATCACACAGCCCGGCTCCAGGTTCCCCCGGCCATGGGCCATGTCCAGGGCGTCGACGACGAGTTCGGCACGGTGGTGATCGGCCATGGCATAGCCGACGACCTCGCGGGTGGCCAGGTCCAGCCAGCAGGCGAGGTAGAGCCAGCCCTCGGCGGTGGGCAGGTAGGTGATGTCGCCAACCAGCCTGATCCCGGGACGCTCGGCGTGGAAGTCCCGGCCGATCAGGTCCGGGGCCGGCTTCGCCTTCGCATCCGGCCGGGTCAGCGAGCGGCGCTTACGCCGTGTGACGCCGCGGATGTCGTGCTCGCGCATCACGCGGGCTATGCGCTTGCGGTTCACCCGCCGCCCGAGGCGGCGCAGCTCCGCGTGGATGCGCGGGACACCGTAGGTACGGCGGGAGGCGAGGTGCAGCACGGTGATCTCGTGCACGAGCGCATTGTCGGCGGCCTGCCGGGCGCGGCGGGCCGCCTCGCCCTCACACCACGCGTAGTACGAAGAGCGGGCGACCTTCAGCACCCGGCACAGCAGAACGACCGGGTAGTGCGCCTTCTCCGCGTGGATCAGCCGGTACAACGCACTCACCGGTCGTTCTCCTTCACGAAGAAGGCGGTCGCTTTTTTCAGGATCTCGATCGTCTGCTGCTGTTCACGGTTCTCCTTGCGCAGCCGCCGCAGTTCCTCGCGCTCGGCGCTGGTCAGCTCGCCGCTCTGGCCCTCGCCCCGGTCGGCCTTGGCCTTGCGGTACCAGCCGCGCAGGGACTCCGAGCTGATGCCGAGTTCCCGGGCCACCGCGGTGACCGTCTTGCCCGAGGAGTCGACGAGCGCGATCGCGTCCCGCTTGAACTCCTCGGTGTACCGCTTCGTGTACTTGCTTCCCACCTGGTGCTACTTCCTCTGGAACCTCAAGATCCCAGTCTCCAGGTGTCCACGATCAAGGGGAAGCTTCATTCAAGGTTTTCGACCGAGTCCTGTCGTTCGCCCACAAGGTTATCCGTCCCAAGGGGCGCCGCCGTCCTCGACCGGTATCCCGGCCCGTCAGGCGAACCAGGCGCCGCCAAAGGGCCGGCCCCGACGATCAGTAACGCGGCGGATGTGGATCAAGGCGCCCGAGCCCCGGCAATCGCCGGGGCTCGGGCGTGCATGTCGGTCACGGGCGGCTGGGTGCGAGTGGTGTAGCCGGTGATCACCAAGGGGCGTGGGTGAAGGTGCCGCTCCTCGAGCTCGGCAGGATCCGCTTTGTGCCGATCTCAGCTGGTGCTGGGAGGGCGGAACGGGATGACATTGGCTAGGGATGGGGCGAGGGCCGTTGGCGCGTCGTGGCCTTGGGCGAGCACGGCGCTGGCGAGGGTGAGGTTGGTGACGAGCTGGCGGAGCTCCGCGAGCTCGGCCTCCTTGTTGGCGAGAGTCTTCTTCAGCTTGGCGACGGTCTCCCGTAGCCGTCGTTCGGGCTCGGGGACCTGCTGTGTTTCCTTGCGGACGCGTTCATAGAACTCGTTCTTCAGATCTGAGTGCCTCTTCTGCAAGGCCATGCGGTGGACGCCGGCCTCGGCGGCGAGTGCGACGATGGTGAGGCTCCCGTTGGAGACCGTGGGTTGTCCGTTCAGGAGCCGGTTCATGGCCTCGCGGATTCGGGTGCGTTCGTCCTGATGCGGCTGGTTCACGTGAGAGCCTCGGCGGAACGGGCGGTGGCGATGTGGGTGTCGGCGATGGCGCGGAGCTTGCTGGCGTTTCGCCGCAGTCGTCTGCCGAGCGGGCCGGGTACGAATGCCGCGAGGTATTCGATCTCGTCGGCCCGTTCCCGCAACTGTTGGGCGTGAGAGTCGGTGCGGACCGCGTTGCCGCAACCGGACTGGCAGGCGTACTGCCTTGGGGCTGTTGCTCCCGGCTCGGGGTCGCAGAGCGCGTTGTCGTGCTTGAACGCGCAGATCAGGAACGCGTCCGGGTTGTCATAGAGCACGACGCCGTCCCTGGCCAGGAAGTCCGCGGCCTTCTTGGCGAACGTTCGGGGGCCGATGCGGCCCTCGAAGCGTGGGGTCGTGGCGGCGGCGGTCAGTGCCCTGCTGGCTGCGGGGCCCGAGATCTTCTCTCCGGCGGCGACGCGGTCGCGCAGCTTGGCCGCTGTGTCTGCCGCCGCCAGGGCCGTTTCGACGTCGAGGACGCCATGGATGCCGTGGCGGCTTCGCGAGGCGTATCCGCTTGAGGTGCGGGCGTCCAGGAGGGTGCGCATGTGCCCGTATTGGATGGCCAGTGCGATCAGCCCTCCAGGTCAGCGTGCGACGTGCCAGGCCAGGGTCCGTCTGAGACCGACCGGGAAGCACCCGGCGATTTCGAAGGACAGACGCATGGCCAGCGGCACCGTGAAGTGGTTCAACGCCGAGAAGGGCTTCGGCTTCATCCAGCAAGACGGCGGTGGACCGGACGTCTTCGCGCACTACTCCAACATCTCCGGCAACGGTTTCCGCGAGCTCCTCGAAGGCGAGCAGGTCACCTTCGACGTGACCCAGGGCCAGAAGGGCCCCCAGGCCGAGAACATCGTCCGCCGCGGCTGATGTAGGTTCGGCCGCTTCGTTAGCAGGAGGTCCTGCTGAGACTGCGGATTCCGCGTGGTGGCTCTGTCCATGAGAACGGACAGCAGATGTTCACCACTTCGGGAGGCGCCAAGGATTCGAACAGTCCGCAGCCTACGACTGTGCAGGACGGAGCGATCAGTCCCACCAGTCGTCGCCGGTGTGCCAACGCCGCACCCACTCATCGAAGCCCCATGCCTGGTCGCCGGGCGCCGGGGTGGCGCCGACGTCGGCGACCATCCACACCTCGCCGCGGCGGGGGCCGGCGGTCAGCAGAAGCCAGAACGACTGCCCGTCCTCGGACCCGAGAACAATGGACCCCTTGTTGAACACGGTGCCGATCCGCGGGTCCTCGGGGCCAACACTGTCATCGTCCTCCCAGCCCCAAGCCGCTTCCAGAGGGAACGGTTCCCCTGGCTGCCGCGGGCCGAGGTCGGGCCACGTGTCGGGCAGCCAGCCGAGCGGCTGAAGACCGCCATCGCCAGCGGGTCCCAGGCTCGACCCGTTGCTGACCTCGGCGATGAAGGTCCTGTACGGCTCAGGCAGGACCACCCCGCTCTCCCGCTCCCACTCGGCGACGGCTTCATGCCCGAGCGGCGGCTCGCGCCATTCCGGCGGGAACACGGAACGCAGGAAGTCGAGAGTGGCTTCGTCGGGACGCTGATCACGTGTGTCTGTCACGGCAGCATGCTGGCAGAAGGGGCTGACAGCCCAACGCGGCCGCCTCACCCTGGAGCTGCGCCGCCCCAAGCCATGAACATCGAACAGAGCCGGAGACAGGTGCCTCCCGAAGTGGTGAACATCTGCTGTCCGTTCTCATGGACAGAGCCAGTTCTTCGACCCCGAGGTGATGGGGTCGCTGCCCGACGTGTGGGTGCCCAACGCCTCGGAGAGGGACTGGCAGGCGGTTCTCGACCTCGTGGTGGAGCGGGGCTGGGCGTTTCAGTACCGCGAGGGCTCGACAGCGCTGCCGCTGCCTCCGGCAAGGACCGTGCTGTCGCGCCCGGCCGACGCCGAGCAGCCTCATCTGGAGGTTCGGCCGGTGCAAGACATGTTGGCGATCTTTCGGTTCTATGCAGCAGAGGAGATCGACTTCGACGTCGACCTGCGGGAGATTCAGGGGCAGGAGCCACTTGATGCCCTGTGCGGATTCCTCGCCGCGATCGGTCGCCGGTTGGGTAAGCCGGTGCTGATGGATGCCGAGGGCGGTGATGGGAGCCGTCCGGTCCTCGGGTTCGACGTCGAGGCGGACCGCGTCGTGATGCTGGTCGAGCCGCCGGTCAGGTGACGGAGGCCGGATGACCGAGAAGTTCCCGGGACTGACCACCACCACCAACCACCAGCGTTGCTAACGCGACCCGGAAGATTGCTAGTGCTGTGACCGGGAAGGTTCGCCGGGGGGCGGTTCGATGCCCTGGCCTGCTGGTTCCCAGTGACGAGAATTTGAGCGGTGTCGGACCGGCCAGGGGGCTAGGCTCCCGGCATGGCTGGTCCGACCCTGGTGATCGAGTTTGCGGAGCCTGTCTCCTCGGCGGCGCTGAGTGAGTTCAGTGCGTTGATGCGAGGGCTCTCCACTCACTTCGAGCAGCGACGCGACGGGTACTTCGACGTCAACGTGCCTGTAGAGCGCTTGGGCGTTGAAGCGGCCGGGCTGGATGCGCATGAGGCCGACGGCCGTCGGCCCTTTCTGGTCTACCTGATGGGACCCGGCGTCGGCGACGAGAGCATCTTCGAGGCCGAACACGCAGACGAGCCCGCGGTGGAAGCAGTCCTCGGCTTCAAGCCGACCCACGCCGTGAACGTCAGCGCAGGCTGCAATCGCGGAATCGACCACGTCGCCACTGCCCTGCTCACCGCAGCAGTCCTCGACGTCCTCGGAGGTGTCGTCAAGGCCGAACTGTCCGAAGGACAGGACGCGGTGGTCGCCGGGCTTCCAGGGGTGCTGGGCTTCACCGACGAGGAGTACCCGATGGTGCTCGGAACTGCGGAATTCCTGCGGGCCTGGGTAGCCCAGCCTGGCTTCCGGCTGGTCAAGTAGCCCAGCGACAGGCATGCGCCCCTGTCACGAGGCAACAGCGGGTCTGCCGCCCCAGCGGAGGCTCTTCTCACTGCGGATACGAGCGCGTTCCTTCCGCTGCGCGGCCAGGACGTCGGGGTGTCGTGCGTTCTTGTTGCGCCAGCGCAGGTAGGAGTGCAGGGCCCGGGTTTGGACGGTGTGGTTGCGGTGGTTGGAGTTGGCGACGGTGAACTGCCGAAGCGGCCCGAAGTGCGCCTCGATCGGATTGGCCCAGGACGCGTAGGTCGGGGTGAAGCAGAGCTCAACGCGATTCTTCCTGACCCAGCGCCGGATCGTCTCGCCTTTGTGGGCGGACAGGTTGTCCAGGATCACGTAGATCGGGGCGCCGTCCGGGCGGGCCGCGCGGATCGACCTGAGGCCAGCCAGCGTGTTGTCGGCCCCCTTCTTGCGGCGGTTGACACCCCATAGGGTGTCGTCGCCGACCGAATAGCAGCCGTGGAAATAGCGGACGCCGTGGGTGCGGTGATAGGTCGCGGGATGCCGCTCGGGGCGGCCGGCCAGGGCCCAGCCTGAGCCCATCGTGGGCCGGATCCCGAGGGGACCGAACTCGTCGAACGCGAACACCCTGTCCGGGAACCGCTCCAGGACCTGCTCGATCCGGTCGAGCTTGGCGTCCCGCTCGGGGTCGGGCGACTCCTTCCACGTCTTGGTGCGTTGGAAGGTGACACCGCGACGGGCGAGCAGGCACCGTAACGCCTCGCGGCCGATCCGGATCACACGTCCGTGAACTTTCCGCAGGTAGGCGGCGAGCTTGCGGATGGACCAGCGGGTGAAGGGCTGGCCGAGCTTGGTCGGGCGGGTGGTGGCCGTCTGAATGACGAAGTCCTCGTCGTCAGGACTGAGAAGGCGGGGACGGCCTCCCGCCCACCGAGGGTCCAGAGCGGCCAGGCCGATCTCGTTGAACCGATGAATCACGTCGCGGACGGTGTCCTCGTCGGCCTGCACCAACTGCGCGATCACCGGGACCCGGTTCCCGCCGGCCGAAGCCAGCAGCATCATCGCGCGCCGGTAGCGCACCGAACTGGTGCTGCCGCGGCGCACGATCTGCTGCAGCTTCTGCCCCTCCTGGTCGGTCAACCTGCGCACACGAACAGGCTCAGCCACCACACCCCCAACGATCGGACGGATGTCACCGCACATCCAACCGTCACGACCGCCGGCCCGGCGAACCTTCCCGGTCAGAGCACTAGCCGACTGCTAGAGATCGACCGACACTGCTAACGCGGACCCGGAACCTACAGCTGATGTAGGTTGAGCCGCTCCGTTAGCAGTGAGTCCTGCTGAAACTCCGGATTCCATGTTGCGTTAGCAGTGGGGCGATCGGCTGATCTTTAGCAATCGTGCCGCTCGCCGGGAGGGGACCGTTGGACTGAGGCCCGGTTTCGAACGCCCGACAGTGGTCTCAGTTGGCGGTCTCGCTCTGCGTAGTCCGCAGAGCGGTCAAGTTGGCCCGAGCTACTGCCGATGGGCGTAGAACCCGGGAAGGTGCACCGAGAGGTCCGTCGGTGGACAGCGACCGTGGCGACCGAGGCGAGGGCTTGGATCAGCTCGGGGTTGTGGCGCCAGCGCCCAACTGCCGTTCGATCTCTGTGGCCGGGAACGGTGTCTGCTTGCTCTCGGTAAACAGGCGGCGGAAGAAGGAGTCCACGACGACGGTAGGGCGTGCGTGCTGGTCGATGATGGCCGTGATCTCGGGCGGGATGCCGCCAGGTCGCCGGCCCGCGATCCAGTCGTGCAGGAAGACTTCGCGTTCCGTGTCACCGCGCACGCCGTCGAGCAAGTGGTATTGGAGCAGGTGGCTCGCGGTGTAGCAGCGGTCGTAGGAGAGGTGGTCCGCGAGAAAGTCGGACTCGTCCGCCGTAAGGTCGAAGCGGGAGCTCAGGGCAAGTCCGAAGTCGGCGAAGTAGAGCTGGCGGCCGTCGGTCAGGATGTTGGCGAAGTGAGCATCGAAGTGGACAAGTCCGCGAGAACTCATGAAGTCAGCTCCGTCCATCAGAGCTTCCTCCACCCAGGGGAAGGGCAGGCCGTCCCTGCCTTCCGGCATGGCGGTTTTGCGGTGGTCGGCCAGCCATCCGGCGAGTGTGTGCGGCACGTGCTCCAGGAAGACCACCAGGCTGCACGAGGACTGGCCGATGGCCTCCAGCCGGTCACGAACGGCGGGTGATCCCTCCCAGTGGGCAACGGCTCCCTCCAGGCCCCCGAACGCGTCGGTGAATCCTTCGGGAGGGGAGTCAGGCAGAACCCGCCAGTGATACATCAAGGGGAATCCCGCATGCTCGTCGCCGAGAACCCAGTTCGTGGTCATGGTGTGCACGGCGAGCTCCCGCCAGGCGCCGAACCCGGCCGAGCCCACCCCGTACTGGTAGAACATCGGCAGGTTGAAGACGTTCGCTGTCGATCGCACGTTCTCCGGGCGCAATTCGGTGTCCGTCAAAGGGATCCGCTTGACGAAGACGCGGGTTCCGTTGACGTCCAGCTCTGCCGACCTGCCGCCGATGCCTGACCCGAGCGGGGTAGCGGCTGCCACGGCCTCCCCGAGCCGGTGGTCGCTCAGCAAGGAGAGCTGAGTGCTCACGGTCTCGTAACCAGCCAGGCGCGCGGCGCGTTGCAAACCCTGGTCCAGCATCGACGGCTCCTCGGTGCCCGAACCAGGGCTTCGGCAATCCCACGTCGCCACCGACCTTACGTTGAAAGGTCAGCCACTCTCATAAACGACCAGCGTCACCACGGTTCAGCTCAGCGGTTCGAAGAACGGGCGACCGGGCGCGAAGTTGCGAGAACAAACCGTCACGTCCTCACCCCTGAGGTAAGCCACCAGCCATTCGCCGAACGTCATCTCGTGCAGAGTCCAGGCCGGACTGTCGAGCTCCGCCACCACGACGCGCCAGGGTGACGAGGAGCCGTCCGGGACGCGGAGGAAAACCCATTCCCCCGTCTTGGCCAACGCGATCGGCATCAACTCACCGGGGTTCGCCCCTGCCGGACTGGGCAAGTACTCCACCATGTCTTCCTCGCGCCAGAGCTCGAGATCCCCCCTGATGGATTCTCCTAGGTTGTGCAGAAGATGGCCGGCGGGGTGTTTCAGATACAGTTGATTGTTGATCTGGACCGACCCGTAGGCATCCACGATCTCGCGGAAGTCCGCCGGGAATTCGATTCCGAACTCTCGCTCCACTTCAATCCATGGCGCCGGATCCGTCCAGTTGAATCTGGGTTCGCCCAGCAAGGCTCGGACCTCTGCGAATGTTGCCACCACTAGACCTCCTTAGCATTTCGAGCCGATGCCTGTCTTGGAGTTGATCGCAGTGCAGGAATAACTGTCCACGATCCCTCCCCCAGGTCCATACACGGTCATTCCCACTTGGATAGTCGTAGGAACGGCCGGGTGATTGTCTCCGTAAAGGGGAACGACCGATCGGACATCCTGGCCGGTATCCTTACCCTAATAACCCATTAGGTGACCGGCCTCCGGCCTTCCACCTCCTGCCCTGACCTCCTCCATTCCGTTCGGCTGAACGGACGGATCGCATTCGAGGCACTTCGGCAGACCACCCGCTCCGCTGCGCGACCTGCTTGGTGAGGAATGCGATGGCGCCGGTCAGGGCTCCAGCGCTCCCATGGGCTCAAACGATGCCTCGCCCCGGACGAGTGGGATCTCCAGGCCGCCCCGGAGTGCCGCCCAAAGGAAATCCGTGAAAGGCAGGGGCAATTCGACCCATGCACCCATATCGATAACAACGGACCATCCGTTGCCTTCCCCATTCGATGGCGAGAGGAAGATGTGGTTTCCGGACGACGAGCGGGCGATCGGCAAGCATCCGTCCGCAGCCGGATAGACGGCATATGGATACATATCCGGAGCGTTACGCGATAGTTCCGCATATGCGTATCCTGCCTGTTCCCAGAGAGATTCGAGACGCAATCCGTCGTCCCCCGCTACCCCCCTCGGATGGAACAGGTAGAACTGATCGTTCAGGCAGCCGGAGCCATAAGCAGAAACAAATGCTTTGTAGTCGTCAGGAAGTTCGATCCCAGCCCGACCCTCAAGCGCCCACCAGTCACGTTCAACGTCACCATTCACCGAGGGCTCGCCTAGGAGCTCACGGAACCGAGAGAGTTCCACCAGAAGACCTTTCGGTGCAGGAGTAGCCGCCGGTCGCCCGATTATGGACCGTGCAGTTCATGTGATAGCCACCGTCTCCGACAGCATACATCTTGATCTCCGATGGAATCGCGGGATCGGTACCGTTGTAGACAGGAAGAACACCGAACGCGACGCGCTGGCCTGACTTCACTGTGCTGGTTATTTCATCTTCCAGCGAGCGCATGTGGGGGGAATTCGCGGGGGTCTGGTAGCCGGCTACGAAGTTCCGCAGGGTGTCATCAGCACCGCCCATCTGGTTACCGATTAGGTGCAGGGCCGCCCGGTTGCCGACCGGCAGCCTCTCATACCCGGCAGGTTTCCATTTCGGATCGAGGCGCCAGGCCCGCAGGTCGTAGGAGTCGAGGTACGCAACCGCTCCCGTAGCCCGGCAGTCATCAGGGCCGGCGCCGAATCGGGTCATGGGGGCGTAATAGAAGGACGGGTCGGTGGAAGGAAAGTCCCGCGAGCATCGGTCCCTAGTCCGCCGGGCATTGGGGTCAGCACCAGACCTGCCGAAGCCGAGGTCCGGGTCTATGTCCTGGTCCGGGAAAAGGCTCTGCAGCATGTCGAGGCTTGCGAGGTCCGCAGGCGTGTACTCACTATTGTCCAGGAGACCGAGCATGACCTGCTGCGTGATCGTCCCGTCCACGCCTTGACCGACGTTCCAACCCGCCTTCTTAAATTCCGCTTTGGGCTTCGCTCGGGTGGGTGCGGGGGTGGCGTGGGGGCCGTTGTTGGGGTTCTGGTCGATGGGCGGCTTGGGGGGTGTGACGATGGAGCAGCCGTATTGGCAGTTCCCCGAGCCGGACCCTGCACCGGTACCCGCACTAGGGCCGGGGCCGTGACTGTATCCGTATCCGGTGTCGACAAGCGCGGAGTATCCCGCTGCCTGCGAGACGTTGTTTGCCTGCTTACGCAGCAAGTCCGCGAGACTTTGGTAACCGCCGGCCGAGCCCTCCGACAGGAAACTGGTGCCACGGCCGACCGGACAGTGACCGAAGTTGGGTCCGGGGCGCGTTCGCCGTCGAGGCGGACCGCATCGTGATGCGGGTCGAGCCGCCGGTCAGGCGACGGAGGATTGCGCTGCGTCCAGGAGGCTGAGCAGGTGCTCTGCTTCGTGGATGAGAGCGGTCCCCTCGGGAGTGGCTGCGAGGGGGTTGGTCCGTTCGATCAGCTGAACGCCGGCGGCCTTTTCCAGGGCATGGAGTTGATGCGTGAGCGTCGCCGGTAGCGTTCCGAGGCTCCTGGCGGCCGCGCAGAGGTTTCGTTGGCCGGGCAGTCGGACCAGGCGTCTGAGGCGTTCGACGCAGTTGCGGACGTTGCTGATGGCCGCCATCGACTCGGACAGGGCCGATCTCCGGGCTCATGCGGCCGCCGTTCGGTCACGAAACCCTTGATCGCGTCCAACTGCGTGTGCTGAACGGCCGTGGACGCACGCGAGTCAGGGTTGGTTGCTGGCGCGTGCTTGTGCAGCCAGGGCGGTGCGGAGGTTTCTGGCGGAGCCGGTGCGGGTCGCGACGGCGACGGCTTGGTCGGCGAGGTGTATGGCGGTGTCGGCGTCGCCGGTGGCGTGGTATATGCGGGCGCTTGATGTAAGTACTTCAGCGGAGCCGCGGATGCTCGTGGTGGGCCATGCGGCGCGGGCGGCGTCGAGGGCGGTCTTGCCGGTGGAGGCGAGGTTGGGCTTCCTGGTGATCAGGCGGACGAGGGCGTGGCCGGTCCACTTGTTGAGTTCGGCGGCGTCGAGGTAGCCGATGTACGGGGGTTTCTCGCCGTCGTCTGCCTTGCTGCAGAGGGTCCAGGCGGTACGCAGGTCGGTGTCGGTGGCGTGGTGGTTTCCGAGGCAGGCGTGGTGGTGGGCGCGTACGGCGTGGAGCCAGGAGCGTACGGCGGGGTGAGCGTGGGTGCCGGCCATGGAGAGGGCGCGGTCGGTGAGCGCGAGGGCGTGGGGGTACTGGCCGATGTCCGTGAGGATGCGGCTCATCTGGCCTAGGAGGTAGGTGCAGGCGGAGATGTCGCCGGCGTCGCGGGCGTGGAGGGCTGCGTCGCGGTAGTGGGCGGCGGCGAGTTCGGGTTGTCCGATGTCGTAGGTGAGGAAGGCGACGAACCCTCCGGTGTCGGAGGCGAGGGCTGCGACGCGCTGGCGGTCGGCGCCGGTGGCGGTGGCCAGCCAGGCGGTGATCTGGTGGTGATGGTCGACGGCCTGGCGGTGGATGGTGCCGGCGCCCTGGAGGTTGTCGAGGCGTCCGTGGGCTGCGCGTAGGTCTTGGTGGGCCTGGAGGAGATCGTGGCTGTCGGCGTCGAGTCGTGGTGTGGTGGGGAGCCCGGCAGCGAGTAAGGCCGCGGTGCTGGTGGTCTTGAGGAAGTCCCTGCGTAGCACGTCGTCCCAATCCCGCAGGAGGCCCAGGAGTCCGTCCACGGCGATGTCCGGCGCCGTGCGGCCTGCCCGATCGCTCGCGCGCTGTCGTTCTGCCTCGGCTAACGCCACCAGTGTGCCGCCGGCGGTGAGTGCTTTGTCCAGGGCGGCCGCTATCCACGGTGTGGGCGGACGTCGTTGATGTTCTAGGTCGCTGATGATGCTCTTGCCGCAGTTGGCCCGTTGGGCGAGGACGCGGAGGGACGTTTGTCCGCGGAGGCGGCGCAGTTCGGCGGCGAATGTGCCTGGGGTGGCTTGTGGCATCGGGTCCTCCACGTCGCTGTGGGGTGGCGGGTGTCCGCAGAGAGTTGCGGACACCCGTGCATGGCGGTGACCAGCACACACCGCCATACCGGGGGTGCGGGGGCGTGGGAGGGATTTGCGGACAACTGCGGACAGCTGCCTCCTGCCGGATCGTGGTGGTCGCGGGCAAGACTGGTGGACGTCGACGGGCTGTGTCTATCTGACCGGTCCCTGAACTCCCTTGTACTGGAGGAAACATGCTGTCGAAGAGTGCTGCCGTCGCGGTGGCCGCGGTGACCGCTGTCGGTACGGCGCCGGTGGACGAGGCCGCGGTGACGTCCCTGCCCCCGGTCGTCCTGGCCGAGGACGTCGAGAACGACGACCCGTTCGAGCCCGGCACCTGCTGATCTGGGGCTGTGCCCTTGGGGTGTTCCTTCCCGTGTCCACTGGGGCAGGGGAGGGACGCCCCCTATGGCTTGACCGTCTGGAGGAGGAGTTGTGCACCACGTCTTTGTGGGGCCGACGTTGTCGCGGTCCGAGCCGGTGCTGTCGGCGCCGGGGGTGCTGGTCTGGCCGCCGGCCCAGCACGGCGACCTGTTCAACCCCGCCATCCGGGAGGGCGACACCGTCGTCGTCATCGACGGGGTGTATCACCAGGCGCCGGCGTTGCGGCACAAGGAGATCCTGGCGGCGATGGGCCGGGGAGTGCGGGTGATCGGCGCGGCCAGTATCGGAGCCCTGCGGGCGGCCGAGTTGGACAGCTTCGGCATGGTCGGAGTCGGCGACGTCTACGAGGCGTACGCGCGCGGTGAGATCACCGGCGATGACGAGGTGGCGGTGGGGCAGGCCCCGGACGGAGACCGGCAGGCGCTGACCTGGCCTGTGGTGAGCCTTCGGCGCGTCGTGCGCCTGGCCCAGGCAGGCGGGGTACTGGACGAGGTGCGCGGTGACCGGCTGGTGGGTGCGCTGCGCGGCGTCTACTACCCGCAGCGCACCACCGCGGCGGTACGGGCCGTCTGCCTGCAGCACGGGGAGCAGGGGTTCGTCCGGTGGCTGGCCGATCATCGCGCGCGGGACCCGTACTTCGGAGACGTCAAGCGTGCCGACGCCCTGGCCGCCGTACGGGCGGCCCGTGAGGGGACGGTCCCGGCTGGACCGCGCCCGGCCTTGGTCACGTGGGAGTCGGCGTACTTCCGGGGCTGGTCCAACCACTTCGCGAGGACCGTCGTGGACGGGGCCACGCTGCGAACCTGGGACCGGGTGCTCTACCAGCAAGTGTTCGACCGTGAATTCTCCAAGCGGTGGACCGGCCTGCTCGACCGTCGCTCCCGGCATCCGGTCGCCGGTGAGGGCCTGCCCCTTGCCGAGCGGCTGCACCTGGCCGCGGGCGGCACGGACGTGCTGGAGGCGCATCAGGTGTTCCAGCCGGCGCTCGATCTCCGTGACGAGGCGACGCTTGTCCTGCTGCTCGCCGGGGAGACCGCCGTCGACCGGGAGGCGGTGGCCCGCTACGCCGATGCGCTCGCCGTGTACCGGCAGACGACCTCCGGCGCGGTGACAGATGACATCGCCCGTCGGGTCCTGATGCAGGTGTGGGGTTGTGGCCCGACGGGGCTAGGCCCGGAGGCGTCCGTGCGCGGGTTGTTCGGTGAGGCGTACGCGGTGGCCGCGGTGAAGCGGCTGGTGCCTGGGTTCCTCGATGAAGCCCGCCAAGCGACCGGCACGAAGACGGAGGTGACCAGTGGGTGTTGACGAGCTGGTGGAGCTCCCGGGGACGGTCCGCGCCCGGGCGCCCGAGGCGGCATGGGACCTGGTGGCGGGCCGGCTGGGTGAGTACGGAATCACCCGGGTCGCTGATCTGACGGGGCTCGACTGCATCGGGCTGCCGGTGTGGACGGCGATCCGGCCCGCCTCCCGCACGCTGAGCACGTCGCAGGGCAAGGGCGCCACCCCGCTGCTCGCGCGGCTGTCCGCGGTCATGGAGGCGGTCGAGCTCTGGCACGTCGAGCAGCCGCTGCCGGTCGCCGCGCGCGGTGCCGGCCGCAACGTCGGGCCGCACTGCCCGCTGGACGCGCTGCCGCTGGCCGTCCCGTATCCGGCGAGCGCGCTGGAACAGGTCGTATGGGAGTGGACCACCGGCCGCGGTCTCGTGGGCGGGAGCGAGGTGCTGGTGCCGGTCGACGTGGTGCGGCGCCGGGTACAGCGGCCGGAGTGGACCCCGGACCTGCTACGCGTGACCAGCACCGGCCTGGCCTGCGGGACCAGCCGGGACGAGGCGCTGGTCCACGCGCTGTGCGAGGTCGTCGAGCGGGACGTCCTGTACCGGGACGGCGTGGCCGCCGACCGGCACCGGAGCGTGATCGACCCGGACAGCCTGGACGATCCGCACGCCCAGGACGTCCTCGGCCGTCTGGCGGCCGCGCAGATGGCGTTCGAGATGGCGCTGGTGGACGGCCCGTACGGGCTGCCGGTCGCGCTGGCGTATCTGTGGTCGGAGGACCTGCCGACGGTGTTCGCCGGCGGCGGCTGCCACCCGGTCCCCGCGATCGCACTCACCCGGGCTTTGACCGAGGCCGCCCAGTCGCGGCTGACCGTGATCGCCGGAACGCGCGACGACCTGCCCTGCGAGCCAGGCTCCGCCGACCACATTGCACGCTTCCAGCCCACCCGGCGCACCGGCCTGGCCGACTGGGCACGAGCATCGGCCGGCTTCACCCCGGCCGGGGGCGGCTTCGCCAACCAGGTCACCGAGGTGGCCCGCCGCATCCAGGACGTCACCGGACACGAACCGCTCGCCCTGGACCTGTCCACGCCGGGGAGCCCGGTCTTTTGCGTGCAGGTCGTCGCTCCCGGTACCCGCTCACGGATCTCGAGGACGATGCCCCGATGACCCTCCCTCCCCTCCCCACACCCAGCCCAGCGGCGGCCGGACCGCACGCTGTGGCGGACGCCTTCGACCGCTGGCATCTCGCCCGGGCCGGTGCGCCGATGATCGCCCGCCTGTACGCGGAGGCGATGGGCGAGCGCTACCCGGACGAGGTCGCCGCGAACAGCTCCTGCGACTGGCCCCTCCTCGGCCTGCTCGTCGCCCGCCTGCAGTTGGCCCCCGGTCAGGTCCTTGTCGACGTCGGCTGCGGCACCGGCGGGGTCGGCCTGTGGCTGGCCCGCGCCCTGTCCGCCCGCCTCGTCGGCATCGACCTATCGGCGGCCGCCATCGAGCACGCCAGCGCCCGGGCACCGGAGTTCGTGCCCGCCGACCGGGCCACCTTCCATGTCGCCGGGATGGAGGCCAGCGGGCTGCCCCACGGCTACGCCCAGGGCGTGGTGTGCGTGGACGCCCTCAGCTTCGCCGCCGACCGTACGGAGGCTCTGCGGGGGCTCGCCCGAGTCCTGGCACCCGGCGGCCGCCTGCTGCTGACCCGGGCAGTACGGCACGACACCGCCGCCCGCCTGAATGAGCTCGCGGAGTCGGCGGAGCTCGTCCTGGAACACGTCGACGAGCGACCGGACGAACCGGACACGTGGGAGCGGGTGTTCCGGCTGTGGATCCGCCACGAGGACGCCCTGGCGCGCGAGGTCGGCGAGAGCGAGGCGCGGAACATGGTGGCCTCCGCGCGCCGCAGGCTTCCGGCGCTGGAGGGACGACGCGCGGTCCTGCTGACTCTGCGCCGTCCGGCCGAGGCTGCGTCGGCCAGTAGCATGACCGGGCCCGGCCGCGGCGACGGCGGCCGTGGACCGGATGAGAGGAACCACACGTGAGCCAGCACCAGTCCGCCCGCGCGGCAGTGTTCTCGGCCGGTTCCTGGGGCACCGCCGCCGCGAAGATCCTCGCGGACGCCGGCACCAGCGTGATCCTCCACGCCCGGCGCCACGAGATCGCCGACGCTATCAACGCCACGCATCGCAACCCGGGGTACTTCCCGGACGTCGAGCTGCCGGCGTCGCTGACGGCCACGACCGATCCGGCCGCCGCGCTGGTCGGCGCCGACTACCTCGTGCTGTCGGTGCCCGCGCAGTCCCTGCGCGAGTGCCTGGCCGCGTGGGCTCCGTACATCGAGCCGCAGACGGTGCTCGTGTCGCTGATGAAGGGCATCGAGCGCGGCACCGGACTCCGGGCCAGCAGCATCATCGAGGAGGTGACCGGCGTTCCCCTCGACCGGATCGCCGTGCTGTCGGGTCCGAACCTGGCCCGGGAGATCATGGAGGAGCAGCCCGCGGCCGCCACCGTCGCCTGCGTCGACGAGACGGTCGCCGCGCGCTTCCAGGACGCCTGCCACACCCCGTACTTCCGGCCCTACACCAGCACCGACCTGCTCGGCTGCGAGATGGGCGGTGCGCTGAAGAATGTCATCGCCCTCGCCGTCGGCATCGCCGTGGGTATGGGTTTCGGTGACAACGCGACGGCGACGCTCATCACCCGCGGCCTGGCTGAGAGCAGCCGCCTGGCCGTCGCTATGGGCGCCGACCCGGCCACCCTCGCCGGCCTGTCCGGGATGGGCGACCTGGTCGCCACCTGCACCTCACCGCTCTCCCGCAACCGCACCTTCGGCACGCACCTGGGCCGCGGGCTCACCGTCGACGAGGCGGCTGCCGAAACGCGGCAGACCACCGAGGGTGTCAAGAGCACCGAGGCAGTCCTCGCCCTGTCCCGCGCGTACGGGGTCAAGATGCCGCTCGCGACCGTAGTCGACGCCGTCCTCCACGGCAGCGTCTCCCTGCACGCTGCAGCCGCCGAGCTCATGCAGCGCCCCCCGAAGCCCGAATAGGGCGCCCGTCCGCGCATCGCCGACGCCGCGGACCCCTCGTTTCCTCCCTCTCTGCGCGGAGGCGTTCCGTCATGCCCGACGCCGTCCTGCCCGCTGCCCAGCTCACCGTGACCGCCTCCCTGGTCGCGTGGATGGTCATCGGGTTCACCCGCAAGTCCGGCCGCGGCTGGATGAGTTACCCCCTCTTCAGCCGCGCCACCTTCGTGATCATCGACCTCACCGGCACGAAAGACGGCCGGACCGAGCCCGTCAATCCGTACGCGTTCCTGTCACCGGGGACGTTCCTTCTGCCCCCGCCCCAGCTGCAGGCCGTGGTCACGCACCTGGTCAGCAGCGGCCGGTACGACCGGATCGACGGACACGGCCGGTGCCTGTCGGTCCGCGGCGAGCAGCCGATCGAGGTGAGGGACAGCCGTGTGGTTCTATGACGCCCTCGCGACCGGCTTCCGCACACCGACCGACCCAGGCCGGCTGCAGCTGTTCCGGATCCTGTACGGCAGCATCCTCGGCATCCGGTTCGCGCTGTCCTTCGGGCAGGGCGGCTGGCGGCGGTTCGCGCCCGGGTCGCTCAGCCTGCGCCTCGCACAGCAGCGGTTCGGCGCCCGGCTCGGCCGGCTCCTCGCCAGCGTCTACCGGCCGGTCCTGGTCGTCCGCACGGCCGCCGCCGCGGCGTTGGCCACGGGCCTCGTGCCGCCGGTGGCGCTCGTGCTGGTGGTAGCCGGGATCGCGATGGAGCTGCTGTACCTCAAGAGCCCCAGCGCCGTCCGCTACTCCGTTCTCACCGGCATGTGCCTGCTGGCCGCCGGTGACCTCGGCCACGGCCTCCACATCGACCACCACCCCAGCCCGGCCAACACGTGGGCGCAGCTGCTCCTGGTCCTCGTCACCACCGACCTCTACTGGAACTCCGCCTACCAGAAGTACCGCTCGACGCAGTTCCGCACCGGGCTATTCCTGGCCCAGTGGATGCACTCACACGCCCAGCTCAAGGACCGGTTGCCGTACCGGCGCGAACACGCGATCCCCGGCTTCATGGTCCGCCTCACCGGCGGCCTCACTCCCCGGGACATCGGGCTGTGGCGCTTGGTCGCCGTCACCGTGATCGCCGCCGAGGTCGCCCTGCCCGTCGCGCTGCTGATTCCGCAGAGCACGCCGTACGCGATCGCAGCCGGCATCGGGATGCATGCGGCGTTCACGTCCCTGAAACCACGGCAGCTCATCACGTTCTCCGGCCTAAGCACGGCGGCCTACGCCGCCTTCCTCACATGACCCAGTGAGCATCGTGCGGAAGGCGAGGATGCGGCCGAGACGGGGCACGCCCTCCCGATGATCGCCGGCAGAGCCCATACGGACGCGGTCGTACCGACCACGGCTGTCTCATCGAAGCAGCCTCCTGAGCCTCGCAGCCTGCGACGCCCCGACCGCACCCCTGAGGCAACCTGTGCGAGGCCAACGAGGCCGAGAGACATGTACACAACCCAGCGGGCGGCCCACTGGTGCGCGAGCACAACCTCTCGCATCCGGTCCTCGCTAACCGCTTCTGCGGTGAACCCGCTCGACCATTCGGGGGACGCTCGCAGAGGAGCGGGCGCCTGCGGACGTTTGTTGCCGGTACACCCGCTGGTGTGATCAAGAACGTGCTGCGCGCCCTGCCTGCGCTCGCCCTGACCGTCCTACCTCCGGCCGCGCCCGCTGCGCCGGCTGGAGCCCTGCCGGCCGTACCGCTCCCGATAAACGTGATGTCCGCCGCGGCTGCCCGGGTCGCCCCGCCGTCCGCAGAAGGGGTGCGGGAGGCGGGTTAGCAAGGCGCCAGGCCCGGAGTCGGGTGTCCGAGGTGGGTATCGGGGTCCTCGAAGTTGAAGGGCGTTCTTGGGCGAGTTCTGGCCTGCCGCTGCTCGCCGGTCCGGTGCCGTCACGGACTACTACGACGGCACCGGACCGAGCGGAGCGGGTTTGGGGGGCACAGGCCGGGGCGGCGAGGGGGGCTACTCGCCCCGGGTGCTCCATCCGAAGAAGCACCAGGTCGGTTCGTCTCCCGGTGCGCGCAGCAGCAGTGCGGCGGCACCGGATCGAACGATCGGGTCGTAGTCCTCGATCAGGCGGTCGGCGAGCCAGTCGGCGTCGTCCTCGCACAGCGGGCCGCCGTCTTGGCCGTCGAAGCAGCCGTCGGCGCGCAGCCGGTCTCGGCCGTCGGCGACCTTCACCTCGGTCACCTTCGACAGGTCCGCGCGGGGCCGGAACGGATCGTGCGGCTGTTCGCGGTCCTTGGCGGCGAACGCGGTGAAGGCCGCTTCGGGCGTGGGCCCGCTCGCCGTGAAGCGGAACAGCATGGGGTCCGTGATCATGTCGGTCCTCACATCTGGGCGCGGGGCGCCGGGTGTTCGGTCTACTGGCCGGGGCCGCTGTTGAGGGCGTGCACGAATCGGCCCAGGGCGACGGGGATGGTTCCCTCCAGCTCCGGTGCCCCCTCTCGTCCGGCGACCGACAGGCGGGGCTGCCCGCCGCGAGGCCGCACGATGTGGACGGCGCGCTGGTTGAGGTCGACGGCGTGGACGATCCGGACTTCCTGGCGGTCGGGCAGGAGATGGTTCACCCGTTCACCGCTGTCCCGCAGCATGCGCAGTTCCGGCGGGAGTTGGACGTTCTTCGGCTTGTTCCACCCCTCGAACATGAACCCAACAGCGAAGACGGAGTCCTCATGCACCTCGCCGGGGACCAGGAAGGACGGTACGGGCGGCAGCGCCTCTGCGTGGTGCCGCAAGGCGTCGGCGGGGTTGATCCCCACCGGGTTCCAGACGACCTCCGGGATGAACTCCACCTCCACGCGCGGGGGCCGCAGACGGAGCATGAACAGGCGGGGAGGAAGGTCCCAGCCCTGTTGTTCACCGAGCCGGTACTCGATGTCGGCCAGGGCGGAGGCGACCATGTCGGAGGCCAGGTCGTGCGACGGGGGCGCAGCGGAGAGGAGATGGAGGTCTCGGGGCATGGAGGAGCCACCTTTCGTCTCGGCCGCGCAAGAAGGCGGCCGCAGCGAATGCGATCAAGGGAGTGGAAGAGGGCCGGTCCGACCCGGCGACATGAGCAATCTACATGCTGAAAAGCGAATACGCAACAACTCTGTCTGTGTGTACGGCGCCGTCCTGACGCGCACGCAGGTCACAATGAGTGGTCTCGACGGCGTCCGGCTACTGGGGGAGTGTCTTTGTCCATCGACCGCCTGCAGCCCATCAGTCCCGCAGCGCTGGCCGCCCGTACATCCCGAGTCCAGATCCCGCCCTCCCGCGCCGACGCCTCGGTCGACAGCACGCCCTTGGCCCTGATGGACGCGGACGCCTTCCGCAGCACGCTTCAACGCGTCGTCGCCCAAGGCACATCCGCTGCCGCGGTCGCGTCCGAAGCCATCCGTCGCATCGCCCGGGGCCACCTCGACGTCGCCGCCCTGCGGACCGTGCTGTTCGAGACGGCCGGAACAGACGTCTGGCCGCCCGTACAGCAAGCCGCCATCACCGCCGTCGCCGCCAGCCCGGCCCTGGCGCCGAGCATCATCTCCATGCACGCCCAACTGCTGCGCATCCCCTCCGCGACCGTCCGGGAGGGACAGGGGGATGACGGCCAGCCGTTCTTCGTCGCACAGGCCACCTTCGCCCCGGCCGGCCGCGACATCACCGGCAGCGTCCAGCGGGCCCGCACCCGCAAGGCGGCGCGGCAGCAGGCCATGACCACCCTCATCGCCGCGCTCGCCGACCTGCCGGACCCCCTCGCCGATCGCGCGGTACCCGACTGGACCTGGGACACGCCCGCCACCCAGCCCCAGGCGCCCGCTCCATCAGGGGAAGCCAACCCCGTGTCGGCCTTGAACGAGTTCCACCAGGCCGGCCACATCACCCGGCCCGACTACCGGCCCCCCGCACCGACGCCCACCGGCTTCACGGCCACAGTCACCGCCGTCCACCGCGGCCAGCAGCTCACCGGCGAAGGAACCGGCCCCACCAAACGGCAGGCCCGGGCCGAAGCAGCCGACCGTCTCCTCAAGGCCCTCCAGACCGCCCTCGGCACCGACGCCGAGCCCCCGGCCGCGACCGAACCGGCGGCGGCGTCCGCCCAACCCGCGCCCCCCATGCCGCCCGCTCCGACCGAGAACCAGGAGCCGCCGCGCGCCCTCCCCGCCGGACCGGCCGACCTGTTCACCGCCCACTGCCTTCTCGAGCAGGCCCTCGCCGACGGCGCCGCCCTGACCCTGCTGCCCTCACGCCACCCCGGCCGGACCGCATGGATGCTGTTCCAGCCCGACGGCACACCCCTGCTCGCCCCCGGCCACCTGCCGCCGCTGCAGCCGGTCACCCGCGACCTCGTCCTCGCGGGCGCCGGCGGCATCATGCCTCGCCGCGCCACCGTCACCGGCCTCGCCGTCCCCGTCGGCCTCGCCCTGCCCGCACTGCCACAGTGCAGCCCTCGGCCACGCCGTCGCCGAACGCCTCGCCGCTACCCCCTCCCTGCTGCTCGGCGCCCGCGGCATGACCGCCCGGGCCCTCGCTGCCCACGTACGCGACCTCGTCGACGGCGCCGACCCCGGCCCCCTCCCTGCAGACACCAACGGCACCGTGCGCGCCACCCAGCTCTACGCACTGGCCGCCCACCGCCCCCCACAGCCCCCGCCGGACCTCGACCTCGATGCCGTCAGCACTCTCACCTGGAGCGACGCACCCCTCCCCGGGCCCCGAGCCCAGGACCTGATGTGGATGACCACCGATGCCGCCGCCCGCGCTAGGACCCTCCTGGCCGGCACCGCCGCTGCGCCCCACGACGAGCTGGCCGACATCATGCGGATCCTCGCCAGCCCCGACGGCGCGGATCACCTGGAGGCCGCCCAGCACACCACCGGCATCCCCGAAGCCACCCTGCGGGCGATGATGATCGGCTACCGCCACGGCGGCCCGGCCGGCGCCCACGCCACCCTCGCCGCCACCCCGGCAGCCACGGACGTCCTCGAACGGGCACGAGAGGCCGTCCATGCCTCCCGCGCTGTCGGCCTCGGGACCATCACCATCGACGGCAGTACGCTCACCGACGCGACCGCCGGAGTCCAGATCCGCCCCGGCCCCGACGGCCGCTGGTACCCCTTCACCCTCTGGCGCGCCAACGAGTGGCGCCCGGCACCCGGAGCCTGCGACGATCCCGCCGACGCCTTCCGCGCCGCACGACGCGCCCGCGCCGCACGACCACTCAGGCGATAGCCCCACCGGCGACCTGACAAGAACGTCACCGAGCCCGAAAGACCCACCGCATGCCCTTGGATCCGCAGACCGGCGTACGCGTCTACCAGTTCATCCTCGACCGGCTCGACGACCGGCGCCGCGAGCAGTACCCCGCCGGCCGCGAGGACTACAAGGCCGACTGGAGCGCCGCCCACGATCTGGAGAAAGACTTCGCCGAGGCTGTACATGCCGATGACCTCGCCACAGCTGAGCAGCTCCTCGAGGAGCTCACCGACATGGCGGCTCCGTGGTGCGACCACCCTCACCACCCGGCCAATCAGGCCCGTGATGGGCACCAGGCCGACCCGACGATCCCGGGTACCCGATCGTGAGGCGGCAGTTTGTCCTTCCAGGCGGCGTGGTCGCCTTGATGGTGGCGCTCACGCCGACCGTGATCAGCACCCGCAGTACGCGATGGGCCGTGGGATGGGCCGCCATCCTTCTCGGAGCCGTCCTCCTGCTGATGCTGCTCGCCCTGGTAGAGCTCCTCACTTCACCAGACCGACCCGAGCCCCACGACGCCCCAGAATCCTGACCCCTCTGACCCGTCGTCATCGTCCTGGGCGCAAGCGGCTATCAGCCCTCCGACGGAGACGCACGACCATGGGCGTTGTGCCAGCCGGCTGCCGCCGGATCCGAAGCCGGGGAATCCGGAATCTGCAGATGCGCCGTCAGAACGGCTGAGATCATGGCAAGAGGGTCAGTTCATGATCAGGGCACAGCAGTGGGGGCGGCGATGGACGAGAAGAAGACGGTGCGCGCGGTCGCGATCGACTACAAGGCAGTCCTGCACGGGCCCGGGCGCGCGCACGAGGGGATCGCTGAACTGCTGCGGTGGCTCGATCAACGCGATGTGGCGTGGGTGCTGCTGACCAACGACCCGATGGACGCCAAGTCGGCCCTTGCTGCGGCCGGCCTTCCCGAACCGGCCCTGCATCTGTGCCGCGACGACATCCCGGACAAGGCGAAGCGCGGAAACAAGGCCTGGCTGGAGGCGGTCGCGGACAGACTCGGCCTCCGCATGAACCAGCTCATCCTCATCGGGACCTCGCAGTTCGACTGGTACACAGGCATCCACGCCGGCGTCGTCCACATCCACGCCCGCTGGGCCAGCCGCCTGGGAGCGAAGATCACCTCGCTGATGTCGGACGAGCCCGCCGACGTCATCGAGCTCTTGGAGTACTTCCTGCTGCACGAGCCGCGCTGGGCGTTCCGTCTCGATGACGAGGACCGCGCCTTCGCGATTCGCTCGATGCTGCCCTTCAACGCGCGGTTCCCCCGCGGCGGCGGCCGGACCTTCACGATCAAGGACATCTTCACCTACGAGAACACCGTCAAGGTCGGGGACGAGGACGCGCGCGATGTCCTGATGCTGCACCTTCTGTGTGCGGCCTACCTCGACGGTGCGCTGCCTGGTCAGAGCTTCTTCTGCGTGTACCCCAGCAGCACACCGGCCAAGGGCAACCCGCAGCTCGCCGGTTTCCTGCAGCGCGCCAAGGTCATGACCGGCTCCTCCTACAAGGAGGACCTTCTCGAACGCGTCGTTCAGGCCCCGGATACCAGCCTGGAGCGGTACAGGAGGAGCGTCGGCCAGTCGACGGGACGGGACATCTCCATCGCCGCCCAAGCCCGCACCGTACGAGTCAACCCGACCTACAAGAAGAAGATCGCCGGCAAGACGGTGATCGTCTTCGACGACTTCACCACCGAGGGCAAGTCCCTGGAGTGGGCCCGCACCCTCCTCAGCGACGCCGGAGCAGCACGGGTCATCGCACTGACCATCGGAAAGTACCCCTCGCGCCACACCGTCTACCAGCTGCGCCCCGGCGTCACGATCGATCCCTTCACCACCAACGACATCCCCCTGACGCACTTCCAGACGACGACGGGCCCTGGAGGAGCGGAGGAAGGGCCGTCGGTGGTCCTGACGACGGCTATGGAGCACTTCGCCGCCGCTGCGGAGGGTGCCGTCGAACCCCAGGCCGCCCCTGAGGCGGCCCCTGCCCGGATGGCTCATCCGGCACCCCGCCCGGTTCCTGCCGGTACCCGCTCTCCCATGACCGCCTACAAGATCGCCCGGCAGCGGCACCTCGCCGACATGCTCACCCACCTCCAGCAGCATGCGTACCCCCTCGTCTGGCGCGGCGAGTACCTCGTGCCGACCGGGGAGACGACGACCACCGCCTTGTGGTGGATCGCCCTGCCGGGGCAGGTCGAGCAGTGGTACGACACCAGCGAGGCGGAGCGCCTGGTCAGCGGCATCTGTCTGGCGGTAGGGATCATCTGGGAACCGGTCGCGGCGCCCGGCGGGGCCACCCAGCTCGCCGAAGCCCTCGCCCGTATGGAACAGCGGCGACAGGCCTGAGGAACCGGCTCGACGGCCCCCTTCCTGTCCGTCCGGGGGCTCCGTACGCCATGATGGAAGTGGCCCGAGTACCTCGCTTCATCCTTCGAACATCCCGGGGCCACGAGTAGAAGGACACCCTGATGGACCTCGATATCACCGCTGACCAGCACGATCTGCTGACCCTGTGCGCGCTGCGTGCCGGCGATGCCACCCTCGACTGGAGCCTGATCGCCCGCGGCGCCCAGAGCCCCGAGGGCCTGGCCGCGCTCATGGACGGACAGCTGCAGGAGGACTCGCGTGCCGCGACCAAGAACCGCCCCCTGCTGCAGCAGGCCCTGACCGCCGGCCTGGACGCCGCCCGTGCCCGCGTCGACGACGAGCTCGCCGCCGCCGACAAGGCTGGCGCGCGCCTGGTCACCGTCCTGGACAAGGACTATCCGGCGAACCTGAGGCTGATCGGTAACCTGCCGCCGTTCCTCTTCTACCGCGGCGAGCTCGATCAGCGCGACGCCCGCTCCATCGCCGTCGTCGGCACCCGCCAGGCATCCGAGGACGGGTTGCGCCGGGCGACCCGGATGGCCCGCGAGCTCGTCGAGCACGACGTCGTGATCGCCAGCGGTCTTGCCAAGGGCATCGACGCTGCCGCCCATCAG
Source organism: Streptomyces sp. NPDC059224 (assembly GCF_042754285.1). Lineage (NCBI taxonomy): Bacteria > Bacillati > Actinomycetota > Actinomycetes > Kitasatosporales > Streptomycetaceae > Streptomyces > Streptomyces sp. NPDC059224. Next base: position 220,735 of record NZ_JBHZAN010000007.1, read on the forward strand.
GCAACGCTCACCGCGGGCGGCCGGACGTTCGCCGTCATGGGTACCGGCATTGCCGCCTCGATCTACCCGGCCGAGAACCGTCCGCTCGCGAAGGCGATCCTCAGCGCTGGGGGATCGCTGCTGAGCCAGTTCTGGCCCACGAGCCCGCCGGCGAAGTACACCTTCCCGCGCCGCAACGTCGTCACGTCCGGCACCACGTTGGGCAGCGTCGTCATCGAGGCCTCGAGCACGTCGGGCGCGAAGATGCAGGCCCGCCTGGCCTCCGAGCACGGCAAGCTCGTCTTCCTGATCCGTTCCCTCGCCGACACACAGCCCTGGGCCAAGAAGATGCTGGACGAGGGCCGGGCGATCCTGGTCACCGCCTCCAGCGACATCACCGACCGCCTCGGCCAGGCAGCGGACATCCAGGCCGCCGGCCAGCAGCGCCAGCAGCTCGCCCTGGCCGGCCTGTGACGGCAGGTCTCCCTAATCCGGCAGGCTTTCCCAACTGCCCGGTGTGCGCGTACCGCATCACCGGCACCGCCCGCCTGTGCTCCGACTGCGCCGGCCGCACCCTCCAGCCGGTCGCCGAACCCCACTGCCCGGTCTGCTCCCAGGCCGTCGCGCCCGGCAGGCAGTGCAGTAATCGGGTGTGTGCGCTGCCGGAAGCCGAGCGGGGGTTCTCGCGTGTCGACGCGGTGGCCATGTACTCCGGAGCCCTGCGCGACAAGATCCACAAGCTGAAGTACGAGGGGAGGGCCGGCTGGGCGATGATCTTCGGTCGGCTCCTCGTCGGTTGGATGGAGAGCCACCCCGAGGCGATGCACGGCGTCGACTACGTCGTCGGCAACCCGTCCCACGTCGGCCGCCAGCCCATCCAGCACATCGAGGCGATCATGGACGCCGCCTACACAGAGGACGTGAACCGGGCCTTCCCGCTCAGCCCGCCGGGCGCGCACCGGCTGGTGAAGCACGCTGAGACGGCCCGGTCCGCGAACCGCACCCTGGAGGAGAAGCGCGCGGCCGCGACCGCGCATGCCGCCGCCCTGACCTGGACCGGGGACATCAGCGACATCAAATCGGCCACCATCCTGCTCGTCGACGACGTGTTCACCAGCGGATCGCAGCTCCAGCACGTCGCGCTCCGGCTCCGGGCGACCGGAGCCGCCGACGTCCGGGGGCTCGTTCTCGCCCGGGTCCCCTGGAGCGGATGACACCGCCCGGGACACCGGGACGGGGCCTGTCGGCTGGCCCCGGCCGGTCGGTCAGTGCCGGACGCTTCGCGTCGAACTCACGCGGCGTGCCCAGGACGGTGGTCATGTGGAGGCTGAGGCGCCTCAAGGAAATCCGCGGGGAGCAGCCCGGCGCCACCGTCACCAGCCCGGGCCGGTGACGCCGTGGTCGGGGCGTCCGCGTCGGGGATCACGACGATCCCGCCGACGTGGTCTGTGACCCATGTTGGAGGAGTCCGGCCTGCCAGGACGTCGCGTACGTAGTCGGGGACCTCCGCCCGCAGCCCGCGGAGCATGTGCGCGAGGTACGGCACGGAGAAATGCCCGTAGTCGTTGGGGACGTTCTCGAAAAGGGCGCCGGTGACCGTGGCGGCGCGTTCCATGACCGCCGCGCCGGCGAACTGGCCGTGCCTGATCCGCTGGACAGGCCGGAGAAGTTCCTTTGCCACCCTGCGAGATCCTCGCTGCGGTTGCCGCAGGAAGCGCTCGAGGTCCTGGTCCAGCCCGCGCCCGAGGGGCACGATCGGCGCGTCCAGGCCGTCGGGGCTGGCGATGTCTTCGACGGGAACGGCGTCGTGGAAGGCGCTCACGCCCGCGTTCTTGGCGTCCAGGCCGACCGCGTTCTCCGCCACCAGAGCGGAGACAGTGGCCACACCGACCCGGTCGCGCTCCTTGCACGGAACGTCGTCATGAGTGCGGTCGCAGGCCAGAGTCGATCGGTACTGGGCGTCCCCGCAGTACAAGACGTACGCGGCGGGGACATGGAAGCGGTTCGCCGCCTTGATCAGCTTCGAGAGCTGCGTCCGGTCGTCGCCGCGCGTCTTGTAGCTGAAGTCGATGCTCCAGCGCTTGCCGTGCAACTTCAAGATCTTCGCCTGGACCAGGAGCCCGTAGCAGGTACCGTCCCGGTCCACCCACCACCACAGCCAGTCGGCTCCGTTCTCCTTCTCCTCGTCGGCTGCGAACTCGACGAACCGGATACGCGGGGAAGCGGTGGACAGGAGCACCTGGGTCGCCGTCACCTCACGGAACATCCCGCCGGCGTCCAGCATCCCCGCCATCAGACGATCCACTGCCGTCCGGCCCTGCCGGAGCGCCTCATGAGGGCTGGTCTCATGCCCGGAGAAGTGACTCAACGCGGCTGCCCTTCTGCGACATGGCCATGGCTTCCTCATCATCCCCCGGCACCAGGTCCGTCGTGGCCGATCCGGCGTCCTCGTGACCGCCTCCCGGGCCAGACTGCGTTCGATCCGCGCCGGCCCCCGCCACGCGATCGGCTTCCCCGATATATGCGATAAGAGACTGGATGGCGCGGTACGTTGGCAAGCAGTCCTCCTGGGCGTCGCGTCCCCCCGTGCGCGGCGTCCGGGGGCATACCCGCGGGATCCTGCCTGATAATCGGCCGCCGCCTGTCTGATTGCGGCAAGCCGCCCGCCACGCGTTCACCGCCACTTGGGCGTAGCGCGCTACTTGCTCTTCGGCAGCAGCGCACGCAGGCGTGGGTAGCGGGCGAGCAGCCGGGCCAGGTGGGTGCTGAGGCGGCCCGGCTTGAGGGCGGAAGTGATGCTGGCATGCCAGAAGTCCTCCACGGTGCGCCTGGCGTGCGTCAGGGCGTCCTGGGACGGCGTGGTCTCGTCGTGGTCGGGGAGGTGCCGGCCGTAGACGGGAATCACCTCGATGCCGGCGGCACGCAGTGCGCACAGGCGGTGCTGGCCGTTGGTCAGGTTCTGCTGTCCGGTGTCCCACCAGATGTGGCCCCCTCCGATGAGGGAGCGAAACCAGGCGCGGTCGCGCTCGCTCAAGTGCGTGGCGCGGTAGAGGCGGTCTTGTTCGTCGCTGTCGGGTTCGGCGCGGGCGAAGGCGAGCACGGCCGCGGTGATCGCCTCCCAGTCGTCGGCCTGGTGGTAGGGGCAGGCGGCGAAGTCCTGATCGCCGAGCCGGGTGAACAGCTCGGCGTGGGCGGTTTTGCTGTGCCCCTTGGGGTAGCTGGTGGCCAGGGCCTTCGCCCGCTCACCGTAGGGACACTTGAACAGGCCATGCGGCCAGGGAAGCTGGGAGGCGGCGACGGGGCGTATGCCGGTGACGCCGTCCAGGTGCAGAGCCCGCTGGGCCGGGCTGCTGAACCTGCTGGGATACAGAGCGGCCTCCGAACCAGGCGGCTCCGGCCGTAGACGGGCATCGGCGTGGCGCTGCTCCGTGAGGTCGGGTTCGGTGACACCGGCCAGTTCGTAGAAAGGACCCTCGTGCCAGGCTTCGTCCTCGTCGGAGCGGCGACGCTCCGGGTTGGGCTGGATCAGGACGGTCACCGGAACCTCGGGCAGTACGAGGATGCCGGACAGGCCGTGGACCGAGGCGAGGGTAAGCCAGCCGCGCGCCCAGGCAGGATCGTTCAGCACTGCGTCGAGGGCGTCACCGGCGAGGTGGCCGATCCATTCGACACGGTGGAATCCTTCGTCGATGCGCATGTCCCACTGCGGGTGCCGCAGGGCATGGATCTGCAGGTAGTCACCAACCATGACCATGTGGGCCGCCTTGTCGAACACGGCTGCCCGCTGCCGCGGCGGCTGCGGCTCGGTCGCGGCGGCCGGCGCCACGAGATCGGGGCCGTGGATGGTGTTGCGAAAGGGGTGCGGTCCGGCGGCCAAGTGGCTTCCGGTGAACAGGGGTTCTTGGGTCTCTGGCCACCAGGGATGGGCGGAATCCCAGCGGGCCCTGCCGCTGTCGACCTCGCCGAGGGTCCACTGATCACCCTCGCGCAACATGACCGGGCCCGGCATGCCGTGACAGAACACGACCGCGATCTGTTGGGCTGCCCGGGTACGCACCTGGGTGGAGTCCGGAGCCAGGAATCCGGTGTCGGTGATGATCTCCACCCGCTCGATCCGGGCGAACCCTTCGCCGTCCGGCACGCCGTCGACGGCCATCCGTTCCGAGGCGATCTGGAGGTAGTCCCCCGGGCGAAGCGCGGTACTCACGTGCGGAACGGTCATCCCCTACCCCCGGTGCGGCGCCTCACAGTGCGGCGGTCTGTGATCTCCTCGTGTATACCGCACCGAACCCACAACTCCTGCCCGGCCTCGCGAGAGGACGATGCTGTCAGTGCCCGTTGATAGCGTGCTTCGTCCAGTCGCGGAGTTCATGAAGGGACGCAGTACGTGCGAAATGTGACGTGCCATCAGGTCGGTGCGCAGAGGTTGGCCCAGGCGCTCGACGACATCGACGGGCGGGCCTACAAGCGGTGGCACTCACTGCGGTACGGCAGCATCTCGCCGGCCCTGATACGGGCGATGGCGGACGAGCTTCTCGACCATGTCGCCGCGCAAACGGTGACGGAGCCGGAGCTCGACGCCGCGGCCGGCACGGTCGCCGTCACCGCCGCGGAGTGTGTGCACGGGGTGCTGAGCATCATGTGCTTCCCGGACGGGGACCAGGAGATCCGGTTCCCCCTCGTCGGGGAGCGGATCAGCACGGACCTGGACGACGACGAGTTCGGGGACGGGCCCATCACCTTCCGGGACGTCGTCCAGGAGGCGCCCACCGCGCGGACCTGGCTCGACATGTTCGAGATGTGTGTCGTCAGCGGGCACGTGTGGGACTGGGAGCGGGTCACCGGGCTGCTGCTGCGCGGCGACTACGCGCCCGCCATCCGTGACGGCGTGCCCTACAACCGGTACACCTCCGTCTCCGACCCCGCGGACCTCGCCGCCATGGACGCCCTGTGCCCCTATCTCACCGAGGCGGCCGGGCATCTGCCCCGCGACTGGCCCACGGTTCCGCTGCGCAAGCCGGACGCCGGGGAGCGCGCGGAGGCCGCCCGGCGGCTCGACGAGGTCGGCGACGCGCTGAGCGCGGACCAGCGGCTGCTCCGCGTACTCCTCGACGACGACCAGCACGCCTTCGAGGACGCCCTCGTCGCCCGGCTGGTCGCGTACCGGGAGAGCGTCGAGGCCGAGGCCGGCGATCCCGCGCCCCGGTCCCTCCTCCCCCTCGGCTCCCTCACCCTGGCCTGCCTTGCCGTCCAGGTCCATGGGTGGGAACTCGGTGTCCGGTCCGGGTATCTGCCGTACGGTCTGCTGGGATCGCCGGACGCGCTGCGCCGGGCGGCGGAGGGGAACCGGAACAGCTTGGGCGGCTGGGCCGCCAAGTAGGCCAGCCGGGGCGCGGAAGTGGGCCTGGCTCGGCATCCCAGACATCGTCGTGGAGACGGACTCGTCCCCACCGAGGCAGCGCGTACGTCTGTGTGATGGCCAAGGATGGAAGACCGCCTTGCCCCACGTCGGCGAACGCCGTCTGCCGGATCTCCACGCCCTGCGACCCCGGTAGCCCCGACTGCGCCGAACCTCAGTCCGTGTCTTTCGCGCTGATCCAAAAGACACGGCCATGCGCCGGACGGCCTGCGCCGGATGGGACCTAACGACCACGCGGTGCGGCCGAGTTCGAGAGTTTGTACACGGTTGTGGTCGGGGCCAGAGGGAGGTCGCGGCGGATCCGGGTGCGGGGGAAGAACCGGCGCTCACGAGTGAATGTCGTGCCCTCCACGGCGCCGTCCTTGTAGACCGGACCGACAAGTCGTCCGTCGCTGTCGCGGATCCCGATCCGCACGCCGGGCTTCCAGTGCGCCCGCCGCCACGTGCCGAACTCGAGCGGCCTGCGTGCCCCTGCTGGCGCTGGTCGCTCCTCGGGCGGCTCTTCCGGTGGAGGGGTGAAGTCCAGGACACGGACTCCATGGAACCCACCAGACCGGCCGACCTCGCTCGTGGCGATCCTTCCCAGGGCGCTGCGCGAGTTGGGCCGCGCCCCCGGGGCCGGGAGCACAGGCGGGGGCGTCCACCGGGCGAACGCGAGCTGCGCGGCATATCCGTAGAGCACGCGTCCGCCGGCGTGGTCGTCGCCGTACGTGGCTGGCTGCAGCATCCAGTACCGCTTGCCCGGGGCGTCGAGGGCGGAGATGAGTAGGAAGCCGGATGTCGTGTCGAGCCGGCCATCGGGCTGGGCGGCGAGGAGGCCGCCGAGGATGACGGGTTCCGGTCCGACACACACCCCGGCCTCGACGAGTGCGGCAAGTTCGTCGTCATCGGCTTCCGCCGCGCGCAGAGGGACGGCGTCGTGCGTGATGAGCGACCAGGGGGCCGGCAGTCGCAGTGCGGCCCTGGTCTGCTCGTCGAGGGGGGCGGTGGTGACCACGTCCAGGGCGAGTGGGGCGGGGACCATGTGCGCAGCGGCGAGATAGGCCGCCGTCCCGGACAGGGCGCGCACCCACCGCCCCAACCGGTCGCGCTCGAGCTGGTAGGAGCTGGTGCGGAAGTCACGCTCCTCCAGCAGACCGGAGCGAAGCGCGCCGACGTCGGCGGGCACGAGGCACGACAGGTCCGCGGGCAGGCGACGGTGGATCCGTGCGAAGCGCCTCTCGAGTTCCCACCGCTCCCGCTGGGTTGCCAGTGAGGCCGCGGCGACATCCACGACGACGTTGTCCGGCCCGGCCAGCGCGAGGACGGCCTTCGACTCGTGAGGAGCCTGTTCCCAGTCGACGTCGTGTTCGGTCGCGAGCTGTTGAGCGGCTCCGCACTCCGAGACCACGCGCTTCCACAGCACCGCCATCTGCCGGTCCCAGGAGCCTGTTTTGCCGGGCCCCGCGCCGGGTCCGAAGAGGAACTCCTTCCATGCGCCCGATTCCAGAGGGACGAAGTCGGTCCCACCGGCGCGTGTACCAGGGACCTGCGGCTGGGCGAAGGCCGTGTCGAGGAGGCTCCGGACGCTCATACCGGTCCAACGACCGGACCGGCCCGAAAGTCCCTCTGATGTGGGTCGACGTCACCACCGACAGGTCGAAAAGGTGATCGACAGACGTTCCGTTTGTCGGTGTGTGGGGCTACTGTCCAGAGACGAAAGATCGCAAGGGGGGCACATGACCATCACCCACGCTGGACCGGGCCGGCCTCCGGGCATCCGCCGGGGCCCCGACGGGCTCACCGACAGGCAGCGGGCCATCGTTGGCTGCATAGCCCGCTCCGTCGCTGACCGCGGGTACCCGCCCTCGATGCGCGAGATCGGTCAGGCGGTCGGCCTGACGAGCACCTCCAGCGTCGCGCACCAGCTCCTCGCCCTGGAACGCAAGGGAGCACTCCGCCGCGACCCGCATCGCCCCCGCGCCTACTGTCTCCCCCTCAGGTCCTCTGCGGGAGAGTACGAGCGGCCGGAGAGCGAGCCCGCGGCGGCGGAGGTCCCTCTGGTCGGCAGGATCGCGGCCGGAACACCGATCCTCGCCGAGGAGATGGTCGAAGACACCTACGTCCTGCCCCGCCAGCTGGTCGGTGAAGGCGAGCTCTTCGCCCTGAAGGTGATCGGGGAAAGCATGATCGATGCGGCCATCTGCGACGGGGACGTGGTCACCGTCCGGCGGCAGCAGGTCGCCGAGCCTGGCGACATCGTCGCCGCCATGCTCGACGGCGAAGCGACCGTGAAGAGGTTCCAGCGCGACGCGGCCGGCCATGCCTGGCTCGTCGCCCACAACCCCAGGTTCCAGCCGCTCGCGGCCGACGACGCGGTCATCCTGGGCAAGGTCGTCGCCGTAATACGCGGCCTCTGACGATCCTCGCGGTGGCACACGGACTGCCGTCTCCCGCACCGGCCGTGCTCGGGCCCACGGCCGGGAGCGGAGAGAGCGCTGCGTACGGTACGACCATGATCTTGCCGCTGGAAGACGACTCGAGGCCGCCCTACCTCCAAGCCGCCGAGGTGCTGCGCGACAGGATCCACACCGGCGAGTATCCGGCCGGGAGCCGGCTGCCGTCGGCACGAATACTCCAAGCGCACTTCGGGGTGTCCAGTTCGACCGTGCAGAACGCACTGGGAGTGCTGAAGCGGGAGGGCATGGTCTACTCCGTGCTCGGCCGGGGCAGCTACGTCAGCAGCGCACACCCCGGCCTTCCGCCGGCGGCCCGGACAGTGCCCTCTGCCGCCCCCAACAACGTGATCGACGACGAACACGACCCCAGGCCCCCCTACGTCCGTACGGCCGACCTGCTCAGGGAAGAGATACGGTCCGGCAACCTCGAACCGGGTGGCCGGCTTCCCTCCGCGCGGGAACTCCAAGACAGCTTCGGCATCGCCAACTCGACGGCACAGAACGCGGTGCGCGTACTCAAACGCGAGGGCCTGGTCTACGCGATCAAGGGCAAGGGCGTGTTCGTCCGCCGCTCCGTACGGCAGGACGAGCCGCGCCTTGGTGAGGCGGGGGCATCAGCACAGCCCGGCTCTGGCGCCCAGCCGCGAACCGATGAAGAACTCGCTGCAGACCTGGCCGCCGCCGAGCAGCGCCTTGTGCGCGCCACCGACGCGTACACCGCGGCCGGCGCCCAGCTCGCCGCCCTCACCCGCGAGGCCCTGCGCCGCGGCTTGCCCGTGCCCGCAGCACCGCCGCGTGTGGCACCCCTCGCACCCCGTGTCACGGTCTGATCCGAGAGCAACCGATGCTCGGTTCCTGCCACGAGAAGAGCCCCGACGGTGAACGATGGTGATCGTGACGCACGGGGATGTAGAAGCCGGGCCGCCGCTCGACCGCACGCACGCCTTCACGGCGTTGGAGGCTGCCGTCCAGTCGTGGGGAGTTGATGTGCCGGAGGACCCAGGAGCGGGTGAGCTGGCACAGCTACTGGACGAGGTCGTGGAACGTCTGGGCGGGGATCGAAGCGACGAGTGGTCGCGGTCGGCCGCTGAGCTGCTGGCTCAGGCTGCCGAGGCACCGCGGGCGGTGGAACGGCTCGGCAGCCTCCTGCCGGCGATCTCGTTGTGGCACCTGAGGACCGCGCTCCGGCATGAAGCCGTTGCCCGCGGCCAACTCGCCGCGGAGAGCCATCCCCAGCCGGTCGCGTCCCCGCTGTAGCCGGCGCCCCGAGCCGACGAACGGCGTGGCGCCCCCTTCGAGTCGAGCCCCAGGGATACGGTGGCGCCCTGCGGCATCGGTCTGCTGCTCCTAATCCGTAGTTAAGGACGTTCCGCCGGGGCGGATGCTTCGCGGGATGTTCGAGTACGGGGCTGCGATGCCTCCGGCCAGCCGGGTCTCATGAGACCTAATCCGTAGTTAAGGACGTTCCGCCGGGGCGGATGCTTCGCGGGATGTTCGAGTACGGGGCTGCGATGCCTCCGGCCAGCCGGGTCTCATGA